>NZ_KV835969.1:29169-99895 GCF_001838175.1 Corynebacterium sp. HMSC034A01 | reverse complement strand
CCCGGTTAACCAGAACGTAACCCCTATTCAAATTATCTCGTCCCTCCCAACCGGCCGAACCGCTCGGAAGCAACGGATGGAAATATAACCACGAACGTAAACAGCACACAAACCAGCAGGTCATCGCTGGTTTAGTGGTACGCAGCAATCGGCCCATGCGGACCTTCAATCACCTGCACCGGGGTATTGAAAATTTCGGTGAGCAAATCGTCGCGCATGATCTCCTCCACCGTGCCGAAGGCAAAGACCTGCCCGTCCTTGGCAGCGCAGATGTAGTCCGCGTAGCGGGCCGCGAAGTTGATGTCATGCAGCACGATCACGATGGTCCGGCCAAACTCGCGGGCTGCGGAATGCAGGTGCTGCATCATCTCCACGGAGTGGGAGATGTCCAGGTTGTTCAGGGGCTCGTCGAGAAGCACGTAGTCCGTCTCCTGGCAAAGCACCATGGCCACATATGCGCGCTGACGCTGACCACCGGAAAGCTGGTCCAAATAGCGGTGCTCGAGGTCGCGCAGCCCGAAGAAGTCGATGTAGCGGGAGATGATCTCTTCGTCCTTCTCGGTCAGCCGCCCGCCCGAGTACGGGAAGCGGCCGAAGCCGACGAGCTGACGCACGGTCAGGCGAGTGACAAAGTGGTTTTCCTGCCGCAGGATGGAGACCACTTTGGCCAGCTCCTTCGGGTTTGTGGAGGATACGTCCATCTGCCCGATGCGCACGGAACCGGAATCCAGCGCCAGCAGCCGGCCGATCATGGTCAGAAGTGTCGACTTGCCGGCGCCATTCGGCCCCACCAAGGCGGTGATGCCGCCGGCCGGGATGTTAAGTGAGACCGGCCCGATGGCGGTGTCGTCGCCGTAGGCCTTGCTCACCTCGTTGAGCTCGATCACAGTCTCCCCTTCCGTAGGACAACGATGAGGAACGTCAGGCCGCCGACCAGCTCGATGATGATGGAGACGACGCCCTGGGCGTAGAAGATGTGGTTCATGACGAAGTACGCGCCCGCCAGAATGCAATAGCCGAGCAGCGCCGCCATGGGGAACACGTAACGGTGGTCGTAGGTGTCCGCGAACTGGTACGCAAGCGTGGCCACCAGGAACCCGAGGAAGGTCATCGGCCCGACCAGCGCGGTGGAGACCGCCATTAGCACCGAGACCAGCACCAGCGTGAACACCGCGTGCTTTTTGTGGTTCACGCCCAGGTTCACCGCCACGTCGCGGCCGAGGCCGAGCACGTTGAGCCGGCGCGAGTTCACGTACATCAACCCGGCAGCCACCAGCACCAACGGCACTGCCAGCGGGTAGTAGGCCGGGTCCGCGTTGTTCACCGAGCCGAACAACCGGGCGGTGAGGACGTCAAACTCGCTGGGCGTGAGCAGGCGCTGCATGAACGTCGATACGCTGCCCAGTCCCCCTCCGAGCACGATGCCGACGAGCAGCATGGCGTGCATGTTCGGGTTGTCGCCGGCGAGCAGCCACGTGTACAGGATCAGGCTCAGCCCCACCATGAGCACGAGCTGGATCACAAACATCTCCAGCGTACGGGCGTTATTCAGCCCGGCTGCGCCGAGGAAGTACACGGTTGAGGTATGAATGGCCACGTACAGCGACTCGAACCCCATGATGGACGGGGTGATGATGCGGTTGTTCGTCACCGTTTGGAACGCCACCGTGGCCACGGCCTGGCAGAGCGCCACCATCGCCATGGCAATGACGGAGTTCAGGCGGCGCTGCGCGATCAGCCAGTAGCCGCGGGTGCCAAAGTCCATGGGGTTACCCCAGGACAAAAGGCCCGCGGTGAACAGCAACGCGGCCACCACCAGCGCGCCTACGACTAGCCAGTAGCGCCTCTTGCTTTGCGACGTCTGGAACGCCCCGACCTCACGCATTCCGGCCCCTCCTGACAATCAGGGCGATGAAGACGGCGGCGCCAACCACGCCGAGGATCACGGACACCGGCATCTCGAACGGCGCGATGACGATGCGTCCGAGCAGGTCACACAACGTCACCACCCCGATGCCGGTGAGGCAGACCCAAGGCAGGTTGGACCGGAGGTCGTCGCCACGCAGCATGCTCACGATGTTGGGGACGATGAGCCCGAGGAATGGGAGGTTGCCCACGACAACCGTGACCACGCCAGTGGCCACCGCGACGAGGCTGGTGCCCGCGAGCACGATGCGGTTGTAGTTCAGGCCGATGTTGGTGGCGATGTCCTCGCCCAAACCAGCGGCGGTGAGACGGTCGGCGTAGAAGAACACGGCAATAACCACGAGTAGCACGACCCAGAGGATCTCGTACTGGCCGGCGATAACGCTGGTGAACGAACCGGCGAACCAGACCCCGAGCGACTGCAACAGGTCAGTCTGCAGCGCGATGAAGGTCGACACCGCGCTAACCACCGCGCCGAGCATGATGCCAACGATGGGCACCACCAGGCTGGAACGCAACGTCACGCGCCGCAGGAACGCGAAGAACACCATGGTGCCAATGAAGGCTGCGCCGACGGCGAGCAGCATGCGTGTCATCACGGAGCCGTCCGGGAACAGCAGAAACGACGCGAGCAGCCCCAGCCCGGCCCATTCGGTGGTGCCGGTGGTGGTGGGTTCGACGAATCGGTTCTGGGTGATCATCTGCATGATCAGCCCGCTCATCGCCATCGCCGCACCCGCGAGTACCAGCGCGATCGTGCGCGGCACGCGGGTGGCGCGGAACATTTCCCAGCCGTCCTCGGTGCCCAGGATGTCGTACTGACCCACCATCAGCGACGCGGCGAGGAGGGCTAAAACAAGGACGACACCCGCCCCGAGCTTCCAGTCCAGAAGCTTGGGACGGGTGGTGGTCGTTGTATCAGTCATCGGAGACAGACTACTTGCCTGCCTCGAGCTGCTCGGAGATCTGGTTGAGAATCTCGGTGTAGGTGTAGATGGACTCGTTGGTGTAGGTGTCCGCCGGGGCGACGTAGACGTGGCCGTCCTTCACTGCGGTGACGTTCTTCAGGGGCGCGGAGTCGTTGATCACGGACAGCGCTTCCGGGGAGTCGGTGATGGACTTCACGCCCGCGTCGCGGTCCAGCACGAGTAGCCAGTCCGGGTTGGCGCTGGCGATGGCCTCGACGGAGATGTCGTCGCCTTGGTGGTCGTCGGAGGCGTTGTCCACCTCAAGCGCCGGGGTGAAGCCGATGAGGTCGAACAGCGGGCCCCACACGCGGCCCACGCCCGGGGCGACGTAGCCGATTTCACCGCCGGAGACGTTGAGCGCCATGACCTTCTGCTCCGGGTCGTAGGCGTTGCGGGCGCGCTGGACAGCCTCGGTGAATTCCTGGACTGCCTGCTCAGCCTCGGCCTGCTTGCCAAAGACGTCGCCCAGCTCCAGGGTCTGGCGGATCAGCTCGCGGTCGAACGGCTCGCCCTCGCGCGGCTCGAAGTCCAACAGCGTGGCGTCCGGGACCAGCTTTTCAATGTCCTGGTCGAACTGCTCGAAGCGCTGGCCGGAAACAATCACGTCCGGGTCGGCGGCAACGATGGCCTCCAGGTTGGGCTCGCGGTGGTTGCCGATGTCGATGATGTCCTCGTTGTCCGCGATCCCAGGAATCGAGTTGGGCACAAGCTGACGCGCCGCGGCGACGGGCTTAATCCCCCAGGAATCCAGAAGCTCGAAGGAGCGGTTGTCCAGAGCGACCACCCGCTTCGGCGGGGTGGGCACGGTCTTCTCGCCGTAGTTGTCGGTGACGGTCACGGTGCCGTCGGAAGCATCATTGCTTTGAGACGCCCCTTCGGTCGCCGCCGTTTCCGAACCAGCGGCGGATTCAGTGGCAGACTCCGTGCCAGATTCCGAGGTGGAGCACGCGCCCAGCGTGAGGGCGCCGGCGGCTGCGAGAGCAATGAGAGAGGTACGCGAGAAACGGGTCACGGTCGTCCTTCCATTCAGTTCGTAAGGTAAGGGTTACCTGACCCATATTAGGCTAACCATACTTCGGCGCCAAACCACCCCTCCACCCCCTCTCCCCAGACGCAGCATAAAAGCCCCGGACCGCGCCTACGGTCCGGGGCTTTCACGTCGCTCGAGCAGGTTACTGATAATCGCGACCGTGCATCTTCTGAAGCTCAATGCCGTGGCCCTGGCCCGACAGGAACAGGGTGGACGCGTCGAGCTGGAACAGCTGCGGGTTGGCCTGCAGAACCATCTTCAGGTCGTCGGCGTCCTTCTGCGCACCGGGCTCGCACGCCATCTTGGTCTCGGTGAAGTCGCTGAGGTGCAGTGCGCCGGTGTTGTCGATCTGGTACTTCGCGGTGCCGGAGTTGCAGCCGTCGTTGAGGTGGAGCACACCGTTCTCGCGGAAGTCCAGGGTGATGGCGGTGTTCTTCTTTGCCTGCAGGGTGGTGTCCAGCGCAGCGGCGAGGCGATCATCCGTGAGATGGTCTGCACCTTCCGGGATCTGCTGGATCAGCTCGGAGCCCGCCGGGTTCTCCGGCGCCGGGGCCGGTGCTGGGTTCCCGCCGAGGTCGCCGAACAGGTTCGAGCTCATCTGCACGAACTGGTCGATGCTGGAGGCTTCGTTCTGCTCCTGAGCCCGCTCCTGGGCGTCGGCATTTCCGACTCCGAGGAGACCGCCCGTGAGGGCGACTGCTGCGGTTGCGGTGGACAACTTCCTTAGGGTCTTGGTTGAAGTAACCATGGCCCACACGCTACCGAGCGATTTCCGGCAAACAAGGGGCTCAACGGAACTTCAACGCAACTCCAAACTTGTATTGACGCAGCTCATAGTTTTGACACACCCCATGGTTTCCCAGAAAAACCACAACCCCGCTGCCCAGACGGGAGCAGCGGGGAGGCGAAGCGACGTCGATTAGTTCGCAGCCGCCTTTGAGAACTCGATGGCCTTGCCCTGGGACGCCAAGGCGACGGTTTCGCTGTCAATGCGGTACACCGACGGGTTCGAGCGCAGGATGGACTTCAGCTCATCCGCCTTATTCATCTTGGTCGGGTCGCACAGGCGCTGCGTCTCGCCGATGGTCCCGACCTTGACCGCTCCGCTGCTGTCAATGGAGTACCCGGCGCTGCCGGCGTTGCAGCCGTCGAAGAAGGACAGCTTACCGTCCGGCCCGAAGGTGACCGTCATGGAAGCGTCGCCCTTCACCGGAAGCGGCCCCTGCAGAGCAGCCTTCGCCTGATCCGCCGGCAGCGGCTTCGCCCCCTCCGGCAGGTTCTTCAGCAGCATGTGTGTACCGCCCTTGTTAATCACGGAACCGCTAAAGGCAGACCAGCCCATCTGCGTCAGGCCTTCAAGGTCGGCAGGCCCGTTGGAGGACATCTGCGCGTTTGCAGTACCCGCACCGAAAAAGCCGCCGGCGAGGGCGGCGAGAGCGGTCACTGCGGACAACGTCTTTCTCATCTTGGAGGTCATGCACGCCAACCTACTTGCCTTTTCTCAGCATTCAAGGGCCTCTACGAAGCTTTTACGCAACCTGGACGCTCTTTTCACCCAACGGCCAGCGCGCACTAGGGCGGCCTAGAAAAACACCACCTCGTCGCGCTCCAGCCACGCCCCCTTGCCACTTTCAGAATCCCAACAGGTCACCCCAGTTTCCTCCACAGCGCACACGAACGGGCCATGGTTGACCACTTCGCCATACTGCACAACTTCAGCGGATTCGCTGCCTGCGGGCCACACGGAGTCGTCGTAAAGCGGCGGCTCAGTTTGCTCCCGCGGGTAGCCACCGAGGATCTCCATCATCCACTTCGGAGTCCCCAGCTCACCGATGCCGAACTGCTCGCTTTCCATGGAGGACTTCACGCCGCAGTCAAACATCGGCTCATCGGCCAGGTTCATCATGCAGCCGATATTGCCGGACGGGGTGACAAACACCGCGTTTTGCACGGGGCTATCGCCGATGCTCTTGATCGTCCTAATCGGCCGCGCGTTGTCCGGGACGGAGCCGCCAGCACCCGGGTACGCCAGCGGGGCGTCGGGGATTCCGCCTTGCCTATCGACGTGCTCCGCCTCCCCCGACGCATCCTGCTTTGCCGGCTTCGTCGGCTCTTCCTCAGCTTTTGGCGCCTCGGTCGCCTCAGGCACTTCCACGGTTTCGGTCACCGTCACGTGCTCCGCCTCGGGCGTGCCGCTGCAGCCGACGACCAGGAAGGTCGTGGCCGTGAGTGCTGCGATGGCATTGCGGTTCATGCCACCGGAGGTTATGAGCTAAAACTTCGAGAGTGATATACACAGGCGTAAAGGTTCCTGTCGCCGCCCCAACCCGCAAACCCTGAGCAAACCTTCCGGAGTATGCGCCATTTTGGGCCTTCCTCTGGAGTACTTGCTCAGGGTTTGTGGTGCGGTCTGCCTGAGACCGTGACATCCTGCGGATGAAGCACTACCCTACTTGTTGATACGTCATCAAAAGGAGTGTTTAGCAATGAAAGCCTTCGGTTTCTTGAGCTTCGGGCACTACGCCTTCAGCGGCCAGCGCGGCCCGTCCGCGGAGAAGATCGCCAAGATCCACCTGGAGATCGCCCAGGCAGCCGACGAGATCGGCGTGAACAACGCGTCCTTCCGCGTCCACCACTTCGTGCCGCAGGCCTCCGCCCCGATGCCGCTGCTCGGCGCGGTCGCCGCCACCACCAAGCACATCGAGGTGGGCACGGGCGTGATCGACATGCGCTACGAAAACCCGCTCTACCTTGCCGAAGAGGCCGCCTCCCTGTACCAGCTCTCCGGCGGGCGCGTGGCCCTGGGTGTCTCCCGCGGCGCCCCCGAGGTTGCCGAGCGCGGTTGGGAGGCCTTCGGCTACAAGGGCGAAGCCCCCAACGGCGCGGACGTGGCGCGCGCACACCTGGAGACCTTCATGGCCGCGGTGGACGGCAACGGGTTCGCCACCGCAGCACCGCTGGACCGCCAGTACCCCAACATGTTCCAGCCAGGCTCCGCCCTGCCGGTCTTTCCCATGACGCCCGAACTGCGCAAGCACATCTTCTACGGCTCCGGCACCCACACCTCCGCGGAGCAGACCGCCAAGGATGGGCTGAACCTGATGTCGTCCACCCTGGTCTCTGAGACCACCGCCGAGACCCTCGGCGAAATCCAGGCGGACCAGATCGGCCGCTACCGCGCCGCGTGGAAGGAGGCGGGCCACGACTGGTCCCCGCGCGTGTCCGTGTCCCGCTCCATCTTCCCCATCGTCGACGGCGCCGATATGCAGATGTTTGGCATGCAGGCCTCCGGTTCCGACCAGGTGGGCATGCTGCCTGACGTGGGCGCTTCCACCTTCGGCCGCACCTACGCCGCCGAGCCGGACAAGCTCATCGAGCAGCTCAAGGCCGACCCTGCCGTCATGGCCGCCGACACACTGTTGATCACCATCCCCACCGGCATGGGCGTGGACGTCAACGTGAAGATCCTCGAAAACTTCGCCACCCACGTCGCCCCCGCGCTGGGCTGGCAGCCGAACACCGAGGGCCCGGTCACCGGTTACCCGTCCGACTAGGCCCACAAACAAGAAACCCGCTGGCCGTGGTGTGGCCAGCGGGTTTCCCGTTTTTCGGTGGAGCCGCCGGGAATTGAACCCGGGTCCTTCATCACCGCGCCAGGGCTTCTCCGTGCGCAGTTCGCACGTTGTCTCTCATCGACCCTCCAGATCAGGCGAACATGTCCGGATGACGGGCCCAGTCAGTGAAAGGTGTCCCTTCCAAAGCCCCACTGACAGAGCCGGAAGGCAAGTCCCCTGAGTCGACGCCAGGTACCGGGTCGGGGACATCCCCGGCCTGACGGACACGCAGGTCGCTGGACCTTTCTATTTAGGCAGCGAGGGCGTAGTCACGCTGAGAGTTCTTCTCTGCGTTTATTAATTACAGCGACGCTTACGGTGGTCTCCTGCCTGCACCGGCACGCTTCCCCTGGCTAAGTAGATGAAGTCGAAACCAGAATCGACCCCTTCAACTACGAAGAAACGTAGGAGAAAGAACTCTACCGCATGGGCCCCAAAAAGCACAAGAGGCTTTACGACGTAAACGCCGGACGCACCCGGAGAAACTCAACGACGGCACCCGGTCCGGCGTCGACGGCGAGACGCGCAGCCTTGGCCACCTCGTCGGCCGCCATCTTGGGCTGGTCGTTGCTGCCGGCGAGCATGTCGGTGTCGGTGCGGCCCGGGTGCAGGGAGGTCACGCGCACCTTGCCGGCCTCCTCCTGCGCCAGCGCTTCAGTAAACCCACGCAGCGCGAACTTGGACGCGCAGTAGGCCGAGTTTTCGGCGATGCCGTGGAATCCGGCGCCGGAGTTGATGGTGATGATCAGGCCGGAGGAGCGTCGCAAAGCGGGAAGCAACGCGCGGGTGAGCGTGACTGGGGCGAAGAGGTTGACCTCCATCATCTCGCGCCACTTGTCGTCGGTGAGCTCTTCGAGCGGGCCGCCGTCCATCACGCCGGCGGCGAGCACGAGCACGTCCAGCTCCTCAATCTTGGAGGCAGCCTCCAAGATCGCGTCGGTGTCGGTCAGGTCCGCCTCGAACGGCTCGGCGCTGGGCAGCGCGGAAACGATGCCGGATGCGTCCTTCGACGCGCCGGCGTAAATGTGGTGGTCCTTGCCCAGGTCCTCGGCGATGGCGCGGCCGATGCCGCGGGATGCTCCAGTAATCAGTGCCTTCTTCATAGGCACCCACCGTAGCGAAATTAGGCCTTGATGCCCTTGAGCTTGCGGCCTAGTTCGCGGGTGATCTCGCGGTCCTCGGTGCGACGCTTGATGTCGCGACGCTTGTCGTAGTCCTGCTTACCCTGGGCAAGGCCCAGCTCGACCTTCGCGCGGCCGTCCTTGAGGTAGAGCGACAGCGGGATCAGGGTGCGGTTGCCGTCGCGGACCTTGCCTTCCAGCGAGTCGATCTCGCGGCGGTGCAGCAGCAGCTTGCGGGTGCGGCGCGGCGGGTGGTTGGTCCAGTGGCCGCGGGAGTACTCCGGGATGTGCATGTTGCGCAGCCAGACCTCGCCGTTGTCGATGGTGGCGAACGCCTCCACCAGCGAGACCTTGCCTTCGCGCAAGGCCTTGATCTCGGTGCCCTGCAGCACCAGCCCGCACTCCCAGGTGTCCAAGATGGTGTAGTCATGGCGAGCCTTCCGGTTGGTGGCAAGCACACCGGTGTTGGAAAGCTTCTGCTTCTTGTTCTTCTTGGACATAAGAGCGCCAAGTGTACTACTTGCGCACGTAAGAGCGAAGCGCCACCTGCGCGGCCAGCCCGCCGAGCACCATGGCGACGATGCCGACCAGCGGCATGACCGCCCACACGGTGCTGTCCGGCACGCGCGCGATAAGCTGGTTGGCGTAGAGGTCGCCCAGCAGCGGGTCCACGATGAGCTGCTTGCCAGCCCACACGCCGACGGTGGCCAGCACCGCGCCGATCAGCACGGACAGCACCGCCTCCAGCACGAACGGCGCCTGGGTGAACCAGCGCGAGGCACCCACCATGCGCATAATGCCGATCTGCTCGCGGCGGTTGTACGCCGCCAGCTGCACCATGTTGGAGATCAAGAACACCGCGGCCAGCGCCTGGGCTGCCGCCACCGCGAACGCGACGTTACGGAACGTGTTCAGTGTCCCGGCGGCGGAGCGCACCGTGTCCGCCTGGTCGGAGATGACCTCCACCTGGTCCATGTAGCGGATTGTGTCCAGCGGCGAGGTGTCGGTCGGGTCCGCCAGGCGCACGTGCAGCGCGGCCGGCAAGGCGTCCGGGGCGGTCTCGCGCACCAGCTCCGGCTCGGAATCCTGGAAAAGTTCCTTGAAGCGCTCGTAGGACTGCTCGCGGGAGCGGAAGGTCACCTGCTCCACGCGGTCGTCCGCCTGCAGGGTGTCGCGCACCTGCTTGCAGCGGTCCGAGGAACAGTCCTGGTCGTTCGCGGAGATGTCCTCGTCCAGCTCCACCATCACCTCGACGCGGTCCAGGTACAGGTCCTTCGTCTGCGTGGTGGCCTTGGAAATCAGCACGCCGGTGCCCACCAACACCAGCGACAGTGCGGTGGTGATGATCAGCGCGATGGTCATGGTGAGGTTGCGGCCCAGGCCCTTGACACCCTCACGGAAAATAAACTCCCAGTTCACGGCTACCTCCTCACGTCCCCGTACACGCCGTTTTCCTCGTCGCGCACGATCTTGCCCAGCTGCAGCTCCACCACGCGTTTGCGCATCTCGTCCACCGCTCGCGCGTTGTGCGTGGACATGATCACTGTGGTGCCCATGCGGTTAATGCGGGCGAGCAGCGCCATAATTTCGTCGGCGGTGCCGGGGTCGAGGTTGCCCGTTGGTTCGTCGCAAAGCATGAGCTTTGGCTTATCGACGAAAGCTCTCGCAATAGCCACGCGCTGCTGCTCACCACCGGACAGTTCCTGTGGCATGCGGTTCGCCTTGGCGCCGAGGCCGACCAGCTCGAGGGCGTCGGGGACGAGCTTGGCGATGCGGTTTTTCGGCTTGCCGATGACCTCGAGCGCGAACGCGACGTTGTCGTAGACGCTTAGGTTCTGCAGCAGGCGGAAGTCCTGGAACACGTAGCCGATGGATTGGCGCAGCTTGTTCACCTGCTTGCCGTTTAGGGCGTTGACGTGGAAGTCGTTGAAGAAGATGTCGCCCGAGGAGACGTTTTCCTCGCGGATGAGAAGCTGCAGGAAGGTCGACTTGCCGGAGCCGGACGCGCCGATGAGGAACACGAACTCGCCGTCGGGGATGTCGAGCGTGACGTCGTCGAGCGCGGGGCGCGTCGACGTCGGGTACGCCTTGGTCACATGGTCGAATCGGATCACGCGACACACCTTACCTGTTACTGGTGTGGCTGTAGTGGTTGTCGGCGAACGCGCGCCCAAGACACATCGCGGCGGAATCTGTCAGTCGGATCCTATCGCCCCAGGTCGATGTAAGAGGCTGCCGTAATCTGTCAGGAACCCACGCCGAACCACCCCAGGAAGCCCCACATCCGTCACCGCATCCCGGACCGATGCCTCCTAAGCCTCCTGCTGCTGCGCCATGCGCCAGCGGATGCCGGCCTCCAAGAACCCGTCGATGTCGCCGTCGAGGACCTTCTGCGGGTCGCCGACTTCAAAGTCTGTGCGCAGGTCCTTGACCATCTGGTATGGGTGCAGGACATAGGAGCGCATCTGGTTGCCCCAGCTGGCGTTGCCGCCGGCGCCAAGGGCATCCATCTCGGCCTTTTCCTCCTGGCGCTTCTTCTCCAGCAGCTTGGACTGGAGCACGTTCAGCGCCGAGGCCTTGTTCTGGATCTGGGACTTCTCGTTCTGGCAGGTCACCACGATGCCGGTGGGGATGTGGGTGATGCGCACGGCCGAGTCGGTGGTGTTCACCGATTGCCCGCCGGGGCCGGAGGAGCGGTAGACGTCCACCCGGATGTCTGAGTCCGGGATGTCGATGTGGTCGGTCTGCTCCACCACGGGCAGCACCTCCACCTCGGCGAACGAGGTCTGGCGGCGCGCCTGGTTGTCAAAGGGCGAGATGCGCACGAGCCGGTGCGCGCCCTGCTCCACCGACAGCTGGCCGTAGAGGTACTCGCCGTGCACGACGAAGGTGGCGGACTTGATGCCGGCCTCTTCCGCGTAGGAGATGTCGTAGATGTCCACCTTGTGGCCGGCCTTTTCGGCCCAGCGGGTGTACATGCGCATGAGCATCTCCGCCCAGTCGGCGGCGTCCACGCCGCCGGCGCCGGAGCGAATGTGCACCACGGCTTCGCGGGCGTCGTACTCGCCGGAGAGCATGGTCTGCACCTCCAGAGAGTCGATCTGCGCGGCCACGTCTTCCAGTTCCTCGTCGGCCATGGAGGCGTCGCCTTCTTCTTCGGCGAGTTCGTACATCACCGGCAGGTCGTCGATACGCGAGCGCAGTGACGTGACCTTCTTTAGTCGCGCCTGCACATTCGACAGCTCGGTGGTGACCTTTTGCGCGTGCGCGGGGTCGTCCCAAAGCGACGGGTCCCCGGCTTGGGCCTCCAGCTCGCGGGCGCGCTCGCGCAGGACGTCCAGGTCCATCACCTTCTCAATGGTGGAAAGTGTGGAGCTTAAGTCCTTGATCCGCGTCTGAGTTTCCGGCTGCATAGGGGCAAAGTCTAGCGAACCGCCTGACGCGGCCACCAAGACGGGATACAGTGGCCTGCGACCCCACACGGGCGCCCGGGGCACCGGGCTGAGATCGCGCTGACGCCCGCGCGAGCACCGTTCGAACCTGTCTGGTTAGCACCAGCGAAGGAAGGAGAAGGTCGTGGCTCACGACATCTATGCCCATGAAATCCACCCGAAGCACTCCTACGCCCCGATTGTGAAAGACGGGCTGGAGGTTCCGGAGACCGCGATCCAGCTGGATGACTCCCCCACCGGGCCGAACGAGCCGTTCAAGATCTACCGCACCCGCGGCCCGCACACGGAGCCGGAGGTGGGCCTGCCGAGCCTGCGAGGCGAGTGGATCGCGGCGCGCGGCGACGTGGAGGAGTACGCAGGCCGCGAGCGCAATTTGCTTGACGACGGCCGCGCAGCCGTCAAACGCGGCGCCGCCAGCGAAGAGTGGCGCGGCGAGACCCGCACGCCGCTGCGCGCAAAAGACGGCAAGCGCGTGACCCAGATGGCATATGCCCGCCGCGGCGAGATCACCCGCGAGATGGAGTTCGTCGCACTGCGCGAGCACTGCGACGTGGAGAAGGTGCGCGAAGAGGTTGCCGCGGGCCGCGCCATCATCCCGAACAACGTCAACCACCCGGAAAGCGAGCCGATGATCATCGGCAACGCGTTTTTGACCAAGATCAACGCCAACATCGGCAACTCCGCGGTGACATCTTCCATCCGCGAGGAGGTGGACAAGCTGCGCTGGGCCACCCGCTGGGGCGCGGACACCGTGATGGACTTATCCACCGGCGACGACATCCACGCCACCCGCGAGTGGATCCTGCGCAACTCCCCCGTCCCGATCGGCACGGTGCCGATCTACCAGGCGCTGGAGAAGGTGGGCGGCATCGCGGAGGACCTGACCTGGGAAATCTTCCGCGACACCGTGATCGAGCAGTGCGAGCAGGGCGTGGACTACATGACCGTGCACGCCGGCGTGCGCCTGCCGTACGTACCGCTGACCTCCAAACGCGTCACCGGCATCGTCTCCCGCGGCGGCTCGATCATGGCCGGATGGTGCCTCGCCCACCACAAGGAGTCCTTCCTATACGAGAACTTCGACGAGCTGTGCGAGATCTTCTCCCAGTACGACGTCGCATTCTCGCTTGGCGACGGGCTCCGCCCCGGCTCCGTGGCCGACGCCAACGACGCCGCGCAGTTCGCGGAACTGAAAACCATCGGCGAGCTTTGCAAGCGCGCCTGGGACTACGACGTCCAGGTCATGATCGAAGGCCCCGGCCACGTGCCGCTGAACATGATCCAGGTAAACAACGAGAAGGAAGAACAGTGGTGCGGCGGGGCACCGTTTTACACGCTCGGCCCCCTGGTCACCGACATCGCGCCGGGCTACGACCACATCACGTCTGCCATCGGCGCGGCCAACATCGCGGCCGGCGGCACGGCGATGCTGTGCTACGTCACCCCGAAGGAGCACCTGGGGCTTCCCAACCGCGACGACGTGAAAACCGGCGTGATCACCTACAAGGTCGCCGCCCACGCCGCTGACGTGGCCAAGGGCCACCCGGGCGCGCGCGACTGGGACGACGCGATGAGTAAGGCCCGCTTCGAGTTCCGCTGGCACGACCAGTTCGCGCTCTCTCTCGACCCGGAGACGGCGCAGTCTTACCACGACGAGACGCTGCCGGCGGAGCCCGCGAAGACGGCGCACTTCTGCTCCATGTGCGGCCCCAAGTTCTGCTCCATGCGCATTTCGCAGGACATCCGCGACGAGTTCGGCGACCAGATCGCGGACCTGGGCATGCCGTCCTTCGACTTCGACGTGGAAGCTGCTTCCTCCGACGCGCGCGAGGGCGAGCAGGAGATGGCGCGCGAGTTCCGCGACTTGGGCTCGAACGTGTACCTCAAGGAGGGCGAGGACGCTCCGGCTGCGCAATAATGGCCGCGTGACCGATACGCAGAAGTTTATTTCCGACCACCGCAACGATTCCGATGCCGAGCTCGCCGCCGCGCTCGTGCAGCATGCCGGCCAGCTGGCGCTACGCATGCGCGGCCGCGGCCTGGACGCGGAGGTGAAAACCTCCGTCTCGGATGTGGTCACAGAGGCGGACCGCGCGGCCGAGGAGTTCGTGGCGGAGGTGCTCGAGGCGCTGCGCGGCGACGACGGCGTGATCGGCGAGGAAGGCGCTTCCCGCGCGTCTTCCACCGGCCGCACGTGGGTGATCGACCCGGTCGACGGCACCTACAACTTCTCCCAGGGATCGGATTACTTCTGCTCGGCGCTCGCGCTTACCGACGACACTTCCGCCCACTCCCCCGCCATCGGCGCCGTGCACCGCCCCGCCACGGACACCACGTGGATCGCGGCGGACGGCGTGGCCACACGCGACGGGGTGGAGCTTGGGGGGCTGGCGGAGTCGTCGCTAGGCGAAAGCGCTGTGGTGACCTACCTGCACCCGACGTTTATGGCCGACGACGATGTTCGCGAGGCGTGGCTGCGCGTGGTCTCAGGCGCGGCGACAATGCGCATGATGGGCGCGGGTTCTGTGGACCTGTCTAATCTCGCGTCCGGGCAGATGGGCGCGTGGCTGCAGCACACCGTGCCGGATTGGGATTGGCTGCCGGGCAAGGCGCTGGTCGAGGCCGTCGGCGGGCGCTGCGTCAAGGTCGACGCCGGTGGGGTGACCTGGTGCGTCGCCGGAAATCCGCAGATCGTGGGCGAGATCGCCGAGCGCCTGCGGGGGTAGCGGGGCTAGCCTTCCCTACGGCAAGCGGAACCCGCCCGGGATGTCGCCGAGCACGGCGTCCATGCGCAGCGCACCCGTCGGCGCGTGCAGCGGGCCCTGCAGCGGGGTGCGGCAGGCCACGTTGAACGGCGGGCCCCAGATACCGCCGTTGATCATGCCGATCACGCGGTCGCCCACCATCAGCGGCGCGCCCGAGTCGCCCTGCATGGCGCAGACCTGGTTGGTGTTGCGCGCCTCCCAGTCGGAGTAGGTGTAGCCGCAAGTGGTGCCGGAGGCCACGCCGGTCTTGCACACCACACCGCCGGGCTTGACCGGCGCGCCGCCCAGGTGGTTGACGGTCACGCCGTTGTAGGAGCGGGTGACCTCGGTGTTGTCTGCGAGCGTGATCACCGCGTAGTCCAGCTCACGGTTGACGTGGGTGATCGTGCCGGTGCGGCCGAGCTGCCAGGAATCCGCGGAGCGCACCGCGTCGCCCACGTTGCCGCAGTGGCCGGCGGTGACGGCGATCTTCTCGCCGCGGTCGTTGAAACCTGCGGCGGTGGTGGTACACATCACTTCCTTGCCGGGCTCGGACCCGACGTAGAGCGGGGTGCTCGGGCCGTAGAGGGCGCGGCCGCGACGCATCGCTTCGTCGGATTCGGCCGGAGTGCGCGGGGCATCGAAGAAGGAGCCGGGGACGCGGTGCAGGACCTTGTCCGCCATGGGCTTTCCCGCCAGAGCTTTGGATACTGGGTCGGTGCGCCAGACGTAGTTGACCAGGTCGCCTACCGGCGCCTCCGCGTTTTGCGCGTGCGCCGCAGGGCTGCCCACAACCGCCGAGGTGACGAGCAAAAACGCGGCGGTAAGCAGGCGGGCGGCGGACGAGCGGCGCATAGCAACCCCAATCACATTGGCAACATGAGTATCAACAGAGATATTCAATCACATCTTTTTCGCCCGCGGTAAGCATTGCGCGCAGTTAGAGTGAACGCATGACGCAATCCCCGAAACTAACTGGACACCTCGCAAAATTTGAACCCGCCATCGACGCCACCCGCGAGAAGCGCGAAGAGCTCTACAAGTGGTTTCACCAGCACCCGGAGCTGGCGATGCAGGAAGTGGAGACATCCAAGCGGATTGCGGATGAGCTCGCCGCCATCGGCTTCGACGTCACGCCGGTGGGTGCAACCGGCCAGGTCGGCGTGCTGGAAAACGGCGACGGCCCGACACTGTGCTTCCGCGCGGACTTCGACGCGCTGCCGATTGCCGAGGCCACGGGCCTGGACTACTCTGCGGACCCGTCGATAGGCCGCATGCACGCCTGCGGGCACGACATGCACACCGCCGCACTCTTGGGCGCGGCGGAGGTGCTGGCGCAGCACCGCGATGCGTGGTCCGGGACCTTCATCGCGCTGTTCCAGCCCGGCGAAGAAACTGGCGCCGGAGCTCGAGACATGAAGGACAGCGGCCTGGCCGACAAGATCCAGACACCCGACGTGGTGCTGGGCCAGCACGTGGGCACCATGATGGACGGCTACGGCGTGGGTGCTCTGTCTGGCCCGGTGCTGGCCACGTGCGTGCAGACGAAAATCACGATCTACGGCTCCGGCTCCCACGGTTCCATGCCCCACACCGGCATTGATCCGGTAGTGATTGCGGCCAAGATCATCCTGAGCCTGCAGACCATCATCTCCCGCGACGTGGACCCCCAGGAGATGGCGGTGCTCACCGTCGGTGCGGTGCACGGCGGCGACTCTCCGAACACGATTCCGGATTCGGTGGAGCTGAAGGTCTCCACCCGCACCTACACCGAAGCGATGTCCCAAAAGATCAACGCGGACATCGAGCGCATCGTGCGCGGCGAGTGCGAGATCGCCGGCTGCGAGCGCGAGCCGGCATTCGAGATCGTCGGTTCCGCACCGGAGTTCTGGAATGACGAGGACACCACCGAAACGGTCATGGCGGCGTTTACGGAGCAGTTCGGCGACCAGGCGCGCGACTTCGGGCGCCTGTCCGGCTCGGAGGACTTCCCCACCATCGCCAACGCGTGGGGTGTGCCGTATTTCTACTGGGTCGTGGGCAGCAACGCCGACCCGGACGCCCCCTACAACCACTCCCCCAAGTTCGCGCCCGACCTCGACCCTGTGCTGGACCTGTCCACCCGCGCGATCATCGCCGGCATCTCGCCGTGGCTGATGCGCGGCTGAGGCGGTACCTTGAGCGCATGCACGAAGCCGTCAACGCCGAACAGCACGAACCCCAGCAGCAACGCACCCGTCTGATCGTCCCAGATCTGGCGCGCGGCACCGCCCTTCTGGGCATCGCGATGGCGAACGCCGCCCAGGCCTGGGTGATCAACGACTGGTCGGAGGACCAGTCCCGCGTCGGCTGGTCCGTCGGCGGCGTGCGCCCGGACAGCATGATCGACCAAATCAGCGCCGTGTTCGCCGCGATGTTCATCCACGTGCGTGGCCTGCCGATGTTCTCCACGCTGCTGGGCTTCGGCTTCGGCCTGGTGGCGGCCAGCCTGTACCGCAAGCACTACCCCGCCAAGCAGGCCAGGCGCGTGCTGTACCGCCGCTACGGCGCGCTCGCGCTGTTCGGCGTGGCGCACATGTTCCTGCTGTTCTACGGCGACATCATGTTCAACTACGGGCTGGTGGGCATACTGCTCGCCGCGATGCTCACGCTGAGTTCAAAAACGCTGCGCATCATCGCCTACACCATCCTCGGCCTGTTCACAGCCTTCGGCGTCGCCGGCGGCATCGCTTCGTTCTACTTCGACGCGTCCGGCGGCTTCAACCAGACCGACCCCACCGTCACCTTCGACACCTTCGGGGAGTATTTCTCGTCCAACCTGGACATGGCGCTTGGGCTGCTGGTCGCGCAGCCGTTCTCTGCGGTGCAACTGTTGTCGCTCGCCATCATCGGCTACGTGTGGGCGCGGGAGCAAGTGCTTATCGACGTCCACGCGCACCGCCGCACCCTCATCACCTGGAGCATCATCACCGGACTGGTCGTCCTCTGTGTCGGCCTGCCCTGGGGTCTCGCGGCCGCGGGTGTGCTTCCGGACGAGTGGGAGCTGCCGCTGTTCGTGCTCAACCAGGCGCTGGGCTACCTCACCGGCCCGGGCATCCTGGCGCTGCTCGCGCTGGCCACCGACGAGCTGAACAACCAGGTTCCCGGCTGGGCCCGGGCGTTCGTGGCGCTGGGCAAGCGCTCGATGTCGGGGTATCTCGCGCAGTCGTTCCTCTTCATCGCGATCTGCACCCCGGCGTTTTTGGGCATCGGCCTGGACGCCTCGGTCACCGGCAAGCTCATCATCGGCTTCGTGGTGTGGTTGATTACCCTGCTGCTAGCGGTTGCGCTGGACCGGGCGGGCAAGCAGGGCCCGTTCGAGTGGGCGCACCGCCACCTCTCCTACGGAAAGACGGGAAGGATTGAGCCGAAATATGATCAGCCTCAAATCACTGCGTGAGATGACGCCGCTCGAGGTTCACCAGCTGTACAAGCTGCGTGTGGACGTCTTCGTGGCAGAGCAGCACTGCCCCTTCAACGAGATCGACGACCAGGACGCAAGCCCTGACACCCGCCACATCCTCGCCTTCGACGGTGAGACGTTGGCCGGCTGCGCCCGGGTCTTCCCCACCGCGGACGGCTCCCGCTTCGGCCGGTTTGTGGTCCACCCCGACCACCGCGGATCCGGCCTCGGCCCGGAGATCGTGCGCACCGGCATCGCGTACACCGAGCGCTTCCCCGGCGACCTCATCGTGGAGGCGCAGTCCGGCCTGGTCGGCTACTACGAGCAGTTCGGGCTCTTCGCCGAGGGCGAGGAGTTCCTGGACACCGGCATCCCGCACAGGAAAATGCGGCTGGCCCGCTAGCGCTGCTACGTGTCGGACCTGCGGTCGTCGACAAGCGTGTCGTTCTCGCCGCTGCGATCCAACCTGAAGCCCTCGGGGAACTTCCAGGAGTCGTCCTCCGCGTCGTACTCGAGCTCGGGGCGCTCGACCTCGTTTCCCTCCGAGTCGTAGCCCGGCGCCGGCTTGTTTTCGCCCTCCTCGAGCTTTTCCGCGGTGTCGGTCTTCTCCCAGGTGCGGGAGCGGGTCTTGCGCGCCGCGGCGGAGTCGTCGTTCATCGCCTTCATCAGCGAGTACATCATGACGAAGTACATGAAGAAGAACGGCAGCGCGATGATGATCACCACTTGCTGCAGGGCTTCGATGCCGGAGTCATTGATAAACAGCAGCGCGCCGGTGACCAAGCCGACGGCCACGACCCAGCCCACGCGGTAGAAGGTGGGCGACTTGTTCTCCTCGCCGGAGGCGAACATGTCCATCACCAGGGCAGCGGAGTCCATCGAGGTGACAAAGTAGAACACGATCACCACCAACGCCACGGTGCCGGTGACGGCGTACAGCGGGTAATCCGCGAGCAGGGTGAACAGCGCCTGCGGGGTGTCTCCCTCCTCCACCACCGGGGTGGTGAGCACGCCCGGGTCCTGCTCCTCCATGTCAATGGCCGCGCGGCCGAAGATGGAAAACCAGATCAGGTCGAAGGTCGTGGGCAGAAGCAGGGTGCCGCCGATGAACTCGCGCACCGTGCGGCCGCGGGAGATGCGGGCGAAGAACATGCCCACAAACGGCGACCAGCAGATCGTCCACGCCCAGTAGAAGGCGGTCCAGGTGGCGTGCCAGCCCGGGTTGTCGTTGTAGGAGTCCACCCAGAACATCAGCTCCGGCAGCGACTGGGCGTAGATGCCGAAGGACTCGGTGATCTGGCCGAGCAGCTTCAGCGTGGGGCCGGTGAACAGCACGAAGATCATCAGCAGGATCGTGCCGGCGATATTCAGG
Organism: Corynebacterium sp. HMSC034A01; assembly: GCF_001838175.1. NCBI lineage: Bacteria > Bacillati > Actinomycetota > Actinomycetes > Mycobacteriales > Corynebacteriaceae > Corynebacterium > Corynebacterium sp. HMSC034A01. The sequence continues at coordinate 80,226 of NZ_KV835969.1, read as the reverse complement.
TTGGACAGGATCTTCACACCCTTGTCCAGGCCCGTGGCCACGGAAATTGACGCGGCGAGGGTGATCGCGCAGATGATGCCGATTTGTACGGGGGTGACCAGCGGGACGTCCCAAAGAATGTTCATGCCCGCAGAAATCTGCAGCACACCCAGGCCCACGGACACGGCGAGGCCGAAGACGGTGCCGATGATGCCCAGCGCATCGAGCAACTTGCCCGGGGTGTCGTACACCTTGCCGCCGAGCAGCGGCGAGAACATCGACGACATACGCGCGGGCATTTTTCGCTTATAGACGAAGTACCCCACGGCCAGACCCGGCAACGTGAAGATGACCCACATGTGGATGCCGAAGTGGTAGTAGGTGAACTGGAACGCCTGGATAATCGCGTCGCGGCTCATGGAGTCGTAGCCGCCGCGCGGCGGGTTGTAGGCGTGGTTCAGCGGCTCGGCCGCACCCCAGAACATCAGCGTCGCGCCCATGCCTGCGGCGAAGAGCATCGCGAACCAGACGGGGTAGGAATACTCCGGCTCGTCGTCGTCATCGCCCAAGCGCAGGTTGCCGTAGCGGGAGATGAACACCACGATCAGGAAGATCAGCGTGGCAGAGACGCCGCCGACGTAGAGCCACGTGAAGTGGTCCATAAGCCAGCCGGAGATGTCCGCGTAGGTTTCGCGGGCCCGGTCGCCGAACGCCAGCGTGGCGGCGACGAACACCAGGATGAAACCCAGCGCGGAGAAGAAAATAAGGGGGTCAGTTTGCAAACGGCGTGTGCGCGCCATGCGTGGTCCTATCTAGATTTTTGGTGGTGTTAGCGTCCGGGCTTGATCAGCGTGCCGGCAAGAGACGACGTGACGGCGGAGCCCACCAGCACGCCGACGGTGTAGAGGATGCCGGTCACCCCCAGCATCTGCAGCAGCCAACCGAAAAACAGCGCGCCAATAACGGCACCCGCGATTGCGACGACCCAACGTCCCATAGTGAAAACCTTCCTGAGCTTTAATTTGCGGTGTGTTCGAACCACGGTACCGATTTGCTAGGCTCAGCCTCTGCAACGCGGGCTTGAGAGGGACGACAACCGTGGCTGATAACGAGCAAAAACTCCTCGAACGATTCATGTGGCTTTCCATCGCCGCAGCGGTGCTGACCATTGTGTTGAAGGCCACCGCCGCCTGGGTGACGGGCTCGGTGGGCTTTCTTTCAGACGCCATCGAATCCGGCATCAACCTCATCGCCGCCGCGGTGGGCCTGTGGGCGCTGAAGCTGTCGGCCAAGCCCGCGGACGCGAACCACCACTTCGGCCACGCCCGCGCCGAATACTTCTCCGCGCAGGTGGAAGGCTCACTGATTCTCTTGGCCTCTGTGGCCATCATGGTCACCGCCGTGGACAGGCTGATCCACCCCGTGCCGGTGGAGCAGCTCGGCATCGGCCTGGCCTTTTCCGTCGTGGCCACCGCCATCAACGGCGCCGTTGGCGTGGTGCTGATCCGCGCGGGCAAGAAGTACCGCTCCACCACCCTCGACGCCGACGGGCACCACTTGCTCACCGACGTCTGGACCACCGTCGGCGTCATCGTCGGCATGGCCTTGGTGTGGCTGACCGGCTGGCAGCCACTCGACCCAATCGTCGCTTTAGTGGTGGGCGCGAACATCATGTTCACCGGCTACAAGCTGCTCAAGGGCGCGATCCTGGGCCTGCTTTCCGAGTCGCTGCCGAAGGAAGAAAACCAGATCGTCCACGCCTACCTGGACGAGTACGGCGCCGCTAACGGCGTGAAGTTCACCTCGGTACGCACCACCGCCGCCGGCCGCGAGCGCATGGTCAACCTGGTCATGCAGGTCCCCGGCGACTGGACCGTCGCGCACGCCCACGACCACGCCGACGAGGTCGAGGTCGGCGTGGCCGAAGCCCTCGGCGGCGCGGAAACCATCGTGCACGTGGAGCCGCTGGGCCATCCCACCCGCACCGGCCCGATGTCGGTGTAGTTTCGCGCTGTTAGTCTCGCGGGCATGTTTGCAGCATTGCTCATCGCCGAGGTCGCGTTTTGGGGGTGCCTCTTTCTCGGCCTGCTCATGCGCTACACCTTCCACCAACCGCGGCTCGGCTTGTGGCTGCTCGCGGCGACACCGGCAATCGACTTGCTACTACTCATCTACGCAGCCTACGACTTGCACAACACGGGCCAAGCCGACTTCTTCCACGGCTTTGCCGCGTTCTACGTGGTGTTTTCCGTCGTGTTTGGGCGGGATCTCATCGCCACGATGGACCGGAAGTTCTCCGGGGCCAACACCAAGCCGGAGACAACAGCCAGCTTGGGCAAGTGCGTGCTCGCCAGTGTCATCACTGCGCTTGTCCTGGTCGGGCTCATCGTGGTCACCGGCATGGCCGGAAGTTTCTGGCTGCTGTATTGGCTCATCGCTGTGGCGTTCACGCCGTTGATGTGGTGGGGCATCGACCGCTGGATCGCACATCGCACGTCGAAGTAGCAACCCCGAGCTGATGTGCTAGTAAGCACCTCAGGGCAACTAGCAAATCAAGTGTCCAACTTTTCGTTTGCCCAGGTGATACTGGAACCCGATTTCAGCAACAGCGTCATCTGCTAGTTCTGTTTTTGGGCAACTAGCAGATCCGCAGCCCGCCCCAGCCCGAAAACGCATAGGCTGTCCCCATGGCTGATTCGATCAAGGATCCCGAGCTCTACGAGGCCCTGCTGCGCGAGGGCAACTCCAAGTCCAAGGCGGCTGCCATCGCGAATGCGGCGGCGCGCGACGGCCGCTCGGCTGTCGGCGAGCGCGGCGGCGAGTCCGGCTCCTACGAGGACTGGACCAAAGACGAGCTGTATGAACGCGCCCAGGAGCTCGACATCGAAGGCCGCTCCGAGATGACCAAAGACGAGCTCATCGAGGCGCTGCGTGACTAAGCCGCTTGACCTGCGCTGTTACTTCGTCACTGGCCAGGGTCCGGACGTGGTGGAGCGCGCCCGCCAGGCCGCAGCCGGCGGCGCGGGTGTGATCCAGGTGCGCTCGAAGCCGATCTCCGCGCGCGAGCTCTACTCGCTCTCCCGCGCCGTCGCCGAGGCGGTCCACTCCGTCAACCCCCAGACACATGTACTTATCGACGACCGCGCCGACGTCGCCGCCGCCCTCCGCCACGAAGGCATCGCCGGCGTCCACGTCGGCCAGGACGACCTGGACGTACGTGTGGTCCGCGAGCTGCTCGGGCCGGACGCGATCATCGGCCTGACCACCGGCACGTTAGAGCTGGTCAAAGCCGCCAACGAGCACAAGGACGTGATTGATTACATCGGCTGCGGGCCGTTCCGCGCCACCCCGACGAAGGATTCCGGACGCGCTCCGATCGGGCTGGACGGCTACCCGGAGCTGGTGGCCGCCTCCGAGCTGCCGCTGGTGGCCATCGGCGACGTCACCGCAGACGACGCCTACGACCTGGCGCGGCAAGGCGTGGACGGGCTGGCCATCGTGCGCGGCATCATGCACGCCGACGACGCGAAGGCGTACTGCGAGCGCGTCATCGCCGAGTTCGACCGCGGCGCGCAGGACTGCGCACGCGCCACGAGCTAGCCACACGCACAAACCCAGAGGAAGCACCCCGGAGTAAGGCCGAAATTTGGGCAAACTCCTGCTTTGTTCCTCAGGGTCTGTGCACACGGGCGCCGCGGAGGTCTGGCTGAGCCACAACGAAACTCGACGCCGCAAGACCGCGAACGCGCTACCCTGTCAAGCGTGAACATCTCGGTCGTCGGCGCAGGAATTATCGGTTTGACCACGGCTCTTACGCTCGCGGACCGCGGCCACCAGGTCACAGTCCACGACCCAAAGCCCGCCTCCGGCGCCTCCCACCACGCGGGCGGGATGCTCGCCCCGACTGCGGAGGTGGTGTACAAACAGGATCCGCTCTTCCCGCTGATGCGAGCGTCTGCCGAGTGGTACCCCAACCTCATCAACCTCACCGCCAAGTACTCGGACCTGCCCACGGGCTACCGCACGGACGGCACGCTCGTGGTCGCGCGGGACAAGGCGGACAAGACCCACCTCGCAGAGCTCACCGAGTACCAGTCCCGCCACGGCATGGCGGTGGACAAGCTCACCACCCGCGAAGCCCGCAAGCTCGAGCCGGCGCTTTCCCCCGCCATCAACGGCGCGGTGCGCATCGACGGCGACCACCAGGTGCAGCCCCGCCTGTTCACGCGCGCGCTTCTCGACGCCTGCCGCCGAGCCAACGTCACCTTCGAAACCGACCGCATCGACAGCCTCGACCAACTCGACAAGGCCGACCAGGTGGTCGTCGCCAACGGCCTCGGCGCCCAACACCTCGTCGAGGGCCTGGAACTGCGCCCGGTGTACGGCGACGTGCTGCACGTGCGCGTGCCCAAGCACCAGTACCCGCTGCTCACACGCGTGGTCCGCGGTTTCGTGGAGGACCGCCCCGTCTACCTCATCCCGCGCGAGGACGGCACGCTGACCATCGGCGCGACCACCCGCGAGGACGGCCGCGACCAGCCGCAGATCCAGGGCATCCACCAGCTGTTGCGCGACGCCATCGAGCTCGTCCCGGCGCTGGAGGAGTGCGACTTCGTCGAGGCCACCGCGGGCGCGCGCCCCGGCACGCCGGACGACCTGCCCTACCTCGGCCGCGTCGACGAGCGCACGGTCGTGTCCACCGGGTACTTCCGACACGGGATTCTGCTTGCGGGGTTGGGGGCGCGGTGCGGGGCGGAGCTCGTCGATAGGCATGAGCCCTCAATAGACTTGACCGCGTGCGACCCGAGGAGGCATTCATGAACATCACGCTCAACGGAGAAGCGGCCACCACCGCCGCCGCGACGGTGGAGGAACTCGTGGCGGAGGTCGGCGCACCCGCCGACGGCACCGCAGTGGCCATCGACGGCGAAGTCGTGCCGCGATCGCAGTGGACACAAAAGCTTATCGACGGCTGCTCCGCCGACATCCTCACCGCAGTGCAAGGAGGCTAAACGTGCTGGAGATCGCCGGAAAGCAGTTCGGCTCGCACCTGATCATGGGCACGGGCGGGGCGAGCTCGTTTGACATGCTGGAGCAGGCCTTGAGGGCCTCCGGCACGGAGCTGACCACGGTGGCGATGCGCCGCCACAGCGCGAAAACCGGCGGCGGGGAGAGCGTGTTTGACCTGCTGAAACGCCTGGACATCGCGCCGCTGCCGAACACGGCCGGTTGCCGCACCGCGCGCGACGCGGTGATTACCGCGAAGCTGGCGCGCGAGGCGCTGGGCACCGACTGGGTAAAACTGGAGGTCATCGCGGACGACCGCACGCTGCTGCCCGATGTGGTGGAGACCGTGGACGCCTGCGAGATGCTCATCGACGAAGGCTTTACCGTGCTCGCCTACACCTCCGACGACCCGGTGGCCGCCAAGCGCTTGGAGGACCTTGGGGCTGCGGCGGTGATGCCGCTGGGCTCGCCGATTGGCACAGGCCTTGGCATCTTGAACCCGCACAACATCGAGCTGATCTGCTCGCGCGCGGAGGTGCCAGTGCTTATCGACGCCGGCGTGGGCACCGCCTCCGACGCGTCGCTGGCCATGGAGCTGGGCTGCTCCGGTGTGCTGTTAGCCAGCGCGGTGAACCGCTGCCAGGACCCGGTGGCGATGGCGCAGGCCATGCGTCACGCGGTGGAAGCTGGTCGCCTGGCGCGCGCCGCCGGGCGGATTCCGAAGCGCGAGCACGCCGTGGCGTCCTCCACCTTCGACGGCCTGGCCAGCTGGGCCGACGAGGTGCTGTAGGTGCTACCCGAGCAAGAACTCAAGCGCACCGCGCGCCAGATGAACCTGCCCGGCTTCGGACCGGAGCAACAACAGCGCCTCCACAACGCGCACGTGCTGGTCATCGGCGCAGGTGGGTTGGGCTGCCCGATCATGCAGACGCTGGCGGCCACCGGCGTCGGTCACATTACGGTGTGGGACGACGACACGGTGGATCTGACCAACATCCACCGCCAGATCCTCTTCGGCGCGGACGACGTGGGACGCAGGAAGGTCGACGTGGCCGCCGAAAAGTTGCGCGCGCTGCAGCCGGACATCGAAGTGACCACCTTCTTCGACCGCCTCACGCCCGACAACTTCATCGAGGCGCTCGAGGGCGTAGACCTGCTCATCGACGGCTCCGACACGTTTGCCACCAAATTCCTCGCCGCCGACGCCGCCGAGATCACCGGCACGCCGCTGCTATGGGGGTCGGTGCTGCGCTACCGCGGCGACATCGCGCTGTGGCACTCCGGCCCCGGCGCGCCCGCGGACGGGGTGGGCCTGCGCGACCTCTACCCCACCCAGCCCGACGCGGATTCTGTGCCGGACTGCGCCACCGCCGGCGTGCTCGGCGTGACCACGTCCGCGGTCGGCTCGCTGATGTCCACCGAGGCGGTGAAGTTCCTCGCCGGCATCGGCGAAGTGCAGATCGGCCGTCTGCACATGTACGACGCGCTGTCCGCCACCATCCGTCGCTTTACCGTCAGCCGCGACCCGGCGCGCGAGCTCGCCACCACTCTGGGCACCTACGCCGAGGCGTGCGCGACAAGCACCGAAGGACAAGAGCTTTTCGACGCCCTCACGGCCCACCACCTCCCCTCCCTCGACGTCCGCGAACCGCACGAGAAGGCGATCGCGGATCTGCCCGTGCCGGGGATAAACCTCCCGTTCAGCGAGGTGGAACGCGACCCGGAGGCGGTGTCGAGGGCGCTTGCGCAATTCTCCCCCGGCGACGAGGTGGTGGTGTATTGCGCTGGTGGTGTGCGCTCAGATCGGTTTGTCAGCGAGTACGGGGCGCTTGCCGAAACATTGGGGATGTCTTTGCGATCTCTGCCCGGAGGCGTGCAGCGCTGGACATAAACTGCAATACTACTGTCATGCAGATCACAAAGACCGCCCCCATTGTTACCGCCGCCACCCTCATCGCCGCCGCTGCCACGCTCACACCGGCCGCATCCGCCAATACCGCCACCTACTCCAACACCTCGGGCGACGTCCGCTGCGAGATCTACCAGGTCCAGGGCACCACGAAGACCATCTGCGTGTCCGACACCGCTCGCCAGACGCAGCCGGAGTGCAATCCGCCGGGGCAGCTCATCCCGGCTGTGAGCATCGGCCCCGGCTCCACCGAAACCCACTGCTGGAACCAGGGCTTTACCGGCGTGCCGCAGAAGCTGAACCCGCTGCAGGTCAAGCAGTTCGGCTCCGCGTACATCGCCCCGGATTTCTCCGGCAACCTGTATGTGCTGGACGTCGCGCACCGCGCAGTTGTGCGCGCTGGCGCCACCAACCAGGTGCTGTTCAAGCTCTAAGCCATAAAGCCGAACGCCCGTTCGACGCAGAAGCTTCGCACGTCGAGCGGGTTTTTATAATGTCCGCTTGTTCCACCACAACCGCATAAAAGGAGGCGCCCTTGGGCGAGATATTGAGAGCCGCCGTCCGCTGCACGCAGCCGCCATCGCTCTCCCCCCGAGAACTGCATATGTTGGCCGACATCGCACGATTCGCCGACGATCACACTGGGCCTGTTCTGGACACCGCCGGCACCGTGCGCCAGGCGCGCAGGGGCTACGTGCAACGCCTGGGAGACCCGAAGGACAAACTTGGCCTGAAGGCGAACTTGCTGGAGTCCCGTCTGTTCGTCTTCACCGCCACCGGCTGGCTCGCACCGGTGGAGGGCCCGGAGCACGACGGCGCGTACCAGCTCAACGTGGCGAGGCTGCAGAGGCTTCTCGACGCCACGGAGGCCGCCATGGCCACCGGCCAGCCAGACGCGCACGCAATCGCGGAAGCCGACCGGGAGCTTCCCGGCGACTTCGACGGGCAGGCCCCGGACCTGGCGGAGCAGGTGGACCGGCTGCTGGTCCGCAACCCGGCCACGTAGCCCCGCTTCCCGGCGGGAGCGCTAAGCCGCGCTCCCCTCCTGGCGGCGGATGCGACCCCGGCGCGCAAACCACGCGGCCACGAAAGAGAGCACGAGCGCGACGAGGACACCGAGGTTCGCGTCCGCCCAGTGCTCGCCGACTAGCGGCAGGAGGTAGCCCTGCCAGTTGTTCCAGGCCGCTTCCTCGGCAAACATGTTCGCCACCAGGCCCCACCCGATCACGGAGGCTACAACCAGGATGCCGATGGAGGTCCAGTCGATGGCGCCGTAGCGGCCTTTGGCGCGATAGAGCGAAGGCTCATCGTAGTCCTGCGTGCGGGAGTAGATGTCCGCGATGAGGATGCCCGCCCAGCTGGCCAGGGGCACGCCGAGGGTGATCAGGAAGGACTGGAACGGCCCGAGGAAGCTTTCGGCGAAGAAGACCACCCAGATGGTGCCGAGGGTAAGAATAACGCCGTCGATGGCGGCGGCAGCGGGGCGCGGGATGTTGATGCCCAGGGTCAGCAGCGTCAGGCCCGAGGAGTAGATGCCCAGCACCGCGCCGGAGACCAGCGCGAGCACCGCGGTGATCAAAAACGGCACGAGCACCCAGGTGGGCAGCACGACGGCGAGCGCGCCGATCGGGTCGTCCGCGATCGCCTCCGCCAGCGCCTCGTCGGACGCGGCGAGCAGCAGCCCGAACACCACCAGGATGGCGGGCGCGATGGCGCCGCCGAAGGTGTTCCAGAAGATGATGGCGGAATCCGGGGTGTCGCGGCGCTGGTAGCGCGACCAGTCCGCCGCGATGTTGATCCAGCCCAGGCCGAAGCCCGTCATCACCATCACCAGCGCGCCCACCACGCTGCCCATAGAGCCGGCGGGGATGGCCTGGACCGCGGCCCAGTCGATGCGCGGGATGGTCAGCGCCATGTACAGCACGGTCACCGCGCCGGTGATCCAGGTCAGCACCGACTGCAGCTTCATAATCGTGTGGTAGCCAAGCACTGATGCCGCCACGATCAGCCCGGCCACGATCACGGTCGCGGTGACCTTGGTGGCGGTGCCGGGGTTACCGCCGAGCTCGCGGATCACCGTGGTGGTGGCCAGCACCGCCATGATGGAAAGGAACGTCTCCCAGCCGATGGATGTCAGCCACGAGACGATGCCCGGCACCTTCTGCCCTTCCACGCCGAACGCGGCGCGCGAGAGCACCATCGTCGGCGCGGACCCGCGCTTGCCGGCCACGGCGATGAGCCCGCAGAGGAAGAACGAGAAGGTCACCCCGAGTGCGGTGACCAGCGCGCCCTGCCAGAATGACAGCCCGAACCAGAGCACGAACGAGCCGTAGGAGATACCGAAGACTGAGATGTTGGCGGCGAACCACGGCCAGAACAGGTCAGAGGGTTTCGCGGTGCGCTCGGATTCGGGAACGATGTCGATGCCCAGGGTTTCTACTACTGGCGCACTATTCGCTGTGGGTATGCTGTGTGACATACATGGACTATACGTGGCGGCCAAGCCCGCATAATGGTCTTATGAAATTTCTTGCGCTTTCCACCAGCGTCCACCGCTACACCGACTCCGGCATCCACACCGGCATGTGGCTCGGCGAGTACACGCACTTCTACGACGTGCTCACCGAAGCCGGCCACGAGGTCACCCTCGCCAGCGTCGACGGCGGCGCCGTATCCATCGACCCGGTGAGCCTGAAAACCCCGGTGATCCAGCTCGGCGGCACGAACAAACGCTACGAGGACCCCGAGTTCATGGACCAGCTCGACGACACCCCCGCGATCGCGGATGTGAACCTCGACGATTACGACGGCATCTACCTCATCGGCGGCCACGGCACCATGTTCGACTTCGCCAATGACGAGGTGAAAAAGGCCGTCGCCCACTTCGCCGACGCAGACAAGGTCGTCGCCGCCGTCTGCCACGGCCCGTGCGGTCTGCTCGACGTCACTCTCGCCAACGGCGCCAAGCTTCTCGACGGCCGCCACGTCACCGGCTACTCCTGGACCGAAGAAAAACTTGCCCGCCGCACCGAGGAAGTCCCCTTCAGCCTGGAGGAGAAACTACGCAACCAAGCCGGCGAGTACACCACCGCCAAGATCCCGATGACCAAGCACGTCGTGGTTGACGGCAAGCTCATCACCGGGCAAAACCCGACATCGGCGGCGGGTGTCGGCGAGGCGGTGCTGGAGGTGCTGGGGTAGTTCCGCTATTCGGCAGCTGCATTTTCATTTTTCTCCCCAAAACCCACCTAGAGATGCACAGCACAGTATAGATTGGTCTGTGACCGGAATTACACACTCAGAGCATCTAAGTAAGACGGGGAGAACGATGATTAACGATGGCTTAGTTATGCTGGGCGTGATCATGCTGCTAGCGGCTGTGATCATTGTCCTAGAGCGAACCACCGGGTGGAAATTCTTCAAGTACGTCCCCGGCATGGTGTTGATGTACCTCACGTGCGCTCTGATGAATTCTGTTGGAGTTTTCGGGAGCGCTGACGAAGTCACTGCTCCCCTGAGCGAGGTCAAGAAGGTCGCACTCCCTGCAATGATCTTCCTTTTCCTTTTTGGCTGCGACTTGCGGAAGATCGTCAAGCTCGGGCCCAAGCTTCTACTGACAATGGCGGTAGCTAGCGCATCCCTATTCGTTGCCGTTTGCGCAGTGTATTGGATTTTCCAATCTTCCCTAGGTGAGGGATCCTGGAAGGTCTTCGGCGCCATGCTTGCTTCGTGGACCGGCGGAAGCGCGAATATGGTGGCAGTGCAGGACATCCTCCAGGGCCCCGAAACACTTTTCGGTTACGCTCTCATCACGGATACGCTGGTTTACTCCGTCTGGCTCCTGGCAATGTTCTCTTCTGTGGCCTTCTCTGACCGGTTTAACCAATTCACGAAGGCCGGCGACACTTACCTCACCACCGACACGGGCGATATCCACACTGAGAAAAAGCCCATCTCCCTCGAATCGCTTGCGATCGTGTCTTTTGGAGCGATCGCCGTATCCTGCTTCTCCATTTGGCTCGGAGGACTATTGCCCCAAATCGGCGATGTCATCAACTCCTCTGCTTGGACGATCATTATCGTTTCGATCCTCGGTCTCGTTGTAGCCCAAACAAAATGGGGCAACCTCGCAGGCGCAGAAGAAATTGCAACCCTGATGCTTTTCCTGGTCATCGGCCAAATTGCATCCGGATCTGACTTCTCCGCTATCGCCCAGGCGCCGATTTACATCATTTCTGGTCTACTTGTGCTAGTGATCCACGCCCTGCTGATGGTGGTGTACGCGAAACTAACCCGCACCGAGCTCTTCTCGCTAGCGGTTGCTTCGACTGCAAATATCGGCGGAGTCGCATCCGCTCCTGTTGTCGCTGCTGCTTACAACAAGGCGTTGGCACCTATCGGCGTGTTGTACGGGCTCATCGGCGCACTCCTAGGCACTTGGATCGGCCTCGCCGGTGCTCAAGTAATGGCAGGGTTGTAAGCATGGAGAATCTTCTTTGGCAAGCATGGCAAAGGCCAGTCAAGGTCACCGCGGTCAAAGCGCACGGCCATAGGTCTCCGTTAAAGCGTCCATTCATCACAGCCGCACGACGGACTGACGGTGTTGATTACGTGGTTGTGGATGTCGAAATTGACACAGCTACAGGACAATTCACGGGACAAGGCTCCGCTGCCGAGACAGTGAAGGTCACCGGCGAAAGTGCCCAGACAATCCTGACCATAATCAATGACACAGTGCGCGATCGTTTGACCGGAGCACACGGAACCTTGGAAGAGCTCTACGCTCTAGTACGAGAGTGCACGCCGAAAGCAACCAGTGCTCGAGCAGCGGTAGATGTCGCGCTACACGATGCGGTTTCGCGGTCGCTCGAGCTGCCTCTAGGTTTACTTCTCTCCGGCTATCCCGGCGCTTCTTTCGCTCCAGAGACACTGGAGGCTCGAATTCAAAACGACATGACGGTTAGCCTTGATGCCCCAACCGCGATGGCAGAAAAAGCGAGTGAAGCGGCGGCCGATGGTTACTCAATTCTGAAGATTAAGCTCGGATCTGATCCCGAGGAAGACCGGACGAGGCTGGCCGCAGTCATGGAGGCAGCCCCCAACGCCACGTTGCGGCTCGACGCGAATCAAGGCTGGTCCCCCGCAGAGGCAATCCAGCTGATCGACAAGTTCACCAACGATAACCTGCCCATCGATCTCATCGAGCAACCTGTTCCACGCGATGACCTCGATGGTTTGGCGTACGTAACACAGAATTCCCCGATTCCAATCATGGCTGACGAAGCTCTGTGGAGTCCCAAGGATGCCGACCGAATTATTGAGCTTAACGCGGCAAACCTTTTGAATATCAAACTGGCGAAGACTGGGGGGCTTCAACCGGCGCTGCAAATCGCCGAAAAGGCGCGAACAGCAGGAATGGAGTGCATGGTCGGAGCCATGATGGAACCGCGGATCTCGATCACAGCAGGCGCGCACCTGGCAGCAGTGCATCCGGCCGTAACAATGATCGATCTAGATCCTCCAGCGTGGTTTGCCAATGACGTGCCGGAAGGCGGTTATATGGAGAACAACGGGTTTATCGCGCTAACGCCCGGGCCAGGTTTGGCTCTAAAACGGTTAGAGCCCGAGACCGATCCACTTTAGTGGTTCACCACGTACTGCGCTGAAAGAAGAGCGTGGGAAAGCGCCCTGATTGTCTCCGAGGCGTTGTCCGCTGTCATGCCCTCCGACATGATTGCCAAAGAGCAGGGCGGCGTCCCAACGAATGCCACATCGTGCTGGATTTTTTCAATCTCGCCCGATTTTGACCCTGCGTCAACGCCGTCTTTCAGAACGGAAAGGATCAATCGCTTCTCCTGCGCACGCAGTGTTTCCACCGCGAATTGGGTTGACTCCACGCTAAGCAACTTGCCCGAAACCAACTTGTGCATTGTTTTTGCAAGGTCGAAGGCACTCGTCTCGTTGGCGCGACCTTTGCGGACAGCCATAGCATCCCCGATGAGGCGCTCAACCTTTGTTCGATTGACCTCAACCTTGTCACAAACTTTCTCAACGGCAGCCTTGTAGTCGCCAAGAAGTGACAAACACATGTTGGTGGCTTCGTTACTCGATCTTACGATCATGGCTGTCAGCACTTCTTCCAAAGAGATTTGCGAACCAGCACCAGGGAACTGCGGATCCACGTGATCGCCCCTCAGGTCAAACGGTTTTCCATCGCTTCCTTTGAATGTTCGCGTCGAACTCAACGGATCTTGCAGATCGAGCTCTCCCCTATCGATGGCATGTAACACTGCGATCATCACGTGAAGCTTTATGGTGCTCGCTGCGTAAAAAGTCCTGTGCGCCAAACGCGAATTTGATAACCGCCCCTGCTCATCCAATAGCGCATACGCAATGGTTGGTTCCGCATCGACGACCGGGCGTGTCTCAAAATCATGTCGCTCACTCATGTGCCCGAGTTTAAAGACGCTGGCACCATTCCACAGTAGCGATAAGTGAACCCTACGGCTCGTTCGCTATCCATCGTCTTCGATGTGCGCCCTACTGACACGCCAGCGCAATCGGTTGCTTACCTTCAATCGAGCACGCACGCCCCTCTCTAATAGTGTTCTACCGCGTACATCACCACGCCCTGGTACAAGTCACCATCAACCGGGAGAGAGTGCGCCACAAACTCCGAACGCACTACTTCAAAGACGTTGGACGATCCACGGGCAGCAAGTGCGTGATCGAGCGAGCGTGCAAAACGATCTTCAACCGGGGAGCTACCTGCATGCATCAGCATCACATCAAGTAAATCCTGGATTCGACGTTCAACCGGGGACGCATCAGACGTCTCCTCCGTGTCGCCTGCAAGAGCATTGTCCGGTAGCACAATCCCGCGCGCTTTATCTTCCATTGCAGCGGTGCTGTTGCAAACTTCAGGCGGAGAGCCGTGACGACCCAGTCTTCATCCTCTGATGCTGGCTGCGGGTCGGCGTTCTCAGGCAGCCTCGAACACCCGGCTGACGATCACCGCATCCGGGTTCGGTTGCTCGTAGGCAAACATCGCGCCCTGGCCTTTCCGTAATGAGTGCATCGCTTCCATCCCCTTCAACGTCCGGTACGCCGAGGTCCGGTTTTTGAACGCCCCCTTCGGTCCGAGGATCCATTTCAGCCGCCCATGATCTCCTTCAATGACGTTATTGAGGTATTTCACCTGCCGGTGTTCCACGGTCTGCGGGCAGATTCCCTCTGACTTCAACTCGGCGATTGCCCTGGCCAGGGAGGGTGCTTTATCGGTGTTGATCACCCGCGGGAACCCGGTTATCGTGTTCGACCTCAGGGTCTTGGCCAGGAAACGCTTCGCTGCGGCGACATTACGCTTTGGGGACAGGTAAAAATCCAGGGTATGCCCACCCGCGGTGATGGCCCGATAGAGGTAGCACCACTTTCCCCCGACCCGGATATAGGTCTCGCCCACCCGCCAGGACCGGGCCTGCCAATCCGGGACTTGTCGGTACCACCGGGTCTGCTTGTCCAGCTCAGGAGCATATTTCTGGACCCAGCGGTAGATGGTGCTGTGATCGACCGGTACGCCGCGTTCGGTCATCAATTCTTCCAGATCGCGGTAGCTGAGCCCGTAGCGGCAGTACCACCGGACCGCCCACAGGATGATTTCACGGGGGGGAAATGACGACCGGAGAAGATGCCCATGGCTGTGATTATTTCACGCAGGTCTTCCTGTCGCCCGAACTTTGCAACAGCACCGTCCAGGAGGTGTGCCCAATTGGATTACAAGTACCTACACACTTGATCGGTGCTGCACGTTTCAGGGTCCGGGTGTGCGGCGTCCTGTCTGAGGTCCGCGATAGTGTCGCGCAGCACGGAGAGCTGCGCGATCTGCTGCTCGATCTCAGCGAGGCGCACGTCAAGCAGGTCGCGCACGTGCTCGCAGGGCGCCTGGCCGCCGTCGCGGATGTCGAGGATCTGGCGGATCTGGGCGAGGGTCAGCCCGGCGGCCTGGCCCCGGTGGATGAACCCGACCCGACCCACGGCATCCTCGGCGTAGTCCCGATAGCCGGAGGCCAATCGCTCGGCCGGAGGGAGCAGCCCCGACTCCTCGTAGAACCGCAGGGTCTTGGTCGTGGTTCCGGTTGCTTCCGCAAGCTGTCCGATCCTCATGTTCGCCGATTCCCCTTCCAATGGCCACCACACTTGACCTTCCATTGTACTGGAAGGTTCACAATGGTTCCATAGGAACTTTTGAACCACAGGGAAGAGACATCTGGAATGACAAACGAAAAGTTCGATCTGGCGATTATTGGTTCCGGCGGCGGAGCGTTTGCGGCCGCGATCCGGGCCACCGGACTGGGCAAGCGCGTCGTGATGGTGGAGCGCGGCACCGTGGGCGGGACATGCGTGAACACGGGCTGCGTCCCGTCGAAGGCGCTCCTGGCTGCCGCGGAGGCCCGCCACGTGGCGTTGGATTCGGCCCGCTTCCCTGGGGTGGCGGCCTCGGCGGGCCCGGTGGACATGCCGGCCCTGATTCAGGGCAAGGCCGCGCTGGTTGAAAGCATGCGCACGGAGAAGTACGTCGATCTGGCCGCGGACTACGGGTGGACGATGATCTCGGGGGACGCGTCGTTCACCGGAACCCAGGACGCACCGCTGCTCCGGGTGATCTCCCCGGATGGTGCAGTGAGAACGATCGAGGCCGGGCACTACCTCGTGGCCACTGGCTCCGCACCCTACGTGCCGCCCGTTCCCGGACTGGCCGAGGCCGGGTACCTGACCTCGACGACGGCGATGGAACTGGACGAGGTGCCCGAATCAATGCTGATCCTGGGCGGAGGCTACGTTGCCCTGGAGATGGCACAGCTTTTCTCCCGGCTGGGCTCCCGGGTGACCATGCTGGTCCGTTCCCGGTTGGCGTCGCAGGAGGAACCGGAGGCATCCAAGGCGTTGGCGGGGGTGTTCGCCGACGAGGGGATCCGGGTGGTCCGGCGGGCCATGGCCGACTCCGTGACCTCCGGCCCGGACGGGGTCTCGGTGACGGCAAACGTGGCCGGGGGCGAGGAGGTGTTCCGCGCTTCCCGCATCCTCGTGGCACTGGGCCGCCGCCCGGTGACCGAGGGACTAGACCTTGACGCCGTCGGGGTGAAGACCGGCGCATCCGGCGAGATCGTGGTCGATTCCCGCCTGGCCACGTCCAACCCGCGGGTTTGGGCCGCCGGGGACGCGACCGGCCATCGGGAGTTCGTTTACGTCGCAGCGGCCCACGGCGCCCTGGCCGTGGACAATGCATTCACCGATGCCCTGGCCGAGGTCGACTACCGGCACCTGCCCCGGGTCACCTTCACCAGTCCCGCCATCGGGGCGGTCGGGATGACGGAAAAGGAAGCTGTCGCCGCCGGGATCAGCTGCGAGTGCCGGGTCCTCCCCCTGGAGTACGTGCCGCGAGCCGTGGTCAACCGCGACACCCGCGGCTTCATCAAGGTTGTCGCGGACCGCGACACCGGACGGATCCTGGGCCTCTCCGCGGTGGCCAAGGACGCCGGGGAAATCGCCGCCGCCGGCGTCTACATCCTCGAAGCGGGCATGACCACCGCGCAGGTCGCCGCCGCCTGGAGCCCCTACCTGACGATGGCCGAGGGCATCAGGATCGCCGCCAAGGCCTTCACCACCGACGTCTCCGAGCTCTCCTGCTGCGCCTGAGCTGCAGCCCCCACTACCGAAGCAAAGGAATGCCATGACCGCCACCGACCAGGCCCTCACCTATCTGTTGTCCCCCGCGCGCTCCGGAATAGACCCGGAATTGTTCGTGCCGCTGCTGCGGCTCCTGGCCGAGGGCGAGCCCGTCACGGTCGCCGAACTGGCCACCGCCAGTGGCCGGAGCGAAGACACGGTCCGGCAGGGACTGGCCGCCGTCCCGGACACCGAGTACGACGACGAGGGCCGCATCATCGGCCTGGCCCTGACGATGCGGCCCACCCCGCATCGCTTCACCCTGGCCGGGGAACAGCTCTACACCTGGTGCGCCCTGGACACCCTCTTCTTCCCGGCCCTGATCGGGAAGGCCGCAACCATTGGGTCGACCTCCCCGGGTAGCGGGACCCTCATCCGGGTGATGACGGGCGCGGACGGCACGGTGACCTCCGTGCAGCCGGCCACCGCCGTCGTGTCCATCATCAGCCACCCGGGCACGGGGCCGGTGCGGTCATCGTTCTGCAACCAGGTCCACTACTTCGCCTCCCGCGAGGACGCCCAGCCGTGGTTGGATTCCCATCCCGACGGCGAAGTCCTGGACATCGAGGCGGCACACCGGGCCGGTGCTGCCATGGCCGCCGCCCTCCTCGCCGCGGCCGCCACGCGGGCCCCCGCGGCGCAGGACTCCTGCTGCTGAGCTTTAAAAGGACATGACATGACCCAGCACCCAGAACAGCCAGACACCGGCCATCAACCCGTCCGGCAGACCGGTCGCCCCGGGCGATACCACACACTGGCCGCAGGAATCGGCATAGCAGCGGCCATGATCCTGTGCTGCGCAGGACCCGTCCTCATCGCCGCCGGAGCCCTCGGCGCGATCGCCGGATTCTTCTCAAATCCCCTCGTGTTACTCGCGGCCGCCACGGTGCTCCTGGCCGGGATCATCGCCGTCACCAGGCAGCGAAAACGCCGCAGGACCGACGACTGCTGCCCTCCCGCATCCCCCGAGCACCACCGCACCGACCACGGCACCGCCTGAGTCCCCATCCCCATTCCTGGAAGGAACCACCAGACACCATGACATACCCGAGATCCCGCCGTTCTCTGTCCGTTCCCCGGCCCAGGCACCTCGCCTCCGCCCTGTTTCTGACAGCGGTCATGGCACTGACAACCGCCTGCGCCAGCTCACCGAGCGGCCCGTCGGCCGCGCCAGGCGGTTCGTCGCCCGACGCGGCCGGTGCCGTTGCTGTTACGGTCTCCGACATTGACGGCACTACCCGGACCATCCCGGACGGTAAGCCCGCAGCACTGTTCTTCTTCTCTGTCGGATGCGGTGAGTGTGTGGAAGGGGCCGATTCCCTGAACAAGGCCTCCACGGCCCTGGGAAGCTCGGCCGACTACCTCCTGGTGGACGTGGACCCCCGAGAACCGAAGGAGACCATCAACGGATTCCGCGATTACATCAAGGCCCCTGAGCTCCCTGCCGTCATCGACACCGGGGCCACACTGACCACCCGGTACAAGGTCACCTCCATGAGCACCCTGGTGGTGGTCGACGCGAAGGGTGACGTTACCTTCCGGGCCACCGACCCGTCTGCGGAAAAGATCCAAGAAGAACTCACCAAGGCCGGTGCCCAATGACAGCCCTGCTTGCCCTGGCCTTCGCCGCTGGAATGATTGCCCCGGTCAATCCCTGCGGTTTCGCCCTCCTGCCCGCCTGGATAGCCCAGACCATCGGGGACGCCCGGACGCGCCCGCTCGCGCTGCGTCTGGCCCACGGGCTCCGGGCCGGGCTCGCGCTCAGCCTCGGCTTCGCCGGGACCCTGGCAGCCTTCGGGCTGATCGTCAGCGCGGGCGCCAGGACCCTGATCAGCGCAGCGCCCTGGCTGGGAATGGCCACCGGGGTGATCCTTCTCCTGCTGGGCCTGGCCATGCTCACCGGACTCACACCACGGCTCCGTCTGCCGGCCTGGGCCACGAAACCCCGCACACAAGAAGCCGCAGGGGCAGGGCACAAAACCGGGCGCATGGTGGCCTTCGGGGTCGGATACGCCGCAGCATCCCTCGGCTGCACCCTCGGGGTGCTCCTGGCCGTGATCGCCCAAGCCCAGGCCGTCGCCAGCTACGCCGGGCTGCTCGCGGTCTTCGCCGCCTACGCCGCAGGCTCGGCCACTGTCCTGGTGCTCGTTTCGGCAGGCACGTCCATCGCCGGGGCCGCCCTCGGGCGAAGAATCACCGGCCTGGCCAAGCACAGCAACCGCATCGCCGCCTTCATCCTCACCATAACCGGCGCCTACCTCAGCTGGTATTGGTATCCCGCCGCCACCGGCGGAACCGCACAGGCCAACAGCCTCGCCGTATGGTCAGCCGCCGCCAGCGCCTGGATCAGCGACAACAGCACCCTGATCGCAGCCCTCGCCGCAGCCGTGGTGCTCGCATCGGCATTGGCCGCCCTCAACCGGCGCAGGAGACTGCGCATCAGACAGGGAACGCCGCCCACAGGCGAGGGCCCCGGGCAAAGCGGGGAACCCGACTGCTGCGCACCAACTCCGGACAACAACTCGACCGAGGACCGGCCAGGCACGATCCCGTAGCTGGCCGAGGACTCCCAAAAAGCAAGGGGGAGAGGGAACCGTGCCCCATCTTCTGGCAAACGAGGCGCCCGCCTATCAGGACAGGTTGGTACAGCGGCATCAGGCCGGAAGTCAATTCGTGCAGAGGACTTCGGGCAATCCGTCAGGAGCCCTCTGTACCGCCCCCGCAATGACGGGAACGTCAGTGTGGTGGACTTCGGAAAGCCACAGTGACACCCACTAGTTGTACTCGACCGTGACGTTGGTGGCACTTTCGGTCTTGTGAAATAGTTAGGCCTCCTGGCTTAGTGGAGCTGTCTAGTTCTTCACTGCCGGAGGCCTCTATGCCCAACGGTAACGCCCGCTTGACCACGCATGCGAGAGCGTTGCTGGTGGCCAGGCAAGCTCATCCATATCGATGTGAAGAAACTCAGCCGCATCCCCGACAGCGGCGGTTGGCGAGTCCACGACCGATCCGCGACCGGAAGACCCGATCGGGTTCGACCACGTCCATGCCGCTGTCGATGACCACACCCGACTCGCTTATATGGCCCACTAGCGGTCGCGGAGCGTCCTGAAAACCTAAAGTTTTATGAGACACCCGGCAGGAACTGGAATGTGAGACCGTTTCATGGGGCAATTGGCCTCCTCCCCGTCTCACTAAAGCGTCTCGCCCTAAGTTGTCGCAGGGTGGTGCTCGGTAGGGGTTTGTGAGGCATAATCGAGACATGAGGCTTTTGGGGTACACCCATCTGTACGCGCTGACCTGCGGCGTTGTGGGTTGTGCCGAGCGTGCTGCCGGAGTCCCTTTCAGTGTCCCTGGGGTAGGAGCGGCCGCATGAAGGTGCGCTCGTACCGCAGGACGCACCCGGACTCGTCTCGAATCCGGTCAGCGGCGATGAAGTCCGGGTGGGTGCCGAACAAGGTGCGGTACTGCTCGTAGGCAGCCAGGCTGGGGAAGCTGAACAGGGATTCCGCACGGTCACTCACACCTTCCGCGGGTAGGTAGTACCCGTGGTGGGTGCCGCCGTGTTCGTCGACATGCCGCATCCAAGCGCGGGCGAACTGTTCAAAGGCCGCGATCTGGTCGGGGTCGATGGTGTAGTGGACGACACAGGTGATCACATCCACAACGCTAGGCCCACAGGCGCTCATTGGGGAGCCTTTGTCTGTGCGCCTCGTGGTGCACCTGGGGCACACCAATCTGCCTGGTTTACCTGCGGAAATGCGTCAGTTCGCCAAGTTGGCGCCGATTTCAACGGTGAGAACTCCGACGGCGATGAAGAGGATGCCGAGGGCCATGGTTCGGGTGAGGGGTTCGTGGAAGATGACCCGGGCGAGGATCGCGGTGAGAGCTACGCCGGATGCTGCCCAGATGCCGTAGGCGACGCCAAGGGCCATGCCGTCGGCCAAGGCGAGACTTAAGGCGACGAACGCCACGAGATACCCCGCGATGACGCCGATGAACCATTTCTTCACCCGGCCACCGTCGGAGGCTCGTAGCGACATGGTCGCGACGACTTCGGACAAGATGGCGCCTGCGAGGAAGATCCATCTCATGAGTTGACTCCTGCTTCCTGGGCTGCGGTTTGCTGAGCTTTCTGGGAGCCGAGTTCGACGGTGAGGACACCGCTGATGATCAGAACCATTCCAAGACCCATCACAGCAGTCAGAGGTTCACCGAAAATCGCGGCGGATAGCACAGCGGCGAGCACGACCCCGCTGGCTCCCCAGATGCCATAGGCGACGCCGATCTGCATTCCTTCGCGCAGGCAGAAGGTGAGGAAGACGAAAGTGCCGATGTATCCGGCAGCAACCACGATGTACCAGGATGGGTGATTGAGCGCCGCCTTGAGAGACAGCGTCGCCGCCACTTCGGTAGTGATGGCACCAGCGAGCAGGAACCACTGCTTCATGGGGTTGTTCCTTCGATCAGGGAGCGAATGCTGGAGACGACGGCTTCGAGATCCGCGCCGTGGAGGGTGGACACACCTGTGGCCTGGGCGCCCCAGAGTCCGTCGGCGGCGAGTCGGGCGGTGGTCAGCCTGGCTCGGGTGGCGGCGTCGAGATCGTCCGGGAGTTCGAGCCAGCGGCCCATCCGCGTAGTCCACGGTTCGGTGAGTTCGGGCCGGTACGTCGCTTGGCCCCAGATGATGAACTCGGCGCGCTTGGCGGCCCCGTGGGCGGCGACGTGAACGTAGCTCAGGAGCCGCTCGGTGGCGTTGGCGTTCTCGAGGGGCTTGCCAAGGGTGGCAGTCATGTCGTTCTCGACGTTGGCCGCAGCGTGGTCGACGATCGCGGCGAGCAGTACGTCGCGGTTGCGGAAGTGATATAGCAATCCCGGTTTGGTGAGCCCGGCCTCGTGGGCCACTGCGTCAAGGGTAATGTCGCCACCCTCCGCTGCGTTCATGACGCGGAGGGCAGCTTCCAGGATCTCGGAGCGCTGACTGGTTCGCATATAGCTAACTTTACCATTTGGTAGGTGAAGCCTTCAACTGCGGGCGCTGGTAGGGGCACCTGGGGTACACCCCAAGCGAACAATTTGTGAATGAAAAAACTTCCTGTTCGCTAGGGTTAGTTCCAAGACTAACGGAACAGAACCGTCACTGCCTCTGGAGATCACTGAACAGTTGGGGGCGATCTCAGGACAAAAGGTGGGCTATGCCCGGGTGAGTTCGAAAGATCAGAACCTTGATCGTCAGATTGAACAACTCAAGGCAGAGAAGGTCTTCACCTATTACACGGATAAGGCCAGTGGTGGATCGCGTGAGCGCCCTGGACTTGATGAAGCAATGCGATATGTCCGTGCAGGAGATCAGCTTGTCGTCACGTCGATGGATCGGTGCGCGCGTTCACTGACGGATCTGTACGCCATTGTTGACGAGCTAGTCAGCAAAGGAGTGTCGGTGAAGTTCCTCAAGGAGGGACAGACCTACTCAAAAGACTCCACCCCGATCGCCAAGCTGATGCTAGGGCTGTTGGGTTTTGTTCAGTTGGGTAAGGCCGTGAAAGAGCTGGATCAACACCGTGAAATAGTTGAAAAAAATAACCCCGCAGGTTTCCCTGCGGGGTGTCGTTGTTAGAACGGTGCTTCGTCGTTGTCGGCGTCAGCGCCAGCCAGGGCGGCGTTCGCCGCCTCGCCTCCGCGACGGGCTGCGCGCGCAGCGGACTCTTTCTTGGAGTCGATCAGCTGCACGGTGTCGATACGGGCGACCAGCGGGTAGTGCTTCACACCGTCCTTGTCGGTGTAGACGTCGGTCTTCAGCGAGTAGCTCACTGCGACACGGTCGCCGGACCCGATGCAGCCGAACACGCCGGGGTTCTTCGCGTCCTGGACGTAGCCGGTCAGCTCCACGATCTCGCTTTCCACCTTGCCGGTGGCCTTGTTCTTGAAGGTGTTGCGCGCATAGACGCTGAGCTTCACCGTCGCACCGCCGTTTGCGTGCTCGAACAGCTTCGGTGCGCGAGCTGCGTTGCCGACGATGGTGCCGTTGTTGAAGGGGTTGGACATGATGGTTCTCCTTATGTGGGTGGGTGTGAATTGCCGTGCAATGTGGGTGTTGAAGCAGCTGCTTTGCTGCTGCGGGGGGTTGCGCTGTCGTTACAGCACTGCCCAGGGCAGCGGCGTGCCTGCCGCCTCTAGGTCGCGCAGTTCTTGTGCTGCACCCGGATCGGCGTCCTCGCCGTCGATGCCGTCGGCGAGCTGGTAGAGCAGTTCCAGGTCGGTGTGGGTGATGTCGCGCATCACGTGCCTCCTTGTTCGGATTGGTGGTCAATCCGTCTGTTGGAGACAGCTCTGCTGTCTAGGGGTCGCTCCCCTGCCTCGTTGAAGTGTCTGCTGTCGCAAGCCACGGCCGACGAGAAAAAAAGAAACCCCGTTGCATCGCTGCAACGGGGTGTGTGGTGCTACTCGGTGAACAAGATCGTGCGGGTCTTCTCGGCGCCCTCGCGGACGAGTTCGACCATCCGCTCGCCTTGGCCGATGTCGGTCAGCTTCGCCACCAACGACGGGAAGTTCTCGTCTGGCCCGATCTCGGTGGCTCGGTGCGCGGCCACGCCAGCTAGTCCCGGCTGGCCTGTGGCGTGCGCAAGCACGGCAACCGTGGTGGTGAGCTGCGCGCGCATCCCTGGCCAGCTGGTCGGGACAGCACGCATAACCTGCTCCGCGAACCGTAGGCCCGCCTGCGGGTCATCGAGCAGCGCCGCGAGCAGCGCGTCTCGCAAGCGCGGCGTGGTGAAGCATTTCAGCGCCGATCGAACAGCGCGCGTGCTCGGCTGGGTTATTCCTGCCGCCGCCTGCTCGTATTCACGCTGCAGCACGTCGGAGAACATGGGCGGGATATACGCCAGCGCGTCTTCGATGATGTCGGCGTGCTCGGCAGCGTCGATGCCGTGATCGGTGCTGTTCAGGCGTGCCTCGATGTCGTCTTTGCTCGGCTCCGGCAGCTCGCCGGTGTGCTCTAGCATCTGCCGCAGCGCCGCCGATGCGGCGACCTCGCCGACAACGCCGTGGCGCGGCTCGTCGATGAGCGGATGCTGGTACACAGACCACCACGCAGCCCCGGTGACGATCTCGGGCACTTGCACCACCCCGAGCAGCGGCGGTAGGTGCACTGCCCCACTAGTGAGACACGTGGCCGTCTCGTCAAAGACCGGCTGCGCAATGTCATCGCTGATCATGTACGCGATAACAGCGTCGAGTTCGAGGTGGTGGACCCACGCTGCGAACCGCTCGCGACTCTCGGTGAGCTTCTCCACGGCCTCGTCCAGATCGAACCGCGCGACCGGGCCGAGGCGGACGGTGTCGACGCCCTCGTCGTCGACGAAGAACGCGAGGATCAGCGAGTTGTTCGGGTAGAAGCCGAGGATGCCGGGGAGGTTCGCGAGGATCTCGCCGTGAGATGCAAGCGTGTGGGAATGAGTGGACATGGCAGTGCTCCTTTGCACGAATACGGGGTGAACGTGGTCAATCCCGTATTCAGTCCGGCTCTGCCGGTCGCAGGCGTATCCCCGCAGTGCAGTGCCTTTGTGCGCTCGGCGTCGCTAGCGCAGCCTGATGCTCGCTCGCTGGGTGCGAGCGCTAGCGACGCAGCATTGTTAGATCCCCGCGTCGCCGCTGGTTAAGCGTTACCTTTGGCGCGGTTGTGAGACTTGCACAGCAGTTCGCAGTTGCTTTCCTCGAACTGCCGACTCCCGTGGCGTTCCTTCGTTGCTGCCGTCCTAGCAATCACTAAGCAATGCACCGAAAACCTGCGCCGCGTCGTTGGAGCGTCGCAGTTCCGTTTGGTGCAGGATTTTGACCCTAGTGCACCAGCTAGTGCACCAAATGGCGATCCGATCACAAAATGAAGAAGGCCCCTACCAGCGTTTCCACTGGTAGGGGCCTTATCTTAGTAGCGGGGGCTGGATTCGAACCAACGACCTCTGGGTTATGAGCCCAGCGAGCTACCGAGCTGCTCCACCCCGCGTCGGGCGTTTATGTGATTATCGCCTGTCGCCGTAACCGGCAACGTGGAATTACTATACATACACCAACTAATAGCGCCAAACCTCCTGTTCAAAGACGGTTTGGCGCTATCGTTTTAGTGCTCGAGTGGCGCGCTGGCGCGAGCCGTGCTTACTGGCGAACTACTGGGCCCGCTGGTACTCCTCCACCGCGCGGTCTAGGCGGTCCAGGGCGCGGCCGTACTCCTCGAAGGAGCCGTCGCGGGCGCTCTCCAGGTTGCGCAGGGCGTCGTTGATGTTGTTCATCGCCTCGTCCTTGTTCACCTGCGGAGCGTCGCCGTTCTCCTCCGGCTTAGCCTCGCCTTCCGGCTTCGCTTCCTGACCCTCGCCCTCCGGCTTGGCGTCCTGGTTTTCGTCCACAACGTCGATGTCCTGGGCAGCCTCCGAGTGGATGCCAACCTGGTCAAGTGCCTGGGAGATCGTCGGCGCGTAGCCCACCTGGCCGCGGTAGAACACCAGCACGCGAAGCAGCTTCGGGAAGGCCGAGGCCTGGTCCTTGCGCTGCGAGTAGATCGGCTCCACGTAGAGAATCTCGCCGCCGCCCACCGGCAAGGTGAGCAGGTTGCCGTTCTTCAGGTCGTTGGTGCCCTCCCACAGCGTGCGGTCGCGGGCAACCTGGTCGGAGGACATCAGGGCGTCCTGCGCCTGCTTCGGGCCCTGGGTCTGCGTGTTCGTCGGCAGTACGCGCACGGTGATCTGGCCGTAGTTCTCCGGGTCGGAGGCCACCGCCATGTGCGCGGAGAGGAACTCGCGGTTCAGGCCACGGAACGGGGTGATCAGCTGGAAGGAGGCCTTGTCGGTCTCCGGGTCGGCCGCCACCACGTAGTACGGCGGCTGGTTCAGCTGGCCGCGGCCCTCAGGTGCGGTCGGGTCGTTCGGCACGGACCAGAAGGCGTCGTTGTTGAAGAACACGCCCGGGTCATCCACGTGGTAGCGCGCCAGCAGGTCGCGCTGGACCTTGAACAGGTCCTCCGGGTAGCGCAGGTGCTCGCGCAGCGAATCCGAGATGTCGGACGCCGGACGCACCGTGTCCGGGAACACACCCTGCCAGGCCTTGAGCACCGGGTCGGATTCGTCGAACGCGTACAGCTCCACGGAACCGTCGTAGGCGTCCACGGTGGCCTTGACGGAGTTGCGGATGTAGCCGACGTTGTCGCTGATCAGACGCTGGGTGGTGCCGTCCGGGTTCAGCGCGTCCTGGGTGGTGTCCTGCAGGGAGGTGCGCGTGGAGTACGGCATCTGCGACAGCGTGGTGTAGCCGTCCACGATCCACTTCACGCGGCCATCCACCACGGCCGGGTAGGTCTTGGAGTCCGTGGTCAGCCACGGGGCGACCTTCTCCACGCGGGTGCGCGGGTCACGGTCGTAGAGCACCTTGGAGTCGCCGCCGACGCGGTCGGACAGCAGGAAGTTCAGTTCCTGGTACTTCACCGTGTAGGCGAGGCGGTTGAACATGTTGCCGATGTCCACGCCGCCCTTGCCGTCGTAGGTGTAGGTGGAGTTGTCCGTGTCGTACTCCACCGGGCCCTGGCCGGTCTCGCCCACAATCGCGTAGTCCAGGCCGTCCTCGGCAGAGGCAATCACCGGGCCATAGTAGATGCGCGGCTCGTCGACCTTGATGCCCAGCTCTTCTGCATCCTCGGAAGCCTTGGCAGCGGCGTTGGACTGCAGGTCGGACACCGTGAAGATGGGCAGGCCGCCGCGGGTGGAGCCGGCGTCCTGCGCAGCCTCGTCCACAGTGTTGGCCTGGGCTGCGATGAAGCCGTTGCCGTGGGTGTACACGGTGTGGCGGTTAATCCAGTCACGCTGGTTCTCACTCAGCGAGTTCGGGTCCATCTCGCGGGCGGCGACCACAAAGTCGCGCAGCTCGCCGTCCACTTCGTAGCGGTCCATGGCCAGCTGGTCCGGGAAGCCGTAGAAGTTACGCAGCTGCTGGTTCTGAGTAAACGTCGGGGAGATGATCTCCGGGTCCAGAAGTCGCAGGTTCGAAATCGTGGCGGCGTCGGAGGCGACATCGGAGTTGGAGGTGTTGCCTGCGCCCCAGTCCTCCAGGTAGGTCACGTTGTCGTCGGTAAGCCCGTACGCCTCGCGGGTGGCCTCGATGTTGCGGCCGATGTACTCGTACTCCTTGGCCTGGCGGTTCGGCTTGACGGAGAACTGCTCCATCAGCGCCGGCCAGACGTTGCCCACCACCAGGGAGGACAACAGCATCAGCACCGTTGCCAACACCGGCACGCGGAAGTCGCGGTAGACGATGGAGGCGAAGAACGCCGCCGCGACCAATACTGCGATGACGGTGAGGATGATCTTCGCCGGCAACATCGCGTTGACAGTGGTGTAGGACGCACCGGTGAAGATGTCGTTGCGGCCGTAGAGCAGGTAGTAGCGCTCCAGCCAGTAGCTCACGGCCTTCAGGAGCATCCACAGGCCAGCGGTGACGGCGAGCTGAATGCGCGCGTCCTTGCTGATGTGACCCGAGATGCCGGAGACCTTGTTGCCGATGCGGATGCCGCCCAGCAGGTAGTGGCCCACTGCGGCGACCAAAAACGCCACCAGCAGCAGCATGGACAGCGTGTCCACCACCGCGGAGATGCCGGGCAGGGTAAACGCGTAGAAGCCTAAGTCCTTGCCAAACTCGGCGTCGGTGGAGCCGAACTCGCCGCCGTTGAACCAGAGCATGAACACGCGCCACATGCGCTGGCCGGCCAGGCCGGACAGGATGGCGACGACAACCGGCACCCACACCAGCATGCCGCGCACGCTCTGCTGCACCTGTTGGCGGTACTGCGCGGCCTGGTCGAACGGCGTGGCTTGCTCCTGGGGCCTGCCGCGCCACGCAAGCCGGGCGGCAATCCAGGTGATCGCGCCGCCGATCAGCGCGAAGATGATAAACAGCACCACGCGGACCAGGATCACGCGGTTGAACACGCCCCTAAAGTCCACCTCCCCGAACCACAGGAAGTCGGTGTACAGCCCGACTGCCATTGGCAAGAGGACAAGAATGATGCCCAAGACACCGATGGTGGTTAACAACCCCTTGTTCGGTTTCTTGGCGCGTGGTTGTGGCCGATTGAGGCGGGTAGCCAAGCCTGCTCCTTAGGAATTAGTGTGTGCAACGCAGTTAAGCTTCAAGCTTAAATAATTCAACGTCAAACTTGCCCGGAGGGTTCCCGTGCGCGAACAGCAAGCATTAAATAAGGCCATGATGGAGGCCGTCGAGTTCGTCCACGCGGAGGGGTGGGACGCTCCCCCAACCTTGTTCGGCCTGGTGCCGACGCAGTTGCTTGTCGACGAGCTGGGCCACCTCGACGACTCTTCCCCGTTAACACTGGTGGTCCAAGACCTCCCAGAGCACATCCTGCCCGGCTCCGAGGAACTGGGCGAGTACGTCTCCCGCATCGCCTGGCCGCGAGAAGTCGAAGGCGTAATCCTGGCCCAGGAGATCATGTTCAAGGACGCCTCCGCCGGCGAGGACGCCGAGCCACGCCCGGCGCGCCTGTTCTCCGGCGTGCTGCGCGAAGAGGACATCGAGCAGACGCTTTTGCAGTTGCGCTTGACCGAGGAGGAGCTTGAGGAGCGCGGCGCGTTCGCCCAGGACGACATCGAGCTGCGCGGCGGACCCGGCGTGGCCCCGGGCGTTGTGGCGGCGCTGCGCTACGGCCTCGAGCAGGACCCGGACGAGCTGGTTTAGAATGTCGGTTGTGCCTACTTCCCGCGCCTGGTCCCCTTCCGTCTCCGTCATCGCCGCCGCCACCGCCGCAGCGCTGACGCTTACGGCGTGCTCCAACGATTCCGGCTCCGATGATCCCGATACCCGCGCGCCGGAGATCACCTCCACGGAAACACCGCCGAGCGAGCCGGAGCAGACAGACGCGAGCACCGAGACTGACACCGCGACGGTGACGTCGACGCGAAGCGAGACCGCTTCCACGTCGGCCACCTCTGGCACGCCCACGAAATCGTCGTCGAAGAAGACTGCTGCGGGCACGGCGGATGCGACGTCGACAAGCGGAAAGAAGCAGGAGGCTGACGCGCTGAAGGAAGTGCGCGAGCGCTTTGCCACCTTGGCCCCTGAAGAGTTCTTCGACCAGTTCGACGACTGCGCGGCGGGCGGCTTGAGCGGCTCCTTCGACTGCTCCGGCGAGGGCGTCGGCCAGTTCCAGTTCTTCGACTCCGACTCCAAGGCCGCCTCGACGACGCAGCTTTTGACGGAGCTGCGCTCCTCGCGCGTGGTGGAGGACGACGGCGACCGCGTGGTGGGCTGGTCCACACTCGGCACCTCCGCGATCATCACCGTGGTGGACAACGAAGCCGGTCAGGTGATGCAGCAGCTGATCTCCACCGACCAGGACGATCCGCGCCAGCGCATCTACGACCTGGGGCTGGCCAAGCAGTAGCTAGTCGCAGGCGGGCACATCGCGGCCCGCGGCGAAATCCTCCATCGCCTGGACGGCCTCGGCGAGGTTGTCCACCTTCGCCACCGTCATGTGTTCGGTGTCCACGCGCTTCACTGCGTCGCAATTGCCGCCGGGCGCCAAAAACAGCTCGGCGCCGTCGTCTTCGGCTGCGCGGATCTTGTGGGTGATGCCGCCGATGGGGCCGACCTCGCCGTCCTCGTTGATCGTGCCGGTGCCCGCAACAAACTTGCCGCCGTTGAGCGCGCCCGGGGTGAGTTTGTCGATGACGGCCAGGGAGAACATCATGCCGGCGCTCGGCCCGCCGATGTCGTTGAGGTTGTAGTTCACACTGATGCCGCCGGCCGGCTCGGAGGTCATGAGGATGCCCAGCATGGGCTGGCCCTTCTCGTGCGGGTTCTCCCCCAGCTCCACGGTCTCGGTGCGTTCCTCGCCGTCGCGCTCGACGGTGACCTCGATCGTCTCGCCGGGTGCCTTGGCGCGCACGGCATCCTGGACTTGCTTTGGTGTTTCCACCTTTTCGCCGGCAACCGCGGTGATTAGGTCCTCGGGCTGCAGCAGCCCCTCGGAGGCGCTGCCTTCCATCACGTCGTGCACCACCACCGTGGTGGGGCGCTCTAAGTAGTGCATGGCCGCCACCGTCGCGGAGGCCTCGGAGGCGACAAACGCCTGCTGGTTAAATTCGCGCACCTGGTCCTCGTCCAAGTCCGGCGGCATGATCTGCTCCACCGGCACGATGGTGTCGTCCGTGGCAATCCAGCGGCCCAGCGCCTGGCCGAGCGTCATGTTCGTGCGCACGGACACGGTGGTCATGTTCAGCTTGCCGCCGGTATCCAGCGTCTCCGCACCCTCGATGTCCACGACGGGCTCGCCGCCGACCTCGCCGAGCGTGTCAAAGGTGGGCCCCGGCCCTTCCGCCGCGTACGGCACCGTCAGGCGGATGTCGGTGCCCGGGATGTGGTCCGCGGTCAGTGCACCTGCAAGCAGCACGACGGGAATGGACCCCCAGACCAGGGTCGACCACCGCCGGTTTCGTGCTTCGCGTGCTTTGGACATGGGCGCAGATTCTAGCGCAGGAGGAGCAAAGTACTGTTGCTGGACCGTTGCTGGCTATCAGCGAACCCATGCACTCGCGGGCTGACTGTATTCTGGCTGGCATGACTAACGGATTCGGCTTTTCCTTTCCTAACGACTCGAACGATGACGGCGAAAACGACGGCAACAATCGGGGCGGCGACGGAAACGGCCGCGGCGACGCGAACAACCCGTTTGCCGCATTCGGCTTCGGCGGGGGCCAGCCCGGCGGAGGCGGCTTAGGCGACGTGTTTAACCAGCTGGGCCAGATGCTCTCCGGCATGGGCTCGTCCATGAACGCCCAGGCGACGGGCGACGCGGTGAACTTCGAGCTGGCCGCGCGCATGGCACGCCAGCGCATCTCGGGTGCAAACCCGGTCTCCGATGCGGACACCCGCGCGGCGGAGGAATCCCTGCGCTTAGTGGAGCTGTGGCTGGACGAGGCCACGGACCTGCCCGCAAGCGGCGCACAGGCGCAGGCGTGGAACGCCGAGCAGTGGCTGAACCAGACCATGCCCATGTGGAAGCGCCTGGTCAACCCGGTGGCGGAGCACATGAACCGCGCCCAGCTGGACTCCATGCCGGAGCAGGCCCGGGAGATGATGGGCCCGATGGCCGGGATGATGAACCAGATGAACGCCATGCAGTTCGGCATGAAGCTCGGCCACGCGCTGGGCGATTTGGCGCAGCAGGCGCTGACCGGCACCGACTTCGGCCTGCCCGTGGCCCCCGCTGGCACCGCCGCGGTGCTGCCGCGAAACATCGCCGAGATTTCCAAGGGCCTGGAGCTGGCCGGCCAGGAAGTGATGGTCTACATCGCCGCCCGTGAGGCCGCACGCCAGCGTCTGTTCCGCCACGTGCCGTGGCTGGTGGAGCGCGTCGTCTCCTCCGTGGAGGAATACGCCGCAGGTCTTGAGATCGACACCTCCCACATCGAGGAAGTCGCCCGCAACCTCAACCTGGAAGGCGGCGACCCGCAGCAGATCCAGGAGGCGCTGCAGAACCTGCAGGGCGAGGACCTCTCCCCGCGCGTGGGCACCCGCAACGCCGGCGCCACCTCCCGCTTGGAGACGCTCATCGCCCTCGTGGAAGGTTGGGTCGACGTGGTGGTGGCTGAGGCACTCGGCGACCGTATCCCGTCCACCCCGCAGCTGGCCGAGGCATGGGCGCGCCGACGCGCCACCGGCGGCTCCGCCGAGCAGGCCTTCGCCAACATCGTGGGCATCGAGCTGGGTGCGCCGCGCACCCGCGACGCCGCGGAGCTGTGGCGCCGCATCGACACCGCCGTGGGCACCGAGCGCCGCGACCAAGTGTGGAACCACCCGGATTTCCTGCCGACCGCGGAGCACTTGGACAACCCGGCGGCGTTCATCGACACGCTTCTCGACGATCAGCCCGACACCGACTTCGACGACGAATTTGCCAAGCTCGAGCAGGAGCTGCGCGACAACCCGGAGCTCAAGCGCGAGGACGGCGACGGCAAGGACGACGGCCGCGAGGACGGCACCGAGCTCTAGGCCCCTGAGCTCTAGCCGCCGAAGCGCTGGTAGGCCTCCAGGTAGCCGCGGGCGCGCTCCGCGTACGGTACCTTGTCCGCCCACTGGTAGAACTCGGCGCTGTGGTTCGGGATGAACGTGTGCGTCAGCTCGTGCACGATCACCGCGTCCAGCACGTAGTCCGGCACCTGCTTGAGCCGGTCGCTGATGCGGATGTCGCCGGTGGCAACCGTGCAGGAGCCCCACCTGGAGCGCTGGTTAGACACCCACCGGATTGAACCGATGCGCGCTTGGCCGTCCAGGACGTGCGTGTTCAGGGAGTCGGCGCGCGTGCGCAGGGAATCGTCGTCACGCGGGCGTGCCTTTGTCTTGCGGTCGAGTTTGGCCAGCATCTCGGTGACCGCCTCGCGCTCCTGCGCGTCAGTGAAGTGCGCGGGGATGCGGATCTCCGCCACCCCGCCGACAAGCCGCGCCTGCACCGAGCGCGTCCTGCGCGCCGAGCGGATCACGCGGTACGGCGTCGAATTGTTCTGCGTTTGCCTGCCAGCCATGGCAATGCATTGTAGGATCCCGCATCGGGGGTGGATGCAGGGATGATCAACAACAACGCACGGGTGAAACTCGCCCAGGGCGCGCACCCGTTTCTGCGCGCAGACAACGTCATGCAGTTCGGCACCGACGCCACGCGTACAGGTTTGGTGACCACCGAGCACGCCAAGGACGTCGCCGCACTGTTGGGCGTGCTGATGCGGCCGCGGCGGCTGGGCTGGGTGCTGGAGCAGCTCGCCGAGCTCATCGGCGCCGAGGCTGCCCGCAGCCTGGTGGACGACCTACTCAGCTACCGGGTGCTCGTCCCGGCTGTAGAACCCGAGGTGCTGCTCGTCGGCCACGGGTGTTTGGCCGCAGCGGTGACCGCAAGACTGCGCGAGTGCGGGTTGGATGTGCGCACGCAAGCGCGCAACGAGGCGCTGTCGAAGTTCCTCCTGCGCGGCGACACGTGGGTGCCGGTGACTGCGGTGAACACCACTGCCCTACTCGGCGAGCTCGCCGCACTGACCCGTCAGCGCCAGGGCGCGGTGCTGCCGGTGACGCAGGTGGACGCGCGCGTGGTGGTGGGCCCGGTGTGCGCCCGCCCCGGCCCCTGCCCGTTGTGCGTGCGCCTCTATCTTTTGGACCGGGACCCGAACTGGCCCGTGGTGGAGCAGCGCGCGCCGCTGAGCGTGCAGGGAGACCCTGTAGCTGCGGCGGCTGGCGCTGCGTTTGCCGCGGTGTCGCTGCGACGTTTGGCGGGCTTACCGGACCCGCCCGGGGTCTCCGCGCCGAAGCCGGAGGCTGGGCTGCTCACGGTGGTGGACCCGTTCGCGCCGACGCCGGTATCCACGGCGTCGCTGCCGCCGCACCCGGACTGCGCCATGTGTTTCTAGGGATGCTTCTAGCGGAACTGCCCCAGCACTTCGAGCACCCCGGCGCCATAGTTGTCCACCTTCACCGGACCCACGCCGGAGACGCCGAGCAGCTCGCGCTCGTCTGCAGGCATGGCCTCCGCGATCGACATCAGCGTCGCGTCGGTGAACACCACGAACGCCGGCTGGCCAGCGGCGCGCGAGACGTCCAGGCGCCAGCGCTTCAGCGCGGCGTAGACGGCCTCGTCAAAGCTCGGCTCGCATTCCTCGTGCCTGCCCAAGGACTTCTCCGCGGGCGTGCCCAGCTGGTTGCCGCACACCCGGCAGCGCTTCGCGCGCTTGAGCCGCTGCGGGGATTTTTCCACCTCCAGATCCGGCACCAGCCCGTCCAAGAAGCGCGAGCGGGTGCGGCTTTTGTGCCCGCCCTCCTGGCGCGCCAGCGACCACGACATGTGCAGGTGCTCGCGCGCACGGGTGACGCCGACGTAGAACAGGCGGCGCTCCTCCTCGATCTGCTCGTCGCCGGCTTTCAGCGCGTGCGAGATCGGCAGCGTCTTTTCCACCAGGCCGACCAAGAACACCGCGTCCCACTCCAGGCCCTTCGCGGCGTGCAGGCTGGCCAGGGTCACCCCGTCCACGGCCGGGGGCTGCTTCGCCTCCGCGCGGCGGCGCAGCGAGCCCAGCACCTCCGTCATGGTGGACGCCTCGCGGGTGCGCACGATCTCCTCGATCAGATCCACAAGCGCGTTCAAGGACTGCCAGCGCTCGCGGGCCTTCGCGCCCTCCGGCTCTTCCGGGGTCAGGCCCAGCGGGGCGAGCGCGGCACGCGCGATGCGCACCGGATCGTCCGGCAGGTCCGTGCGCTTGGAGGCGCGCAGAAGCTGCGCGAACGCCTCGCGGATCTCCGCGCGCTGGAAAAAGCCCTCGCCGCCGCGGACTTGGTAGACAATCCCCTCGTCCGCAAGTGCCGCTTCAAAGGCGGCGGACTGCGCGTTGATGCGGTACAAGATGGCGATCTCGCGGGCGGGCACGCCGTCGTTGAGCAACTTGCGCACCTTCTGCGCCACCGCGCGCGCCTCTGCGGGCTCGTCGTCGTAGCCGTTGAACTGTGGCTCCGGGCCGTGACCGCGCATGCCTTGCAGCTCCAGGCGGGTGCCGGCGATGCGGCCGGTGGCCTTGCCGATGACGGTGTTGGCCAGGTCCGTGATCTCCACGGTCGAGCGATAGTCGCGCTGCAGCTTTACCACGGTCGCGTGCTCGTACGTGCGCGAGAAGTTCAACAGGTAATCCGGGGTCGCGCCGGTAAAGGAGTAAATGGTCTGGTTGGCGTCGCCGACCACCGTCAGGTCGTCGCGGGTGCCTAGCCAGGCCTCCAGCACACGCTGCTGCAAGGGGGTGACGTCCTGGTACTCGTCCACCACGAACGACTGGTACTGCGCGCGGAATTCCTCCGCCACCGCCGGCGCGTTCTCCAGGGCGCCAGCGACGTGGATGAGCAGGTCGTCATAGTCGATCAGCATGCCTTCCGGGCTGGTCTTCGCCTCCTCGTAGAAGCGGTAGACCTGGGCGACCTTCTGCGCGTCTGCCGGCGGTGTTCGCGGGGAATCGGCGATGCGCTGCACGTAGTCCTCCGGACCGATGACGGAGGACTTCGCCCACTCGATCTCGCTGAGCAAGTCGCGCACCATTTCCTTGCCCGTGTCCAGGCCTGCGGCGCGGGTGGCGCGGGCGACGATGGGGAACTTGTTGTCCAGCACCCGCCACGGCAGATCGCCTGCGATCTGGGGCCAGAAGTACTGCAGCTGGCGCATCGCCGCGGAGTGGAACGTGCGCGCCTGCACCCCGCCGATGCCCATGGCGGTAAGCCGGTCGCGCATCTCGCCGGCGGCGCGCTTGGTAAACGTCACCGCCAGCACGCGGTTGGGGGCGACCTGGCCGCGGTCGATGAGGTTGGCGATGCGGTAGGTGATCGTGCGAGTCTTGCCCGTGCCTGCACCGGCGAGGATGCACACCGGCCCGCGGGGTGCTTCCGCCGCCACACGCTGGTCGTCGTCCAGCACGCTGAGGTCTATCGCCATGGGTGTGCTCCTTCCGGGTTGTGCGTTTGTGGAGTGTGCGGGGAGCCCGCCCAGTCGTCGATGAGTGCGCGGGCGATCGTGCCCTCCGCGGCAAGCGTAAGTTCGCCTAGCTCCTCACGGCTGGCCCAGACGGTGCGTGTCAGCTCCCCGTCCGTGGGCGCTTGCGCATCGACGTCCGCCGTGCGCGCCGCCATGCCGAGCATGAGCGCGCCTGAGAGAGGCCACGGCTGGGAGCGCACGTAGCGCACATCGCGCACGCGGCGGCCGGTTTCCTCCCACACCTCGCGGGCAAACGCGGCCTCGAGGGTCTCGCCGACGTCCACATACCCCGCCACAAGGGTGAGGTAGCCGGGGCGGCGGGCGTTTTCCACCAGCAGGATCCGCTCCCCCGCCGGGTCCTCCACCAGGCCAATCACGCACGGATCCAGCCGCGGGAAGATCGGCCGGCCGGTGGCGCCGCGGGCGACGATGCCGCCGTCGCCCCAGCGCACCTCGGAGCCGTCCGCAGGGTCGAAGCGGGTGCGCTCGCGGGCGTTGACCAGACCGACTGCCCGCGCCGCCAGCGGGTGGCTGGCGTGGGTGCGCGCGTCCCCGGTCGCCGCGTCCGGTCCGGCGAGATCTGCCGCATCGACACCGTGCACCCGGGCCGCGGTGACCTCCCGGGTCACGTGCACGTGGGAGGTGATTTCGGCGGCGGCCGGAGGTGCGTCAATAAGCTTTGGCTCCCCGTCGGCACCGAGTGGGAAGCGCCCGGCAGCATCGATGAGCAAGAACATCCGGCTAATCCCGGTTGGTGATCGCGCCGTTCATGCGCACGTACAGCAGGCGATCGCCCGGCTCGACCGTTTCCGCCTCGGGGGAATCGATGCGGTAGAGCTCGCCGGAGCGCACCACACCCAGCACGATGTCCGCGAGGTGGCGGGGGTTCGCGCCGACCTCGTCGTCCGCAATCTGGCGCTCCGCCACCGCGAAGCCTTCGTCCGGGCTGAGCAGGTCCTCCATCATCTCCACCACCGGCGGGGTGACGGTGGCGATGCCGAGCAGGCGGCCCGCGGTTTCGGAGGAGACGATCACCGAATCCGCACCGGACTGCATGAGCAGGTGCTGGTTTTCGCTCTCGCGCACGCTGGCCACGATCATCGCGCTCGGCGCCATCTCGCGTACCGACAGGGTGATCAGCACGGCGGTGTCGTCCGACGACGGCGCCACGATCACGGAGCGCGCGCGGCTGACCGCGGCCACGCGCAGCACGTCCGACTTGGTGCCGTTGCCGTGCACGGTGATCAACCCGCGCTTTTCTGCGACGGAGAGGGCGGCCGGGTCCGGGTCGATGACCACGACCGACGACGGCGCGGTGCCACCCGCGATCAACGCGTCGATGGCCGAGCGGCCCTTGGTGCCGTAGCCGATGACAATAGTGTGGTTACGCACGCTATTCCTCCACTGTTGGATCTGGAGCGTCTTACGGGAATCCTCCGTGAGCACCGACAAGGTGGTGCCGACGAGGACCATCAGGAAGGCCACACGGGCCGGGGTGATCAGAAAGATGTTAATCAGGCGGGCGGACTGCGTCACCGGGGTGATGTCGCCGTAGCCCGTGGTGGACAGCGTCACCGCGGAGTAATACAGCGCGTCGATGAACGTCAGCGGCTCGGAGTAGCCGTCCCTGTCCAAATACGCCACGAACGCGACAACAATGATGAGCAGCAGCGCGTAGCCGAAGCGGCGCGCTATCAGCGACCACGGAGTCGCGCGCTCCGCCGTGGGGATGTTCACCACATCGAGCAGGCTGTGCACCGGGATCTCGGTGAGGTCGGTCGCGTCTGCGCGCAGCGACAACAGGCTCCGAAGCTTCATCCCTGCCGCTCCTCGCTTTCTAGTGCAATGTTTTCGCCGGGCGTGCCGGTGCCCGCGCCTCCGAGCATTGTCTCGAGCTGGTCGAGATCCGGCAAGGCGCGCGGCGCGAACGTTTCACCGGTGCGCACGTAGAAAAATACCGCCCGCACCGGTTTACCGTCACCTGCGATCCGGCGCCACGCCTCGCGGTAGACCGCAAGCTGCAGCTGGGCAGATTCCATCGCGTCGCGGCCTGGCTTTTCGCCAGTCTTCCAGTCAACCACGACCCAGCCGTCATCGTCGGCGAAGACGGCGTCCATGCGCCCGCGCACGACCGAATCGCCCAGTGCCAGCTCGAAGGGGTGCTCGACGTACTCGGGCGTGCGCCCGGCCCACTCGCTGGCCTCGAAGTTGCGCTTCAGCCGATCCAGGACGGCACGGTCCACCTCCGCCTCGTCGTTGCCCGGCAGCTCGTCCTCTGTCAGCAGCGGGCGGGCGCCGTAGAACTGCTCCAGCCACTCGTGGAACGCGGTGCCGCGCTTGGCGTAGGTGTTCGGCTTGAACGGCACGGGGCGGCGGGCACGGCGGGCGAACTGCTCCGGGTCCGCCTTCAGCGCCACCACGTCGGAGGCGGTGAGCTCGCCCGGCATGACCACCGGCACGTCCGCGGCCTGGGCGGCATCGTGCTCCTCTATCAAGGCTGTGGCGTCGCGCTCCCAGAGCGAGAACAGCTCGCCGTCGGCGTAATCCGGCAGCGTGTCCATGGCGGCGCGGACCGCCTCGGCAG
The DNA here is from genome assembly GCF_001838175.1 of Corynebacterium sp. HMSC034A01. Classification (NCBI taxonomy): domain Bacteria; kingdom Bacillati; phylum Actinomycetota; class Actinomycetes; order Mycobacteriales; family Corynebacteriaceae; genus Corynebacterium; species Corynebacterium sp. HMSC034A01. The sequence continues at coordinate 42,477 of NZ_KV835969.1, read as the reverse complement.
CCGCGATGTCGTGCGGCGCGGGCGCGTAGTGGGGCCAGCGGCCGGACTCCGGCGCGGCTGCCTCCTGCGTGGTCTCTTCTGTGTCTGCCTCGGGTGCGGCGCCGTCGTCCCAGACCACCACGCACTCCTCGGGCACCCGCTCGCGCATGGCGGCGAAGTGCTCGTAAGGCTCCGCCTCCCGCGCAACACCCTCGCGGCGGCGCGAGCCGGTGACGATGAGTTTCTTCCCGGAACGGGTCACCGCCACGTAGAACAACCGGGCGGCCTCCTCGGCCAAATCCCCGGCGACCTCCTTGAGCCAGGCCTTGCCCGCTTTTTCGAAGTCCGAGCGGTTCTCCACGTCCGCGAATACCGGGTAGACGTCCGGGTCGCCGAACGTTTCCGGAGGCAGGAAGCGCGGGAAGGTGAGGAAGGTTTCCGTTTTGGACTTGTACGTCGCCGCGTCCGCGTGCAGCACCGCCACGGTGTCCCACTCCAGGCCCTTGGCCTTATGCGCGGTGAGGATCTGCACCCGGTCCTCCTTTACCGCCACCGCGCCTGGAGCCAAGCCGTCCTCGAAGCTGCGGGCGAGCTCGAAAAAGTGCAGCAGCCCGTCCAAGCCCGCGCCCGGATATGCGGCGACTTCCTCGAGCAGCCGGTCCAGGTGCACGGCACCCGTGGCGGATCCGCGGGCGAGCACCTCGGTGCGGATGCCGAAGACGTGGATGATGTCGGCGAACAGGTCGCTTAAGCGCTTGCCCAGGCTGTGGGTGCGCAGCCAGCGCAGCTTCGCCGCAGTATCCCGCATGCGCGCAAGGCCCTCCTCGCTGTAGCGCTCCGTCTCACCCAGGTCCGCCAAAGCGTCCGTGAGCCCTTCGGGTTTGTCCGAGCTGGCGGAGATCTCCTCGGCGCGGGCCACCAGCTCCTCCAGCTGGGCGTGCAGGTGCTCCGCCGCGTCCGCCGGGGTGGCCTCCGGCTTGGTGTCAACGCCCGAGCCGTGCAGGTTGTTTGCGCGCGACGCCAGCGCCTGCAGGTCAGCCAGGCCCAGGCCCACGGCAGGTCCGCCGAGGACGCGCAGCGCAGCGGCGGTGTCGTCCGGGCGCACCAGCATCGTGGCGATGGCGACGGTGTCGGCGACCTCCGGGACGTCTAAAAGCCCTGCAAGGCCCACAATCTCGTAGGGCACGCCGCGCTCCTCCAGCGCCGCAGCCAAAAGCGGCGAGTGGCGGTTCTTGCGCACCAGCGCGGCCGCGGAAAGCGCGCGTCCTTCCTGCGCTGCTGCCTGGTATTCCTGCGCGAGCGCGTCTACCACGTAGGCGATCTCCGCGTCCTGGTCCGGGAAGAAGCCCAGGGTCACATCGCCGGCAGGCGCGGCCGGCCGCGCCTGCAGCGCAGCCACCGCCCTGTTCTCGGCGGTGCCCAGCACCGCGTCGGAAACGCCGTTGGCCAGGTCCAGCACCTCGGGCGGATTGCGCCAGGAGGTGGTCAGCTGCTTCTTCGGCGCCGGGCCTTCGGGCGACGGGAAGTCCTCCACGAACGCCGCCAGGTTGGCGGCGGTCGCGCCGCGCCAGCCGTAGATCGCCTGCATCGGATCGCCCACTGCGGTCACCGTCAGCGACGGGTCCGCACCCTCGCCGAACAGGCTGCGCAAAAGCACGCGCTGCGCGTGCGAGGTGTCCTGGTACTCGTCCAGCATGACCACGCGGTAGCGGGAACGCTGCGACTCCCCCACTGTCTGGTGGTCGCGCGCCAGCTTCGCTGCCACGGACATCTGCTCGTTGAACGTGACCACGCCGCGGCGTCGCAGCTCCGCCGCTAGCTCCTCCACCAGCGGCAGCATGTTCACGCGCATTTCCTGCTTGGAGCGCCAATTCGTGAGCACCTTGGTGAACTCCACGCGGGCGCGCGGGGCCATGGGATAGGACTCGGTTTCTGCGAGGAAGTCGTGCGCGTGCCCGCGCACCCACTCGGGCGAGGCCAGCTCGTTGCCCATCGCCGTGGTCAGCGCGAGCAGGTCCTCCACCACGGTTGACAGCGACGGGTTGGAGCCCAGCTCTGTGATTAGCCCGCCGGAGTAGTTGACCACCACGTCAGTGGCGATGGCGTGCAGCTCCGCGTCGGTGATCAACCGGGCGTCCGGCTCCACCGGCACCAGCAGGCCGTATTCGCGGATCAGCTCGCCGGCGTACGAGTCGTAGGTGGACACCGAAGGCGCAATCACCTCCAGGTTTTTCGCCAGCTCACCGGACGGGTCCAGGCGCCGCACCAGGTCGGTGTTGGCCGCGAGTGAGCCCAGACGGTCCCGAATGCGTTTGCCCATCTCCTGGGCGGCCTTGCGGGTAAACGTCAGGCCCAAAACTTCGTCCGGCCGGGCGTAGCCGTTGGCCACCAGCCACACCACGCGCGCGGCCATGGTTTCGGTTTTGCCTGCACCGGCGCCGGCGACCACCAGCAGCGGGCCGGGTTCGGCGCCGATCACGGCGGCTTGCTGGTCTGTCGGCGGGTACTGCTGGCCCAGGTAGCGCGACAGCAGCACGGGAGACATCGGGGTGGGGTTAGACATGGTGGATCGTCGCTCCTTCCGGCTGGACTGGGCACAGCGCTCGCACAGCGCAACGGTCGCACTGCGGGCCGACCACGGCGAGCAGCGTCGGTCCTGCGGTTTCCTCGGGCAGCCCGTCGAGCGCGGCGGCGAGCGCGTCCAGCTCTTCCGCGGTTTTCGCCGCCTGCTCGCGGGTGCTCAGCGTGGTCTTGTTGGCGTTCGGGTACACCAGCACCGCCCCGCCCACCGAAAGCGCATGAGCGCCGTCGCGGGCGGTGACGACCTTGCCGCCGGCGAGCTCGCCGTGCGCCAGCGCCAACTGGTAGGTGGCTAGCTGGGGGTTGTCCGCAGTGGCGTCGACGGTCGGCGGGTACGCGCCCGTTTTCAGGTCCACGATGTGCACCGCACCGCTGCTGTCGCGCTCGAGGCGGTCCAACCTGCCGCGGATGCGCACATTGTCGCTGACCTGGACGTTCACATCCGCTTCCACGGCAACCTGCTCGAATGCCCCGCGGCTGGCCTGCAGCCAGCCGTGGGCGCGCTCCAGCATGGCCTGAAAGCCCGCGATGTCGCGCTCGACCTTCCACTCCGGGGCATTATCCGCCGCGCGGCGCGCCGCCACGGTCGCATCCAGCGCCTCGGTGTCGTCCATGCCGTTACCAAGCGCTTCGAAGTAGGCGTGCGCCATGGAGCCGTAAATCATGTCCAGCGTTTCGTCCAGGCCGGACATCCGCTCCAGCACGGCCTGCATGGGGCATGCCAGCAACTTTTCCACCCGTGACGGGGACAGCGCCGGCGAAACCTCGAGCGCCTCGCTTGTGGACGGCTCCGTGGTCGTCCACCACTGCTCTGGGTCCGCGCCCAGCACCCCTGCGGCCGCCAAACGCGCGAGTTGACGGGACGCCTGGCTGCGCTGAGCCTCGGTGGATTCCGGGTCCACCAACACGCGGCGGAACTCGGCGATCAGGTCGTCGTGCGCGAGCACGCGCACCACCGCGCTGTCGACCTCGGCCCCAACAGCAGGCTGTGCGGCGATCCGCGTGGCGTCCACGGACGAGCCCGCAATGCGCACCGGGCGCGGCTGCACGTCGAAGTCCCGGCAGAACTCCTCCACGAACCTGGAACGCTGCTCCACTTCCTCGCCGTCGTCGCTTTCCACGGCGGTAACCAACAGCTGCTCCGTAGCGCGGCTGGTCGCCACCGTGAACAGGCGGCGCTCCTCCACCAGCCGTTCGTTGATGTGGGAGACAGGCACGCCGGGGTCGACGTCTTTGTCGATGAGATCCACCAGGTCCTCCTGACGGAACAGCGACCCGGTCTCCCCCAGGCTCGGCCATGTCAGCTCTTGCACGCCCGCCACGACCACGCGGCGGAATTCGCGTCCTACTGCGCCGTGGGCGGTAAGCAGGGCAGCCGCGTCCGGGGTGGCGTTGCGGCGGTCGCGTACGCCAGTGGGCAGCTCCTGCTCGGTGATCGAGGCGACGAAGGATTCTATGCCCGCGCTGGGCCTGCGTTCCGTGTGGTCGCCGGCGGCGTCGAACAGCGCCATCACGGCATCGAGGTCCCTGTCCGCCTGCGAACCAGTCGCCCCGCCTCGCAGCGCAGACGCCAGCAGCCGGTTGGACAAGCCCGTGGCGTGCCAGAGCGCCCACAGCACTTCCTCCACCGTGCCGCCGTCCGCAAGCACACTGCGCCCGGCGTCGAGCACGTCGCGCACGCGGTGCAAGATGTCCAGCTCGCGGTCCGTGAGCACGGTGCCGAAGTCCGGCAGCCCAACCGGGGTGGCTAAAAGCTCGCGCAGGCTTTCCTCCGCGCGGGTCTCTGGCGACCAACGGCGCAGGCCGCGCAACAGCCTGCGCAGTGTGACCGGGTCCGCACCGCCAACGGGACTCAGCAGCAGGTCGCGCCACTCGGTGGCCGAAAGTTCCTCGTACAGCGCGCGCACGCCGAGCAGCAGCGCGGAGACGATGCGCTGCTCCCCCAGCACCAGGTCAGTGGGGTTGAGCGAAACTGGGACCCCGGCGCGCAGTAGCGCGCGCCGCATCGGCTCCAGAAGCGGCGTGGAGCGCACCACCACCGCCATGTCGCGGTACGCCACGCCCTCTTCCAGGTGTGCGCGGCGCAGCGTGTCCGCCACCAGGGACAGCTCCGCCGCGCTGGAATCTGCAATCGCCGCGGACCTCGCAGGTGTCCTGCGGGTGGCGCCGAGGTCAATCACCTCGTGGTCCAACCCGCCCAAGTCCTTAAAGAATGCCGGGGAGGCACCGCGGAAGTGGAATACGGATTGCTCCAGATCCCCGCCGACGACCCCGAGGTCCGCCTGCTCCAGCAGCCGTTGCACCAGCGCCGCGGATGCCGGCGCCAGGTGCTGCGCGTCGTCCACGATCACGGTGTGCCACGTGCGCGGCAGCTCCACCTCGAGGGCGGCGGCAATCAGCTCGGAGGCCGACAGGCGGTGCGCACCGGACAGCGCCATCACCTGCTGGTATTCGAGCAAGAAATCGCCCGAGGCGGACCAGATGCCAATGTCGTGGCGCTGCCCCAGCTCCACCAGGTCCTCCGGGCCCAGACCACGCTCAATGGCGCGCAGCAAAAAGTCCCTCAGCTGCCGCGCGAAACCAACCATGGGCAGCGCCGGGCGCAGCTCCGCGGGCCAGGTGCCGCCGCCGTCTTCGGCGTGGCCCTGCAGCAGTTGGCGGATCACCGCGTCCTGCTCCGCGCCGGAGATCAACCGCAGTTCTTCGTCCGTCTGCTGGCGTACCAGCGCGAACGCGAGCGAGTGCACCGAGCGCACCACCGGCTCGTCCGAGACAAAGCCGGAGGCTGCCAGTGTGTCCGCCAGCTCCGCGCGCAGCCGCGCGCCGGTCTCCTTGGAATCTGTGAGCACCAACACCCCGCCCGGGCCGTGTTCAGCTTCGCTGTCTGCGCGCCTGCGCATCGCGGCTGCGGCGGTGTCAAGCAGAAAGCTCGACACCCCGGAGCCTGGCTCGCCTGTGACTTTGTACAGGCCTTCTTGAGGCAGCTCTACCGGCCATTCACGCTGTGTGTTCGGACGCGTGCGCGGCACGAGGTAAGCCTTCGGCTCGAGTACCGTCGGGGGCACGGGTGAGGGTCTGGTGGAAGTCATGCCGTTGATTGTGTCACTCACTCCGACACGAGCGCCCGATCAACCCCCTCAGCTATCGAACGTATGTCCGAACCGGTCGTTCTCGCGCAGGCCACGCGGTATTCCAGCGCCCGCCGCGCGAGCTCTCGCAGCCCCGGCACGTGCGCCCACCGATCAAGCACGGCCGCATCACAGGCCTCAGCGAGCAGCCCGTCCACAATCACCAGCGCCGCGGTAAAACCGCGGGGACGTTTGCTTGAAGACGGCACAAGGTCCGTCAACGTCGGCACCATATCCCCGGAAAAGAGCAGGCAGGACGCAAAGTCCATGTGCGCCACAACGTCGTCTGGCTGCGGCGTGTAGTCGCGCCACACCGCGCGCTCTGCCGTGGCGAACGCGTCGCCGCGGTCCGCCGCCGGCGCCTCGACCCCGGCCATCGCCTCGTCATAGTGCAGGGCGGCGGACACGGCTTCGTCGATACGCGCAAGCACCCGCCCCTCAACGAACTCGCTGGCCTTGAAACCGCCGACCACCAGGCGACCGTCGGTAGCGCGCACCGGACGGGAGACGGCAATGCCGGTGCCGAACTCCCCGGCATGATCGCGGGCCTTGCCGGACCACGCCGCCGTATCGCTGGCCTCGGAGACCACCACCCTGCCGAAGCGGACACCGTTGTCCCACTCCGGCCCTACGGGCAGGCCAGAGCGCCCGTCGAGCTGAAACGCGGATAACACGTGCCCGGGGATCTGCCGTGCTGTGCGCTCTGCCACTTTCAGCCTCCTACAGCACCGCTGGGCGCGGGTAGGGCCACGGGTTCGGCCGGCAGGTGTCCGGGTTGTCCGGGTAATTGTCCTCCGGACTCATTTCCCGCAGCTGCGCATTGTTCAGGCTTAAGGTCTGCTGCATCATGATCGGCGCCAGAGCGTTCGGCTCCGGGCACGGCACGTGCTCCGCAAAGCCCACTGCATGGCCCACCTCGTGGTTGATCAGGTATTGGCGGTAGCTGCCCAGATCACCCTGGAACGGGACGGCGCCGCGCACCCAGCGCGACTCGTTGAGCAGCACCGTGTCCTCGCCCGTGATGCGGGTGCGGCAGCTGGTTTCGGTGCCAATCTGGACCCCACACAGCTCCGCGGTGGTGTCCAGGGAGGTCAGACGGATTTTCAGCGACGGGTTGTCGTCGGCGCTGACATGCTCGAAGCGGAAACGCGGATCATTAATCCAACCACGCGGGTCGCTCAGCGTCGCGTCAACCATGTGCGCAAACGCCTCGTCGCCGCCGTATCCAGAGGTATCGATGCCGTGCTCAACCTCCACAGCAAATCGCACCACAAGCTCGGTGCCTTCGCCTGCGGTCATGCCCGGCGCACCCACCTCGTAGAAGGTGCCGGCGCCGGTGGTGGTGTATGGACCGCCTGGCGGCAGATCGTGCGGATCGAACTGCCCTTCCGCAATTTTCGCCGGCTCCAGCGGCTTCACGCCGCCATCCGGGTCCTCCCCGCGCTGCGCGGGCGAGGACGCTGCCGAGGCGTCCTCCTCAGCAGAGGGGCCAGTGGCCCCTACGGCGAGGTCCTCCGGGTTCTGGAACATGTTGATCAACACGAAAACGGTGATCACGGCTAGCACGGGGATGGCATAGGCGCGCCATCCGTAATCCTGCGCGAACACGGCAATTCTACTGTCCCCGCCAGAGGATGCGCCGAATACTCCCCCACCAGTTTCGGCGTGTGCGGCGCGGGACTTGGGCCTCCGGGCGACGTCGTCAAGCTTGCTGCTCTTTTGAGAGCGCTTTGCGGCACGGCGCCGGCGCGGGCGCGCGGGCTCAGTGTCCTCGGCCTCAAGGTCCCAGCTATCAAACCAGTCGCCGAAGTCATCGTCAGCGGCGTCGTTAGCGCCGATTTCGCCGTCGCTTAAACGGCGGTGCGCCTCGGGGTCGCCGCCGATGGGGCCACCGCCGCGGGCGTCCCGTTCATGTGCGCCGTGCCGTTGTGCCATAAATGCGTAATTTAGCGCATGAACCCGACGGACCGGGCTGCGGCAGTACCCTGCTCCACGTACACGATGCGGTCGGTACGGATGAGGTAGACGCGGCCCTTGTCGTCCTCCACCTTCAAGGTGGGCTGGCCGCCGTCAATCGCCTGTTCGACGGTGGCGATGATGTCGTCTTGCCCCTCCGGCAGCTTGATCGTCAGTTCGCGGGGGCTGTCTGCAAGACCAATCTTGATATCCATAGTGTCGCTCACTGTCCTTCACGCTTGATATTATCTATTGGGTTAGTTTGTAGGCGACGGCGGACCTCATTGAGCCCGCGCGCACGGAGTGCCCATTGTAACGGCCTGCAGTTAAGATGAACGCGTGCCCTATTCAGCTGAGAGTGAACACAACCGCGCCTCAACTGGCGCCCCGGCCGGCGAGAAGTCGCTGCCGCCGACGTTTGCTCAGCTGGGCGTTGCCGCCGAAATTGCCGATGCGCTGGCGCAGCGCGGCATTGTTCGCCCCTTTTCCATCCAAGAACTGACTCTGCCCCGCGCACTGGTGGGCCGGGACATCATCGGCCAGGCCCGCACCGGCATGGGCAAGACGTTCGGCTTCGGTGTGCCGCTGCTCGACCGTGTTTTTGACGACGCGGACATCGACGAGCTCGACGGCACGCCGCGCGCACTCGTGGTGGTGCCCACCCGCGAGTTGGCGGTGCAGGTGGGCGACGATCTAGCCTTCGCCGCTTCCCAGACACCGGTGCGCGTGACCACGATCTACGGCGGCCGTCCGTACGAGGACCAGATCGCCGCGCTGAAGGCGGGCGTGGACGTTGTCGTCGGCACGCCCGGGCGCCTGATCGACCTGCACGAGCGCGGGGACCTCACCCTTTCCCACGTCGCCATTCTGGTACTCGATGAAGCGGACGAGATGCTGGACATGGGCTTTTTGCCCGACATTGAAAAGTTGTGGGCTGCGGTGCGCGGGGACGCGCAGACGATGCTGTTTTCCGCCACCATGCCGGGCCCGATTCTTACGCTTGCGCGCGCGAAGATGAACACACCAGTGCACATCCGCGCCGAGTCCGCCGATGCGCCGCGCACCCACGACACCACCCGCCAGGTTGCGCTGAAGTCCCACCGCATGGACAAGCCCGAGGTGGTCGCGCGCATCCTCCAGGCCCGCGGCCGCGGGCGCACCATCATTTTCGCCCGCACGAAACGTTCCGCCGCAGAGCTGGCGGAGGATCTCGCGCAGCGCGGCTTTACCGTCGCCGCGGTCCACGGCGATCTTGGCCAGCGTGCGCGTGAGGCGGCGCTCGATGCTTTTCGACGCAGCTCGGCCGACATCCTCGTCGCAACCGACGTCGCCGCCCGGGGCATCGACGTCGAAGACGTCACCCACGTGATCAACTTCCAAACACCGGACGACCCGATGACGTACGTGCACCGCATCGGCCGCACTGGCCGCGCCGGGAAAAAGGGCACTGCCGTCACGCTGGTGGGTTACGACGAGGTGCGCAAGTGGGAGGCGATTAACGACGAGCTGTCGCTCGGTGCCCGCGAGCTGCCCGAGTGGTTTTCCACCTCGCCGGAGCTGCACGAGGCGCTGGATATCCCGGGCTCGGCTACAGCACGAGTGGGCCGCCCGCGTAAAGTGCTCGGGGCACGTCCAGCACGAACCCCAGGAAGGAAACGGCGATGAATGCTCCCCTGCGTCGCACCCGCGGCGACCTGATCGCTACCGGAGTGATCGCAGGCGTCTCAGCGCTGCTGCTGGGCACCGCCTTTTTCACCGCTCCCGCGCGCGACGCGCACTTGAGTGCCGCTGAAGAAGAGCAACAGGACTACGGCCAGCTTGCCGTGGTGCCGAAGTCCTTCAGCGAAGGGTTTTCCCTGACCGACACGTCCGGACGCGACCAGCCATTGGTGGCCAGCGGCATGGTGATCACGTACAACGACAACACGCTCACCGCCACTACCCCGGAGGGTGAAACCGTGTGGACGTACGAGCGCCCCAACGAGCTGTGCCTGGTGGACCAGGCCTGGGGCAAGGTTGTGGCGACCTACCGCGACAACGCCGGTTGCGGCGACGTCGTCGCCATTGACGCGAAGACCGGCAAGTACGCCGGCACTCGCTCAGCTATCGCGCCGGAGAACGTGGTGCGCCTGGCATCGAACGACCGGGTGGGCTACGCCAGCTCCGAGCGCGCCGAGGTGTGGCGTTCCGATCTAGTGCGCACCGTGGAGTACGGGCATGTGGAGGCGAAGCAGGAGCCGGACATGCAGCCCAACGAGTGCACTATCACTTCCGCCCTGACCCGCACGGAGCTCGTGGCTGTCACTGAAATCTGCGACGACGGCGCCTTTTTGCGCCTGCAGGAGGCCACGCCGGAGGATTCGCGCAAGCCCGAGGTTCTCGCCAACGTGGAAATCAGCCCCGACGCGTACCTGGTGTCCATCTCCCAGGATGCGGCCGCGGTCTACGATCCGACTACTTCCGAGGTGCGCGGCTACAACACGGAGGGCACCAACATCAGCTCCTCGTCGGTGCCGCAGATGGATAGCCCGGAACTTGGCCCGGACGGCATTGTGAAGAACCTGCCGGTTGCCGACCTGCCGCACCACATGACCTACTGGGAGAACAACTCCCTGTTGTTAATGGAGCCTTCCGCGCTTGCTGTTACGGGCGTGTTCCAGGGCGCGCTGGGTACTGGTTTCTCCGCCGGTGAGAAGTTGCTCTACGCCTCCGACAGCGGTATTGCCGTGGTGGATTGGGATAAAAATGCCGTGGACAAGATCATCCCGGTCGACCGCGGCGGCTACAGCGGTCCGGTGTACATCTCGTCCGCCGGCGCCACTGTCGTGGAAAAGCGCGGGGACGAAGTTGTGGTGATGAAGGCCAACACCTAAGCAATCGGCTTTACCCCCCCTAGCGCGGCGCTTTTACTGTGAGCGCCGCGCTTTGCGTTGCGCGTAGCGCGCTTCGTTGTACTCGCGCGTCGCCGGGTGGAAGATACCGACGAGTGCGAGCACCGCAGAGGCCAGCGTCGCAGCGCCGAGAAGCGGCACGCCGCCACGGAACATGTACACCGCAACACCGGCCAAGATCGCTTCCACCAGCACAATCGCGCCAGTTGCGCGCGGGTTCCCCTTCAACGTGCTCACCGCGGCATACGCGATGTAACCGAAGATGATCACTAGGAACGTCGCGGTACCGATGTTGATGTAGTTCGCGGCCGGAGACTGCGACTCCAACGTCGAGGTGTGCTCGGTGAACTGGGAGACGATCAGGGAGGCCGCGTAGACGAACATCGCGGCGCACTGCACCAGTACCACCACTGCGCTGAACCGCATTACTGCGGGTACGGTTCCAGGCGCAACTTCGGGCATGGGCTGAGCGGGGTTGTTGTTGGTTTCCACATCGAAGCAGTCTAGGCCCCGCCGCCCCACGCTCCCATTCGTGTTGCGCGATTTGACGGTGACCTATCTCGCAGAAGAACAACCTTTCAGCAGGTCACATTGCCTATCGACGCCCTCAGGACACACCGCGCACCCAACCCCTGCCAGCCAAAACAGGGTTAGATTCTATGATTCGTATCACAATTCGGCTTACACCCCTAGCGCGGTGTAAGTGAACATGCCATTATTTCCGGGTAGCAAAAACAACGGGCTGGTTAAACAGCCCTTAACCCTCAGCCACCACAGGGTTAACGCCCGGTAAACCGGAAGACGGGTCCCGCATCCAACGGGAAGCTCCGCCCGGTGCCAGGAATCAAACTTCGTTTGCAACGCATCCGCCAAATGCGGGTGTTTGTGGTGCGCACGTAATTGCACATGGATTCAACACACCCGACTTACTAAGGAGAGTCATCATCATGGATTGGCGCCACGAAGCAATTTGCCGCGACGAGGACCCGGAACTGTTCTTCCCCGTCGGTAACTCCGGCCCGGCCCTGAGCCAGATCGCACAGGCCAAGCTGGTTTGCCACCGCTGCCCCGTCACCTCCCAGTGCCTGAAGTGGGCTCTGGAGACCGGCCAGGATGCCGGCGTGTGGGGCGGCCTGTCCGAGGAGGAGCGTCGCGCACTCAAGCGCCGCAACAAGGCCCGCGCCCGCAACCGCGCACGCCTGTCGGCATAAAACCATAAAGCTCCGCCGGATTACCTTGCCAGTAGTGCAGGGCGATACAGTAGAACATCTGTAACCGGTACCCATATTGAAGGAGGCCCCCATGAGCAAGCGTGGTCGCAAGCGCAAGGACCGTCGCAAGAAGAGCGCTAACCGCGGTAAGCGCCCCAACTCTTAAAGCGCGGTAAACGAAGTAGCAAGCGGGCCCTTCCCATTTCAGGAAGGGCCCGCTTGTTGGTTTCTGCCTACCAGCCAACCTCCGACTTAGCGCATTGCGAGGAGTGCTGCGCCGATGCCCAGGGCTGCCAGGGCTGCGACGACAGCGCCGATGATGGCTGCGATGTTGATTTGTGCCTCTGCTTGCTTGGGGGCTTCTGCCTTGGCGGGCTTGACCTCTTCCTTGGCGTCTTCGACCTCGGCCTGGACTTTGGCTTCTGCCTTCGGCTCTGCCTTCGGCTCTGCCTTGGGCTGCTCGGCGGGGACTTCACCCGGCTGGGCTTCTACCTCTTCGGCCGGCTCGAGTGCGACCATGGGGTGCTCTTCGGCAACCTCAACAGCTTCGGGCTGTTCAATCTCGATGATCTCTTCGGGCTGCTCGACCTCTTCAACCTCAACCTCGGCGATGTCGGCGCGGGCGCCGATGGATTCGGCGTAGGCGCCGATACGCGGGTTGGCAAGCTCGAGGACGTCCCAGTCGGCGGGGATGAACACCTTGCCTGCCGGGGTGTCGGCGAAGTAGCCATTTTCGGAGTAGTTGAAGTAGTCGAACTGGTGGTTGTAGTTCATCACCGAGCGGTAACCGGCCTGCATCGGCGAGCCCTCTGCAATGTCCTCGACATACTTTGCGCCACCCCAGTGGCGCAGCCCCAGGGTGTGGCCGAACTCGTGGAGGATGGTGTTGCGCACCTGCTCGGCGGTGGCGAGCCCGCCGGGGTTGGCAACGTAGAAGGAGTTATCGCCCACCAGCGACAGGCCCGTGGCGTTGGAACCGGCACGCATCCGGTCGCCGAGCACGCCGGGGCGGAAGATGTTCGCGCGATCACCAAGCTCGTTGATGGTGTCGATGAGCTGGAATGCTTCGTGGCGGCTCGGGTCGAAGTACACGTCGCGGTATTCGATGGTCTCGCCGCCGAAGCGCTCGGTGTAGTTGGCGATGTTGGTGTAGTACTCGCCGGCGTCGATGTGCAAGCTAATGCCGTGGTCGGCAAACAGGTCCACTAAATCATCCAGGCCCTGCTTCGACGGGGCGTAGGAGGTGCGGTTGGCCTTGGCGCACTCGCGGGCAGCAGATGCGTCGCAGCCGAGCGTGTCGTATTCGGAGGCCATCCAGTTCAGCTGGAGGAAGACATCCGGACGGTTCGGGTCAGCGCCCCAGTCCGGCAGGGGGATTTCGGTGCCGTCAGCGAGTACGACGCCTTCTTCTTCCCAGATGTCGGGCAGGCCGTCGCCGTCGGAGTCAACGAGGGTTGCGGTGTTGGTCAGCACCGGTGCCAGCTCGATCTCGTCGGCGGCGTGTGCGACGCCTACGCCGGACACCGCGATGGCGGCGGCAACTGCTGCGGCGATGGTGTTTCG
>NZ_KV835969.1:0-29069 GCF_001838175.1 Corynebacterium sp. HMSC034A01 | reverse complement strand
TGCTCGCATCTCGGTGACTCCTTGGTGTGTATTGCTCTTTGTTACAACCCTGAGTTTATGCACCGAATATGCGCTGGTAAAACGCTTGCGGCGAGTCTGAAAAATCCCCTAAATCGTTGAACATTCTTTCCGGATTGTTCAACGTTTTCACCCGTTGTGGCCTGCGGATTGTTCATCAATCCGAGGGCGTGATCCGCGGTTTCGTCAGCATTGTTCAACGATCAAATTACTGCCGCCCGTAGATGGTTCAACAATCCGGCAGAACTGCATTTTATGCACTCTAAGGTGTTTCCACGCATAGTTTTTGCTGATTCCACATTTACCTGCGTGTTTGGGTTGCCTAGACAACTCATGGGCTCGCATTTTCCCTGGCTTTTCCCTCAGAAAACCCAAAAACCCCCTGGATTGTTCAAAGATCCGCGGATTGTTCAGCAATCCGGAACACCCCACTACCCCCGTTTTTCACCCCCGCTGCGGCGGCAGGTGGCCGTCGCAAAGCAAAAAGCCCCTCAAACAATGAAAAAGCCCGCAACCTACGGGCTGCGGGCGAGAAGCAAAGGCCTTATCTATAGCGAACTTCGGTGTAGCTCACCGTGGTGATGGAGGCGATGATGCGCTGGCGCAACGGCTCCGGAGCCTTCGCGGGGCCGCAACACTCACGCACCATGGCGCGGACATCGCGCTCGGACTGCGCGATTGCCAAACACTCCGGGCACGCCGCCAGGTCCTTTTTGATCTCCTCGCGGCGCTCAGGGGCGGTGTCTGCGTCGAACAGCTCGCACAGCAAGCGGTGGGTGGCCTCGCAGCCGTGAGCGTCGGTGTGGGTGTGTCCAGTGGACATTACTTCTCCTTCGCGTCCTGCTTACCGGCGGCATTTGCCATATCAGCATGGCCGAGACCGATACCGCGTTCCTTCGCCACGTCTTTCAACATCCCGCGAAGCTGTTTTCTTCCCCGGTGCAGCCGGCTCATCACGGTGCCGATGGGAATTTCCATCACTTCCGCGATCTCCTTGTACGCCATCCCCTCCACATCGGCGTAGTAGACCACCATGCGGTAGTCCTCGTTCAACGCGTTGAGCGCCTCAGAGATCCGGGAGTTCGGCATGGCTTTCAGCGCCTCCACTTCCGCGGACTCCAAGCCTGTGGAGTCGTGCGAGCTGGAGGTGTACAGCTGGTTGTCCGTCACGTCGTCCGCGGAAGTTTCCAGCGGGCGGCGCTGCTTCTTGCGGTAGGAGTTGATGTACGTGTTCGTCATAATCCGGTACAACCACGCCTTGAGGTTGGTGCCGGGTGTGAAACTGCCGAAGTTCTTGTAGGCCTTTAAATAGGTCTCCTGCACCAGGTCCTCGGCGTCCTGCGGGTTGCGCGTCATGCGCAGCGCGCCGCCGTACAGCTGGTCCAAAAGCGGCATCGCTTCTTCGTTGAAGCGCGCCTTCAGGTCATCGCGTACGCCTGCGTCTGGCTCGGTTTCGGGCATGTGAGCCATTGTAGGGCCACTGTTTCCTCTCGCTACCCTGTGGCCATGGCCGAGAAAACGCACGCACTGACCGCACTGCAAGGCACCGAGCACAAGGTGCTGACCTACTCCCCCAGCCAGGACCACTTCGGCACCCACGCAGCCGAGGAGCTTGGGCTGGATCCGGCGTCGGTGCTGAAAACGCTGGTGATCACGCACGAGCGCGAACTAGCCATCTGCTGCGTTCCCGTGGACGGGCACCTCTCGTTAAAAGCCGCGGCGAAGGCGCTCGGATGGAAACGCGCGGAGATGGCGGATCCGGCCAAGGCGCAGCGCGCCACCGGGTACGTCGTCGGCGGCATCTCGCCGCTTGGCACGAAGCAAAAGCTGAAAACGCTTATCGACGCCTCCGTGGCCGACCTGCCCGCCGTCAACGTCTCCGCCGGCCAGCGCGGCCTGTCCGCACAGCTGCACCCACGCGACTTGGCGGAGCTGACCGGGGCGACGTTCGCGCCGATCAGCGCGCCGTAGTGTTCTCCCCCATCAGCTCCCCGTAGTCGTTTCTGGTGTTGCCCACCTCCTGGGCCGCCTCGTTCCACACCAGGGTGTCCGCCACCCGGGAGGGGTGCACCAGTTCCAGTGCCTCTTCCGGGGTGCCGTCGACCCAGGTGCGGATCTCGTCCTCGCGCAGAAACAGCGGCAGGCGATGGTGCAGCCACGCCATGTTCTCCGTGGCCTCGGTGGTGACCATGGTCGTCGATAGGCGGTCTAGCCCCGTCTCCCACAGCGCGGCGGCGTACAGCATGCCTTCTTCCGGGCGCACAAAGTAGGGCTGCTTGCCGCTTTCCGTCGGTTTCCACTCGTAGTAGCCGTCCAGCACCATCAGCCCGCGGCGCGCCTTGAACGCGCTACGGAACGACGGCTTCTCGGCCACCGTCTCGCCCCGGGCGTTAAACAGCGGCGGGCCGGTTTCGTCCTTCTTCCAGGTGGGCAACAGGCCCCACCGCGCGGCGTCGATACGCGCTGTCGCCTCCGCGACCCTGATCAACGGCACCTGCTGGGTGGGCGCGATGTTGTAGCGCGGCGGCGGGGTGCCGTCCGGGGCCTCCACCTCCGCGATGCCGGGAAGGCCCGCCACCTCCTGAACAAGGTCGTCGCCTGACGTGAAAAGAACGAATCGTCCGCACATGCGCTCCATTATCATGACTTCCATGACAGAGATGTGGACTGCGCCGTTTCACCCCAGCCCGATCACCCACACACAAAAGGTGCCCGGGTCGAAATCCATGACCAACCGCGCCTACATCCTGTCGGCGCTCGCGTCCGGCCCGTCCACCATCGTCGGGGCGCTGCGCTCGCGCGACACGGACCTGATGGAAGATGCGCTGCGCGCCATGGGCACCGCCATCGAGGAGGACGGCGACACCATCCGTGTGTCCCCGGGCAAGCTGCGCTCCGCCGAGGTCGACTGCGGGCTGGCGGGCACCGTGATGCGGTTCGTGCCGCCCGTCGCGGCGTTCGCGGATGGGCCCGTGCTTTTCGACGGCGACGCCCACGCCCGCAAACGCCCCATGTCCACCATCCTGGACGCGTTGCGCGCCTTGGGGGTGTCCGTGGCGGGCGACGCGCTGCCGTTTACCGTCCACGGCACGGGCCGCGCCGAGGGCGGCCCGGTGGAGATCGACGCGTCCGGCTCCTCCCAGTTCGTCTCCGGCCTGCTGCTCGCCGCGCCCCGGTTCGAGCGCGGCGTGCAGATCCGCCACACCGGCGGCACCTTGCCGTCGATGCCGCACATCGAGATGACGGTGGCCATGCTGGAAGACGCAGGCGTTGAGGTCAAGGCTACCGCCAACTCCTGGTCCGTGGAGCCGCAGGAAATCCGCGGTACCCACTGGGAGATCGAGCCGGACCTGTCCAACGCCGCACCGTTCTTGGCCGCCGCGGCAGTCACAGGCGGCGAGGTGCGCATCCCGCATTGGCCGGTGGCCACCACCCAGCCGGGCGCGACCATGTGCTCCATCCTGGAGCGCATGGGCTGCGAGGTGGAGTTGGAGGCCGCCGGCGCCGGCCACACCCTGCGCGTACGCGGCCCGGAGGCCGGCAACTTGCGCGGCATCCGCATCGACATGAGCGACATCGGCGAGCTCGCCCCCACCGTCGCCGCCATCGCCGCCTGCGCCACCACGCCGAGCGAGCTGACCGGCATCGCCCACCTGCGTGGCCACGAAACCGACCGCCTGGCCGCGCTGTCGCGCGAAATCAACGGGCTCGGCGGCAACTGCGAGGAGCTCGGCGACGGGCTGCGCATCACCCCGACCCGGATGCGCGGCGGGGCCTGGCACACCTACGACGACCACCGCATGGCCACCGCCGGCGCAATCATCGGCCTGGTGGTGGGCGGTGTCGAGGTGGAAAACATCGAGACCACCGCCAAGACGCTGCCCGGGTTCGCCGACATGTGGGCGGAGGTGGTGGCGCAGTAATGGGCCGCAGCTTCGCCGACTACGACGAGTCCGATGTGCGCGTGCGCCCCGGCAAAGGCTCGCGCCCACGCTCGAAGAACCGCCCCACGCACGACGACGCCGAGTTCGGCCTCGTCGTGGCCAAGGACCGCGGCCGCTGGGGTGTGGTGCTCGATGATGCCGGCACCCGCCTGCAGTGCACCCGCGCCCGCGAGCTGAAGCGCACCTCCATCGAAGTGGGCGACCGCGTCGGCGTGGTCGGCGACACCTCGGGCGCGAAAGACACGCTCGCCCGCATCGTCAAACGCGAGGAGCGCACCTCGGTGCTGCGCCGCACTGCGGACGACACCGACCCGTACGAGCGCATCATCGTCGCCAACGCGCAGCTGTTGCTCATCGTGGTCGCGGCCGCGGACCCGCCGCCGCGCACCGGCTTTGTCGAGCGCGCGCTGATCGCCGCCTTTGTCGGCGGCGTGACCCCGGTGGTGTGCGTGACCAAAACCGATCTCGCGGACCCCTCAGACTTCGAGCGCGAGCTCGAGGCCATGGGGGTGGAGGTGTTGCGCACCGGCGTCGAGGACGGGGTGGAGCAGCTGCGCGAGCTTATCGACGGGCACGTCTCCGCCCTTATCGGCCACTCCGGCGTAGGCAAGTCCACCCTGGTCAACCGCATAGTGCCAGATGCGGACCGCGAGACCGGCGAAGTCTCCGGCGTGGGCAAGGGCCGGCACACCTCAACCCAGTCCGTGGCACTTGAGGTCCCCGGCGGCGGCTGGATCATCGACACCCCCGGTATCCGCTCCTTCGGCTTGGCGCACGTCTCTCCCGAAGAAATCGTGGTCGTTTTCCCGGATCTTGAGGAGGCGGCGCAGCGCTGCCCCCGCGGCTGCACGCACTTGGGCCCTCCGGCGGACCCGGAGTGTGCCTGGGACGAGCTGGACCCAGCGTCCCCCGTCGGCCGCCGGGCCGCAGCAGTGCGGGGCCTATTGACGGCCCTGCACTCCAACAACGAATGGGAGCTAAAGCAGCTCGACCAGGACCGGTAGCTCGCTCGGGTCGTAGAACGCCAAGTAGTTGTCCTGCGCGTCGCCCACGGCAAGCTCCGCGTCCTCGTCGCCCAGATCGGCGGCGTCGATGACCTCGATCGCCTTCGCGGTGGCCTCCTCAGCCTCCGCGATGTCCACGTGGATCGCCGCGATGTCCTCGAGTTGCACCGGCGCGGACAGCTTCACCACGGACTCGCCCATCTCCGGATCCGGCGTGGCCTGTGCATCCGGCACATCCGCGGAAACCACCACCCTGCGGTGCGGGTGGCGCTCCTCGTCGCCAATGGCCAGCAGGCGGATCGACGCCATCGCCGCGTCGTCGAACGCCACGGCCTCGATCTCCTCTTGGTCGCCAGAGGTGAAAAAGTCGTGCAGCGCCTCGGTGGCGGCGAACGCCCAGCCGTTGCGGGCGTGGATCAGGCGGTTGTCCTCCAGTGCCGAGAGCATGCCGAACGTGGCGGGGATGTAAACGCGCACTAGAACTCGCCCTCGACATCGAACAGGGACTGGATCTCCACCGCGGTGCGGTCGATGGCGGTGTGCAGGATGCCGATCAGGTTGTACTCGACCGCGGCGCGGACGTTCATGATGTCGTCATCGACCATCACGCACTCGTTGATGTCCACACCGATCGCGTCGGCGGCGGCCTGGAACGCGGCGCGCTCCGGCTTTTCCGCCCCGATCTCGCCGGAGAGCACCACGGCATCAACCACGCCGCCGAACTCCCACTCGCGGATCTTCTCCGCCAACTCGCCGTCGCCCTCCTCGTTGGAGAGGATGCCCACGGCGATATCCTTCGCCTTCACCGCCTCAATGAGGGTTTTCCAGCGCTGCTCGTCCTCTGCACCGGTGTCCAGCACTCCTGCGTAGTCGATGATCAAGCCCTGCACGGGATCCCTCTTTCGTTGGTTGCGTCGCGGATGCCTACTGTAGTGAGCACACCCTTTACACGGGCGGCTGCGAACGTGGACAATACTACCTACCCCGCACCACGCCCGTCCCCCTCCACCACGCATTCCGCTCACGCGAGGCTCAGATGAGGGAGGACACCCCGCCATGTACTACACAGCCCCAGGGCACAGGCACGTGCAAGTGCTCGTGCCCCGGCGAAAGCAGACACCCGCCGCGCTCAGCCGGCCCCTCGGGACGACTCGGCCCGAGTTGGTGCCGCCCGGCGCCCCAACCGACGTGGAGCCGGTCGTGGCGGAAGCGCTCAGCGCCGCCCTGAGCAAACACCGCGCCACGTCCATGATGGCGTGGCGCTTCGCGCCAGCGGTGCGCGTCCACATCCGCGCCCGGCAACACGCCGCGGCGCTGACAAGCGCGCCAACGAGTACCGCCCCCGCGGCGGGCAGGCACCGGGTGGTCACCTGCCACGCCCGCGAGGGCGGGGAATTCTTCGGCACCGTCGAAACCATTGACGGCACCAGGCGGGCTTACGCCGCGAAAATCTGCGACGGCAAGCTAGTCGCCTTCAAGGTGCTGTAGGCGGCAGCTCGTCGATAGGCAATTGCCTAGACGACGGTGGAGCCGCCCGCATCAGCCTCCTGCGCCTGGTCCTGCGTCTCAAACTGCTTGCGCATGGTGAACAGCTGGCGCACAGTCTCCTCCTGGACGGCCTCGTTCATCGCGTTGAACATGTCGCCACCCTCCTTCTGGTACTCCACCAGCGGATCGCGCTGCGCCATCGCGCGCAGGCCGATGCCCTCCTTGAGGTAGTCCATCTCGTAGAGGTGCTCGCGCCACTTCGTGTCGATGATCGGCAAGATCACCATGCGCTCCAGGTTGCGCATCTGCTCCTCGCCGCCAATCGACGCGACATTCTCCTCCAGCTTGTCGTACTGGGCGTTCGCGTCGTCGAGCAGCGCCTGACGCAGCTGCTCCGAGGTCAGCTCGCCGGCGCGACCGTACGCGTCGCCGTCGATGAGCTCCTGAGCGCTAACCGTCGGTCCGTACAGGGAATCCAGCGCGTTCCACAGGCCGTCGAGG
The DNA here is from genome assembly GCF_001838175.1 of Corynebacterium sp. HMSC034A01. Taxonomy (NCBI): domain Bacteria; kingdom Bacillati; phylum Actinomycetota; class Actinomycetes; order Mycobacteriales; family Corynebacteriaceae; genus Corynebacterium; species Corynebacterium sp. HMSC034A01. The sequence continues at coordinate 22,114 of NZ_KV835969.1, read as the reverse complement.
TCCCAGTCCTCCACGTACCCCTCAGCGGTCGCGCCGTCGACGTAGGCACCGATGGTGGAATCGATCATGCGGCGCACCTGGCCGGCGATGTCCTTCGAACCCAAGATCTCCTGGCGCTCGCGGTAGACCACCTTGCGCTGCTCGTTGAGGACCTCGTCGTACTTGAGCACGTTCTTGCGCATCTCGAAGTTCTGGTTCTCCACCTGGGACTGCGCGCCCTTAATGGCGTTGGAGACCATCTTCGCCTCAATCGGCACATCGTCCGGCACGTTGAGGCGGTTCATCATGTTCTCCATGGACTGGCCCACGAAGCGCACCATGAGCTCGTCGCGCATGGACAGGTAGAAGCGGGTCTCGCCCGGATCACCCTGGCGGCCGGAGCGGCCGCGCAGCTGGTTGTCAATGCGGCGCGACTCGTGGCGCTCGGTGCCGATGACGTACAGGCCGCCGGCCTCGCGCACCTCGTCGCCAAGCTGCTGGGAACGCTCCTTCGCCGCCGGGAGCTGCTCGTCCCAGGCCTCCTGGTAGCGCTCCGAATCCTCCAGCGGGTCCAGACCCTGCGCCTGCAGCTTCGCGTCCAGGAGGATCTCCGGGTTGCCGCCGAGCACGATGTCGGTGCCGCGGCCAGCCATGTTGGTGGACACGGTCACCTTGCCCGGCAGACCGGCCTCGGCGATGATGCGGCCCTCCTCCTCGTGGTACTTCGCGTTAAGCACGTTGTGCTCCACACCCTTGCGGGTAAGCAACTGCGACAGGTACTCGGAGCGCTCCACCGAGGTGGTGCCCACCAGCACCGGCTGGCCCTTGGCGGCGTGCTCCGCGATGTCCTCCGCCACGGCGGCGAACTTCGCCTCCTGGGTCTTGTAGATCAAATCGTCGCGGTCCGCGCGCTGGTTCGGGCGGTTCGGCGGGATCTGCACAACGTCCATCTTGTAAATCTGGTGCAGCTCCGCCGCTTCCGTCTCAGCGGTACCGGTCATGCCGGACAGCTTGTCGTAGAGGCGGAAGTAGTTCTGCAGGGTCACCGTGGCCAGGGTCTGGTTCTCGTTTTTTATCTCCACCTGCTCCTTGGCCTCAATGGCCTGGTGCATGCCCTCGTTGTAACGGCGGCCTGCCAGCACGCGGCCGGTGAACCCGTCCACGATCATGACCTCACCCTGGCGGATGATGTAGTCCTTGTCGCGCTCGAACAGCTCCTTCGCCTTAATGGCGTTGTTGAGGTAGCTGACCAGCTGCGAGTGCTCCGGGGCGTAGAGGTTGTCAATGCCCAGCTGGTCCTCGACAAACTCCACGCCCTCCTCGGAAATACCCACGGTGCGCTTGCGCTGATCCACCTCGTAGTGGATGCCCTCGCGCATGCGCGGCGCGAGCTGTGCGAACACGTTGTAGAACTGGCTGGAGCCGTCCACCGGGCCGGAAATAATCAGCGGAGTACGCGCCTCGTCGATGAGGATGGAGTCCACCTCGTCCACGATGGCGTAGTTGTGGCCGCGCTGAACCATATCGTCAACGGAGCGCGTCATGTTGTCGCGCAGGTAGTCGAAGCCGAGCTCGTTGTTGGTGCCGTAGGTGATGTCGGCGGCGTACGCCTTCTTGCGCTCGGGCGGGCGCATCTCGGACAAGATCACACCCACTTCCAGGCCCAGGAAGTGGTGCACGCGGCCCATCATCTCGGCGTCGCGCTTAGCCAGGTAATCGTTGACCGTGACAACGTGCACACCCTTGCCGGACAGGGCGTTGAGGTAGGCCGGCAGCACGGAGGTCAAGGTCTTGCCTTCACCGGTTTTCATCTCTGCGACGTTGCCGAAGTGCAGGGCGGCGCCGCCCATGATCTGCACCTTGAAGTGCTTCTGCCCCAGCACTCGCCAGGAGGCTTCGCGGGCGGTCGCGAACGCGTCGAGCAGGATGTCGTCCAGGCTCGCGCCGTCTGCGATCTTGTCCTTGAACTCGGCGGTCTTGGCCTTGAGCTCCTCGTCGGTCAGCGCGGAGTACTCGTCGTCGAGCGCCATGACCTGATCGGCGATCTTGGCAAGGCGCTTTACGGTGCGCCCCTCACCGGCGCGGAGCAGCTTTGACAGTCCAAACACGTGTGCAAAGTCCTTTACTGATGGGTTGACAGGGCCAAGGTGATACAACCGGCCATTGTACGCACGCCTCCCGGGGTATAGACAACCCCATAGGCACAATTGCCTATCGACGAACCCCGCCCCAGCCCAGAACCATAGACAGAACTGAGCCGGGGCGCGGTTTAGTAGGTTGAGCTGCGGTTACTCGGCCTCCCCTTCCGGGGCGAGCTCGATCAAGCCGTAGTCGAACGCGTGGCGGCGGTAGACCACTGCCGGGCGGTTGGTTTCCTCGTTGATGAAGAGGTAGAAATCGTGGCCCACCAGCTCCATCTCACTCAGCGCGTCGTCCACGCTGCGCGGCGCGTTGGGGTGCACCTTGGAGCGCACGATCTGGCCCGGGACGATGTCCTCGACCTGGTCTGCGTACGGGTCCACGTCGTACTTGCCGGCCTCCTGGGCGGCGCGCTCCTGCTCGGCCTTCGCGTCCGCCTCCATCTCCGCGGCGATCACGCCGGTGCTCTTCGGCGCGCGGTGGCCGGACATCGCGATGTTGCGACGTGCCTTGACCTTGCGCAGCGAGCGTTCCAGCTTGTCCACGGCGACCTCGAGCGCAGCGTAGAAGTTCTCTTCCTTCGCCTCGGCGCGGGCCAGGTGGCCGGAGCCGGTGGCGGTGATCTGGATGCGCTCCGCCTCCGCCTCGCGGCGCGGGTTCTTCTCGTGCTGCAGCTCCACGTGGAACGACTTCAGCGTCGGGTCAAGCTTTTCAATCTTGGCCAGCTTGCCGTTCACTCGTTCCTGGAAATGCTCTGGGACCTCGACGTTTCGCCCGGTGATGGTGACCTGGGCGTCCGGGCTCAGCGTCTCTTGGATCGGGTTACGGTCTGCAGACGTCATCTGCGTCCTCCCTTGCGGTAGTAGGAACTGTGTCCACCACCACTATACAACTGGTTATGACCAATTCGGCCGGTTTTGACGAAAGCTCGCTACCCTGCCCGACACATCGCGGCGGAATCTGTCAGGCTGGCCCTTGAGGCCCAGGTCGGCGCAAACGGCCGCCGTCATCTGTCAGGAATCCGCCGCCAAGCCCCCGCCAAGCCCCCGCCGGGACCCCGCCGCTACGCCGCGCACAGCGCCACACACGCGGCGACGTCTGCCCCGCGCGAGAGCAAAAGAGTGGCACTGGCCTGCAGCGTCGCGCCGGTGGTGACTACGTCGTCGACAAGCACGACCCGGCCGGCGGGCACGCCGGAAATGCGCACGCGCCCCGAAAGGTTGGCCCGCCGCCCGGCTTCGTCCAGGCCGGACTGGTCCGCCGTCCGCGGGTCCAGCGTGAGCACCGGCGCCACCCGCCTGCCGGTGGCGCGGCAGACCTGTTCCACCGGGTCCCCGCCGCGCGCCCGTGCGGAGCGGGTGCGCGTGGGCGCCGGCACCAGCACCGCCCCGGCAGGGATCTCGCCGCGCGCCTCCAGGTACTCCAGCGCGGCCGCGAGCACCGCGCCGACATGGCGGCGCACAGCCAGGTGATTGCGCTCCTTCATGGCCAGGATCACCCCGCGGTGCGGGTCGGCGTACGGTCCGAGCGCGAACACCGGCGCGTGCGGGGTGGTGTTGGGAAATACCCGCTGCGGTGGCGTCGCCAGGCCTTCGCGGCACGCAGGGCACAGCAGCGGCCCCGGCGCGCGACAGCCCGCGCATTTCCGCGGCAACAGCAGCTCGCCGACTTGACCGAATATCTCCCCCATGCGGGAAAGGCTAGCGCGAAGTGATTGGCAGCGCGCGCACGCCTTCCAGTCCCGGCACCTCGCGCCAGATCGGGTTGTCCGCACCGGAGGCCGGCACCTGCAGCAGCGCGTTAGCGTCGGTGACGTATAGCGTGCTCGGCGACGCCGCCACCGCCACCACCGGCGCCGAGATGTTGCCGGCGGACATCGCGGTCATGGAGGAGCCGTCCTGCTCCACGCGCATCACCGGGGTGGTGGAGGTCGTGCCTACCAAGAGGGATCCGTCCGGGCGCCAGTCTGCGGAGATCACGCTGCCTGAGAGCTCATGGGCGTACTCGTAGACGTTGACGATGGAACGCTCGCCGGAGGGTTGCCGGCGCACGATGCCGGTGTAGAGGCGGCCGTCGATCACCATGACCACCCGGGTGCCGGTGCGCGACAGCCGCAGCACGGAAATGTTGCCGTCCACGCCGTCGGGCAGTTCCACCTTGACCTCGCCGGTGGTCAGGCTGCCGGTGGCGGCGGACTGCACCGTGCGCAGGATCCGCTTGCCGTCGGCCACCGTCCACACCGCCGCCGCGTCAGGTTCAAAGGCGGGGCGGGTGAACGTGCCCGCGCGCATGACCTCGGCCTCGGATCCGTCAAACTTGCCGACGCGGAAGATGTCGTCTTCGGCATCGCCGGGTTTGCCGAAGATGGCGGCCCACTCGCCGTCGCTGGCGATGTCGGCGAAGATGACGTCGTTGGCGGCGCCGAGAGTGCCATCCACCGGCTGTGTAGAGCGCTCGTCCACCCGGACGACCTTGCCGCCTGCGAGGGCGTACAGCTTGGTTTCGCCGACGGTTTCCACCAGCGGGCTCGCGGCGATGAAGTCGTCGGTGTCGAGGACGTCGGTGCCGTCGATAAGCGGTTGCCCGTCGGCCTTGAGCTCGTAGGGCCCGGTGACACCCGCGGTGGCGAGCGTCCACACCACCTGGGCCGCGAAGCGGGCGCGTTCGTCCTCGCTCACGCCGGCGAAACCGGTGAAGGTGTAGGCGCCGTCCTGCTCTCCCGTGTAGGACACGCTCGAGGGCAGCGATCCGGTGAGCGCGGGCCGCAGCCGCTCCGAGGGGCCTTCCATGAGCAGCCCGATCAGGTCGCTCGCCAGCGTTTCGCGGCGCGAGTGCACCCAGCGGCGGTCGGTGACCAGCTCCCGGTCGTCCTGGTCGAAGAAGTACAGGTTGTACGGCTGGTACTGGTTGCGCAGCTCCGTGCGCTCGAACACGACGCCTTCCGGCAGCGAGGAGATGCGCCATTGCCCGTCCACCATCTCCATGTCGATGGTGGCCTCATAGTCTCCGCGTTCCGGCGAGTATGAACCGCCGGAGCGCACCACTCCGACGACTTCGCCGTGCACCGAGTAGCTGCGCTGCCCCACTGAGGATCCCGGCAGGGTGGTCATGCCGATGCTGTCCACCACGAGTTTCTGCCCGCTCGGGTCCCACGCGGCGGAAGCGCCCTCGGTGAGGTAGGCGCGCGCCGCCTCGTAGTCGCTGTCGGGGGTGGCAGAGGCATGGTAGAAGTCGCGCAGCAGAAGGTCCGATTCCTGGCCGTCCTTCGGCCCCGCGGCCTGCGTTTCCGTCTCCTCGGGCGCGAAGGAGCGGATCACATGCGGCGCCGAGTTCGTGGGCAGCGAGGCGCAGCCGGCGGCCAGGGTCGTCAGCGCCACCGTGAGGCAGGCGAGTGTTTTACGCATCGGTGTCCTCCTGGAGCCTTCGCTTATCGACGTCCAAAGGTGCCCCTCCATCAGCTCCCCCGTCGCCGCCGGCTGCCGCGTCACCGGCGCCTTCGGTGTCCTCCGGGGCGTCGAGCGCTTCGGGGGCGATAGCGCGCGGCGCCTCGAGCGGAAGCGGCGATTCCGTGAAACCGGCCTCGATGTCGCGCGGCAGCACGAGGCGGAACTGCGAGCCCACCCCGTACTCGCCGATCGCATCTAGCACGCCGCCGTGCAGCTGCGCATCCTCGCGGGCGATGGCCAGGCCCAGCCCGGTGCCGCCGGAGTGGCGCTTGCGGGACTTGTCGGCGCGCCAGAAGCGGTTGAACACCAGGTCCTCTTCGCCTGTCTTCAGGCCCACGCCGCCGTCGGTGACGGTGATCGCCACCGCCTCGTCGTTGGAACGCATGCGCACGGTAACCGGGTTGCCTTCCGAGTGGTCGATGGCGTTGGCGATGAGGTTGCGCACCACGCGCTCGATGCGGCGGGCGTCGCCTTCCAGCGTCTGCGGCTCGTCCGGGATGTCGAAGATGACGTCCACGTCCAGCTCCTCGGCCAGGTGCTGGGTTTGCTGCCAGGCGGACTCCACCGGCTGGCGGGCGTCCACGTTCGCCGCGGAGAGCTCAGCCACGCCCGCGTCGTGGCGGGAGATCTCCAGCAGGTCGTTGAGCAGCGCTTCGAAGCGGTCTAACTCGCTGGTCATCAGCTCCGAGGCGCGCTTCGTCGCCGGTTCCAGCGAATCCTCGTTCGCCGCGATCAGATCCGCCGCCATGCGCACCGTGGTCAGCGGAGTGCGCAGCTCGTGGGAGACGTCGGAGGTGAACTGGCGCTGCAGCGAGCCGTACTCCTCCAGGTTGGCAATCTGCTTGCTCAAGGTGTCCGCCATGTCGTTGAAGGACATGGCCAGCACGGCCATCTCGTCCTCGCCGTCGACAGGCATGCGCTCCCGGAGGTGGCCTGATGCGAAGCGCTGCGCGGTGCGGGAGGCGGAGCGCACCGGCGCCACAATCTGCTGGGACGCCAGCCAGGAAATGCCCATCAGCAGCACCACGACGATCACCGCGGCGGACGCCAAGATGCCGCGCATCAGCGCGACGGTGGAGACTTCGCTTTCCATGTTCATCACCAGGTACAAGCGAAGGTTGGGGATGTCGGCGTTGGTCGGGGTGCCCACAATCAGCGCGTCGTAGGCCGAGCCGTCCGGGCGCTCCACGGTGGCGAACTGGTAGGCCACGTTGCCGTCCCTGACGTAGTCGCCCAGCCGCTTCGGAATTTGGTAGGCCTCCGGCGACGACGTCACAGCACCGTTCGGCGCCTCCACCACCAGCACAGGCTCGTAGAAGCTGGCGGAGTCGCCGCTTTCCTGCGCGCGCTGCGTCAACCCGGCGCGCGCCGAATTCAGGCGCGCCTGCAACGAGGCGGAGGAGCCGGAGTTGGCCAGCTGGTATTCCACGGTCGAACGCGCGCGCTCGATTTCCACAGTGGCGGTTTCGATCTTGGCTGCGGTGATGCGGTCGGTGACAACGGACGCCAGCGCGAAGCCAAGCATAGACATCACGACCGTGGACACGAGCAGCACCGTGCCCACGAAGCGGACCTGCAGCTTCGTGGACCAGGCGTGCCGCACCCGGTCGCCGACACGACGTATGGCGTCCAGGTGCTACACCTCCGACTTACCGGTCTTGTAGCCCACGCCGCGGACGGTGAGGATGATCTCCGGGTTTTCCGGGTCGTGCTCAATCTTGGAGCGCAGGCGCTGCACGTGCACGTTGACCAGGCGTGTGTCGGAGGCGTTGCGGTAGCCCCACACGGACTCCAGCAGCTCCTCGCGCGAGTGCACCTGGTTCGGCTTGCGTGCCATCTCCACCAGCAGGTCGAACTCCAGCGGGGTCAGCTGGATCTCCTCGTCGCCGCGGGTGACGGTGTGCTGCGGCACGTCCACGGTCAGGTCGCCGACCTCGAAGACGTCCGCCGGAGTCTCGTCCGTGCGGCGCAGGCGCGCGCGGATACGGGCGACAAGCTCCTTCGGCTTAAAGGGTTTGGTGATGTAGTCGTCCGCGCCGGACTCCAGACCCAGCACAACGTCCACCGTGTCCGTCTTGGCGGTGAGCATGACCACCGGCACCGCGGACTCCTTGCGGATCTCGCGGCAAATGTCGATGCCGTTCATCCCCGGCAGCATCAGATCCAGAAGGATCAAATCCGGGTCGAACGAGCGGAAGGCGGGCACCGCCTCGGCACCGTCCGTCACGGAGCTGGTCTGGAACCCCTCGGCCTCCAGCACGATTGTCAGCATCTCGTTGATCGCCGGGTCGTCGTCCACCACGAGGATCTTCGGTGCCATGCGTCCTCCTCTATCCTTTTCGCGCTGAGCTGGCCTTACTGCGCCAGCTCGCCCACTACCTGCATGATAACCGCCGGTTCCGACGTGCGAAGCCACCGGCTCGCCCAGTTGCGCTCCGCAAGCTCGGCGTACGCCTGAAACGTCGCCACCTGCAGCGCCACGTCGCGCTCGTAGCGGTCCCGGGTGCGCGTCGCGTCCTGTTCCTCGCGCGCCTCCGCGCGCTCGCGCGCAACGTCCGGGGTGGTGTCCACCAGCACCTGCAAGTCGGGCTTGGGCAGCCCCAACTTTCCAAACTCCAGGTCGTGGACCCACTTCACGGCGGCCGGATCGCCCGTGCGCGCGCTCGTGTACGCCGCGTTGGAGGCGACATAACGATCCAGGACGATGACGCTGTGCGGGTCGCCAGCGAAGCCGTCGAGAAGCTGCTTCGCCCCATGCCTGTCCAGGGCGAACAGGGTGGCCATACCGAACGCCGAATCCGTCAGGTCGCCCATGCGCCCATGCAAGGCGTCGTGCGCCAGCTGCGCATGCACGGACGTTTCATAGCGCGGAAACGCCAGCGTCTCAGCGCCGAAGCGCTCCTTCACCGCAGTGACTAGCGTGTTCTTGCCCGCGCCGTCGATGCCTTCAACTGCAACAATCATTCAGCTACGCCAGCGCCTCGAGGAACTGCTCCAAGTCCTCCTCAGTGTCCGCCTCCTCGAGCACGGAAGCGGCAGACTCCACCAACTGCTCGTCCATCTCGTCCGGGCGCAGGCGGATAAACGGGTACGTCTCCGCAATCTCGCCGGCGGAAAACGGCGCGCCCGCCCAGATCGCCGCGATGGTGGCTGCGGCCTGGCCGTTGAGCAGCTCTTCCTCAGAAGAATCCTGCTTCGCGGCGAGGAGCACCGCGTCACGCACCGCTTCAAAAACATCCTCGAAATCAAGATCGACTAGCTCGTCCAGGAAGTCCGTGTTGGCATCGACCGTGAAAATCTGCTCGTCCCAAGTACTCACTGCGGCGCTCCTTCCGTAGATGGTGCGCGAGCGGGCGCCCGCACAACGTGTCGCACCCATTTGTATACGGCAAAACGACGCTCCGGGGCACTCAAACGCAAAACAACTCGCCGCGCAGGGGTTCCCCATTTCACGATGACGTGCTATAAACAGTGCTACGAAGCCAAACGTTACCAAGTTGTAACCAATGCGCGGGCCGGAAACGCCCGCGGGAGGAGTCACCGTGGAAGGGACAGCACGCCGGGTAGCCGTGTTCATCGGCGCAGGTGCACTGCTTGCTGCCGTCGTCGGTTTCACGGTGTGGGCGACCTCCGCACCCGGCCAGAACAACCGCGCCGGGTTTACCGCGGAAGCCGCGGGCACCACTGGCAACAGCGCCGCTTCCACCACCTCGAGCCCGACAACGGAGACGGTGACGGAGAACCTCACGCACACCCGCACCGTGCGCAGCTCCACCAACTCCCCCGACAACGGCCCCGCCGCGCACCACGGCGCGGATGCGGGCGCGGCGGGAGCGACAGGCTCCGGCGCAGGGCGCGCAGGCGCTTCCATGCCCACCGGCTACAACGCGGCGCACGACCCCTACCTGCCGCCGCACGCGGTAGTCGCTCCGGCGCAGGAGTCCACGCAGCCGTCGCGCGTGTACCGCCCGTCCAACATCGTGCCGTCTCCGGCCCGGCCCATGGCCGCCCCGCAGGGTGCCAACCCGGCGGCGGAGCCCACTCCGGCCTCCGCGGACAACCGCACCACCTCCCAGCAGACGCCGGGCAGCACCCCGCCGCGCGAGCCGGGCAACGGCGGCGCCGCGCAGACGAGCACCGCCGCCACCCCGGCACCGGGTGGATCCGAGGTGCAGCCGTCGGAGGCCACCGAGCCGACGCACACCCCGGCAGCGGAACCGTCGAAGCGCCCGGATCAGCCGCAGACCACGCAGCAGCCGGAGCAGTCTGAGCCAACCGCGCAGCCGGGCCACGGCTCTGGTCCGTCGCACGTGCCGGACGGAATCCAAGAGGGCTCCCCGTCCGAGCCTGGATCCCCCGCCGCGCAGGAAGACCAACGCCCGGAGATGCGGATGCAGGGCGCAGGAGTCGCAGCGCAATCGGTCCCCGGCACCGAAAGCGCGGCAGACGCCGCACCGCAGGGCAGCGCTCAGCCGAGCGAGGCGCCACAGACCCCGGATGCCGCCACGGGAGGCAATAAGGCGCCGGCACCCGTCGCGGGCAAGGAAGACGTCGCAGGCTACCCGCGCGAGAAAGAAGGCGTGACGGCCCGCGACGTGATTGACAAGATCACCGGCCGCTAGACCGTCGCCACAAACACCTGGGTTTTGCCGGCTGCGGTGATTTCCGTCGCCGCCTCGCTCGCCGGGACCCAGGCGCCGTTGCCCTGCGTTAAGACGAACCCGTCGGCGCCGCGCACTTCGCCGGCGGTGCACAGCACGATCGCGGGGCCGTCTTCGTCGACGGCCAACGTGTCGCCGTCGTCAAGCGCATGCATGCGCACCGCGAAACTGTCCACAGGAAGCTGGAACTCCACGCCGCCGTGCGACGGGGCCGTTTCCGCCCGCGGGTTTTCCAGGGTGCTGAAGTCCAGCACCTTCACCAGCTCCGGCACATCCACGTGCTTGGTGGTCAACCCGCCGCGCAGCACGTTGTCGGAGTTGGCCATGACCTCCACGCCCAGACCGGACAGGTAGGCGTGGAGCTGGCCGGCGCGCAGAAACGCCGCCTCGCCCGGCGCAAGCGTGAGCACGTTGAGCAGCAGCGCCGCCAGCACGCCCACATCGCCCGGGTAGGTCTGGTTGAGCTCGAGGTAAACCTCGGCGGCCTCCACCATCCACGCAGGGGCTGTGCGCTTATCGACGAGCTCCGCCGCAGCACGCTTCACCGATTCGATCAGCTCCACCCGCGGCTGGTGCGGCAGGGAAATCAACGTGGTGAACAGCGCGCGCAGATCCCCTTCGCCATCCGTGGGCAGCAAGGTGGCGTAGCGGTCCAGCTCCGGACTGCTCAGCTCGGCGAAAAACGCCGCGGTGTCCTGCACCGGGCGGAACCCGGCCAGCGCGCGGAACTCGGTCAGCGCGACGATGAGCTCCGGTTTGTGGTTCGGGTCCTTGTAGTTGCGGTTCGGGCTGTTCAGCTCGATGCCCTCGGCGTTTTCGCGCGCGAAGCCTTCCTTGGCCTGCTCCAGCGAGGGGTGGGCCTGAATGCTCAAGGGCGCGGCCGCGGCGAGCAGCTTGACCAGAAACGGCAGCTGGTCGCCGTGCGCGTCCTGCACGCGCTTGCCCAACGCGGCGGCCGGGTCGGCGGCGATGGCGTCGTCCAGGCCCTGCCCGTTCACCGTCGCCGGGGCCGCCGGGTGGGCGCCGAACCAGAGTTCCGCCTGGGGCTGCGGGCTCGGCGAAGGCTCGCCGCGCAGCTGAGCGATCAACGTGTGGGAGCCCCAGGGGTAGGGGCGCAGAGCTCCTTCAAGGTGCTCCATGGTTCTCCTTCTACTCCTCCGAGGCGGCGGCATCGGCGGCGTCGGCTGCAAGCGCCGTCGCCGCGTACGCCCTGGCAACCAGGCGCGCCGCACGGGCCGCCGGATCATCCACGTCCGTCTCCACGGACTCGACCCGGCTGCCCGCCGAGACCACCGGGCTGGCGGTCCCGCACGACCAAACAACGGTTGTTAAACCTACCAGCTTCGCGGGGCCGTCGATGTAGGGGTCGTGGAACAAATCGTCCGCGCCAGCCGTGGAATTGCCCTCCTGAGCACGCTCGACGGCGAAGGGAAGTTCCTCCGCGCCCACGGCGGAAGCAGGGATGCCGTGCGTGGACCACAATGCCGCCACCAGCTCTGCCACCGCGCTTCCTGCCCGCCCGACGCCGGTGTGGAGCACACGGGCGCCCTCGGCCTGCGCGCGCAGCTTTCGCGCGGCGTTGACCGCCACGTCGCGCCTTGGTGAGACAGACTCCAGCTCGGCGTCCACTTCCGCCGCCAGGAGCTCGAACCGCTCCGCCACCACTTCGGTTGGCTGGCGCAGCGCGGCAAGCACCGCCCCGACCACGGCGCAGGTGCGAAGCGGGGAGGCCCCAGCGGTGTCGGGCAGGGCGGGGATGGCGGTGGTGGCCTGTGGTGCGTCGTCAAGCAAGGGCCCCTGCTTCGGCCCGGCGAGAATGGTTTCGGCGCCGCGGTTGGCCGCGGTGATCAACCCGCGCAGATCCTCCTCGCGGCCGGCATTGTCGCCGAGCACCACCACGACATCGAGCGCCCCAACGTACGCGGGCAGCTCGTCTGCGACCACCACCGGCACCTCGAGCGGGGCGGCGAACGCCGCCACCGCACGCGCCGCGGCCGCAGCGACCTGGTCCGTGGCAAGCACGACCACGCTGCGGGGCTCAAGCCCGCGCAGCCCCGCAAGCAGGTGCGCCGCCTGGCCCACGGCGCGCAGCTGGGCGCCCTCGTGGGCGATGTCGAAAAACAGGGCGTCTTCCCTGGAAAAACCGTTCATACCCCGCGAGCGTACGCGGGGATGGTTACGCGCGGATGATGCCGAGGATTTCCTCCGTCAGCGCGTCGACTTCTTCGCGCGTCGGCGCCTCGGCATTCAGGCGCAGCAGCGGCTCGGTATTGGATGCGCGCACGTTGAACCACGCCTTGGAGTCCTTCAACTGCACCGTCACGCCGTCGAGGGTGTCCACGGATTCCGCGCGGTCCGAAAACGCGTCCACCACACGCTGCGTGGCCGCAGCCTGGTCGGCGACCTCAGAGTTGATCTCGCCGGAGGCGGTGTAGCGTTCGTAGGCGCCCATCAGCTCGCTCAGCGGCGCGTCCTGTTCCGCCAGCGCTGCCAGCACGTGCAGCGCGGCCACCAGGCCGGAGTCGGCGTTGAAGAACTCGGCGAAGTAGTAGTGCGCGGAGTGCTCGCCGCCGAACAGCGCGGAGTGCTCCGCCATCTGCGCCTTGATGTAGGAGTGGCCCACGCGGGTGCGCACCGCCTTGCCGCCGTGCTCTTCGATCAGCTCCGGCACCGCACGCGAGGTGATCAGGTTGTGGATGATCGTCGCGCCCGGGTGCTGCTCAAGCGTACGGGTGGCAATCAGCGCGGTGATCGCGGACGGGGAGACGGCCTCGCCGCGCTCGTCCACCACGAAGCAGCGGTCCGCGTCGCCGTCGAAAGCCAGGCCGATGTCTGCGCCCTGCTCCACGGTGAACTTCTGCAGGTCCACCAGGTTCTTCGGGTCCAGCGGGTTCGCCTCGTGGTTGGGGAAGGTGCCGTCGAGCTCGAAGTACAGCGGGCGGATGTCCATGTCCCCCAGCACCGCCGGCACCGTCATGCCGGCCATGCCGTTGGCCGCGTCCACCGCGACAACAAGCTTGCGGCGCGTGGGCACCGGCACAAGTTCGCGCAGGTAGGAGGCGTACTCCTCCAGGGCGTCATGCTTATCGACGACTCCCGCTTCCCCCTCGTACCCCGGCACGCCCTCGAGGATCATGCGGCCAATCTCGCCCAGGCCGGTGTCCGTGGACACCGGGGTCGCGCCCGCGCGGCAGAGCTTGATGCCGTTGTACTGCGCCGGGTTGTGCGAGGCGGTGAACATCGCGCCGGCGCAGTGCTGGGTGCCGGCGACGAAGTAGAGCTCGTCGGTGGACGTCAGGCCCAGCAGGGTCACGTTGATCCCCTGGCTGGCGGCGCCTTGCGCGAAGGCGTCTGCAAGCGCCGGCGAAGAGGGGCGCATGTCGTGGCCGACAGCGATGCGGGTCTCGCCTTCCCCGCGCAGGATGTGCGCGAACGCCGCACCTGCGGTGCGGACGAAGTCCTCGTCGATGGTCTCGCCGACGACGCCGCGGACGTCGTACGCCTTGATAACGCTCTTCAGCGTCTCTGCTGTGTGCTCAATAGCCATGCGCGGTATCTTATCGCGCGCCCCCGACACGGGCCTGCGCAGACCGCTGTTGCTACTGCTCTGCCTCCGGGTCCGGCACGATGCGCAAGTGCGAGCGACGCGCCGCCTTGGCAGCCGCGATCTGCTCCTCCACCCGCTTCGTGCGGTGCACCGGGTGGTTGGAGGTGTCCGGGTTGTTGAAGTCTTTCTCCGCCGAGTACTCGATCGGGTCCTGGCCGGTTTCCACCAGCCCGGTGGTCACCCTTCCTGCTTCGCGCACCGCCTCCGCGAGTGCGGTGATGTCGGTGTTCTCCTCGTCCATTTCATCGTCGTCAAGCTCGACGTGCTCGACGCGGACAAGCTCCCACCCCACCGGGGCGGTGATGTGCGCGGAGTGGCGCTCGCACAAGTCCCAAGCGTGCGGGTCCGGGGTGGGCGCGAGCGGTCCAACCACTGCCGTCGAATCCGCGTACGCGTAGATCAGCGTGGCCACAGCGGGCCGGCCGCACCCGGGGCGGCAACAACGGCGGTAAATATTCACGGCGCCAAGTCTAAACCCCACATTGAGATTTCGATAGTGCAACGCGGCGCGCCCGCGCCACCTTTGCCGCGCGGGGCAATAGCATTGCCAGCTATGAGCTCGACAGGCCCCTCCCACGTGCAACCGGCCCGCAACCGTCACGGCCGGGGCGTGCGCGGGCCCATTCTGCCGGTCGGCGTGCCGCGCTACCGCACCCGCGCCGACAGCTTCGACCAGCTGGTCATCGACGCCTACGCACCACTGCACAACCAGTACTTCAACGAGCTGGCCGGCGTGGATCTTGCAGTCGACACCATCCCGCGCATGCGCTTACACCCCGACATGACGGTGCTACCCGACGAGATCATCGCCGACGGCCCAGTGCCGCTCGGGCGCGTATTGCAGGCCGGCGTGGATAAGCACGGCAACCCCACTCGAGCACGCTTTGTTGTGTTCCGCATGCCTATCGAGCACCGTACTGCGCATACACAAGAGCGGTCAGAACTCATCACATGGGTTCTGACCGCTCTTGTTGCCAATTACCTCAACTTGGATCCGAGGACTATCTCCCCAGACTTCCCCTGGTAAGGCTTAGCCGATCTGCTTTTTCAGGCGGCGGCGCTCACGGTCGGAGAGTCCGCCCCAAATGCCGAATCGCTCGTCGTGCTCGAGTGCGTACTCCAAGCATTCGTCGCGTACGGCGCATGCCTTGCAGATTCGTTTCGCCTCACGGGTGGAGCCGCCCTTCTCGGGGAAGAACGCCTCCGGGTCGGTCTGGGCACACAGTGCCTGGTCCTGCCACTCCTGCTCGACGGCGCCGAACAACTCGTCGAGGGTCATCCCTCCTGCGGCTGCGCCGCGGAGGGTGGCGTCTGCCTGGTTTTCCACGCCATTACCTTCCTTAGTTGCTTGTCGGTCGTATAAGAGTGGTGACCGCAGTTCCCAGCGGGCGGGTTCTGCGGATGACACTGCTGTGATTACACACCGAGACACTAAATAGCTGCAACCAGAATTCTGCAGTTTTCACCCATCGGACCCCATTTCCCACGTCGCTCGTCACACGAGTCACATCAGTCACACGCGGCGGGAGATGGGGGTAGGCGCAGGGGGTACTACATCTAGTAGTGGTGCGGATTTGAGCAACTATTTGCCGGTTTTGGCGTGTCGCTTACGCGTCCGGAGAGAAACGCACTCCCGAATCCGGGATTTCCACGCCCGGCCACACGCGCATGCCCGCCTGCAGCTCGCAACGCGCGCCAATAGTTGCGCCCTCGCCGATCACGCAGTCCGTGATCCGCGCGTTCGCGCCGATCCGCGCACCAGCGGCGATAATCGAGTTGCGCACCATTGCGCCAGGCTCGATGGTCACGCCGTCGAAAATCACCGAGTCGTCCACACGCGAGCCGGCCCCGATCTCGCAGCCGCGGCCCACAGCCGTGCCGCCGATGAGGATGACGCCGTGCGCGACGCCAGCGGAGTCGTCC
This sequence comes from Corynebacterium sp. HMSC034A01, assembly GCF_001838175.1. Classification (NCBI taxonomy): domain Bacteria; kingdom Bacillati; phylum Actinomycetota; class Actinomycetes; order Mycobacteriales; family Corynebacteriaceae; genus Corynebacterium; species Corynebacterium sp. HMSC034A01. The sequence continues at coordinate 6,359 of NZ_KV835969.1, read as the reverse complement.
ACAAGCGACTCGCCCGTACGCCCCTCGAGCAACGGCGAGTACGCGATGCCGCGCACCACATCGGAAGACCCCTGGACGAAATCGTCCGGGCGGCCCATGTCGCGCCAGTAGGACGAATCCACGTGGCCGACCACCTTCGCGCCCGCCTCCAGCAGACCCGGGAACGTGTCGCGCTCCACCGACACCACGCGCCCGGCCGGGATCTGCTCGATCACAGAGCGCTTGAACACGTAGCATCCGGCGTTGATCTGGTCGGTCGGCGGATCCTCCGTCTTCTCCAAAAACGCCAGCACGTTGCCGTCCTCGTCGGTAGGCACCGAGCCGAACGCGCGCGGATCCGGCACGCGCACCAGGTGCAGCGTCACGTCGGCGTCCTTGTCCACGTGGGTGGTGGCGATGGCGGACAGGTCCGCACCGGAGAGCACGTCGCCGTTGAACACCATGGCGTTGTCGTAGCGCAGCTTGTCGTACACGTTGCGGATGCCGCCGCCGGTGCCGAGGGCCTCTTCCTCCACCACGTACTCGATTTCCAAGCCGAACTCGGAGCCGTCGCCGAAGTACTCCTCGAACACCTCAGCCTTGTACGACGTGCCCAGCACCACGTGGTTCATGCCTGCCGCCTTGATGCGGGCGAGCAGGTGCGCCAAAAACGGGTAGCCCGCGGTGGGCAGCATCGGCTTCGGGGTGGACACCGTCAGCGGGCGCAGACGCGTGCCGCGCCCGCCCACCAGGATCACCGCGTCCATCTCAGTGACTGCCCCGTCGGGCGCCTGCGCGGCGCCGATGTGCTCCGAAGTTGCCATTGCTTGTCCTTTTCTTCCTGGTGTTTGTGGTCTAACTAAGTATCGGTGCGCCGCCGCGGTTTGCGCAGGCCAAGTTGGAACGCCCCGCGCACCTTCAGCCCGAGCCACAACGCCCACCGCAGCGGTGCCTGCCACGGGTGCGGGTGCCTGTCGCGCTGGAAGCGGTAGGCCGAACCGTGATGGGCGGGCACCGTGACCTTGCGGAACTTGCCCGCCACGTGGCCCTGGTCGTGCAGGATCACCGACGACGGGCAGTACAGGTTGTCCCACCCTGCGCGCGTAAGCCTGTCGCCGAAGTCGATGTCTTCGAGATACATGAAGTAGCGCTCGTCGAAGCCGCCGATGGCATCGAACGCGTCCCACCGCACCAGCAGGCACGCGCCCGAGAGCCATCCTGCGGTGCGCTGGACGTGCATGTTCGCGTCCGCCTTGTAGGCGCGGGAAAACGGGTTGCGCGGCCAGACGTCGTAAAGCAATGCATGCCCGATGCCTGTGGCAAGCCCGGGCACCTCGCGGGCGCTCGGGTACGCGGAGCCGTCCGCTTCCTCGATGCGCGGGCCCGCCGCCCCCACCTTTGGAGCGGCGTCGATGCAGCGGATCAGCTCGTCGATGCTGCCCGGGCCGAACTCGACGTCGGGGTTGACGATGAGGAAGTAGTCGTTTCGGATCGCATTCGCTTCTCGACGCTCCGCAAGCGCCGCGGCCGCGACATTAATCGCCGCCCCGTAGCCAATGTTTCCGCCGGTGGGAAGGAATTCCACGCGCTCGTGCTGAGCGGCGGCGCGCTGCGGCGCACCGTCGGTGGAGCCGTTGTCCGCGCAGACCAAATGCACCTCGCCGCGCGTCGCCGCGTCGAGCGACGCAATCAGGTGCGACAAATGCTCGCCCGGCGAGTACGTCACCGTGATCACCGCGAGCGGCGCGTCAGTCGGATGGAGAGAGTCAGCGTTCACAATGGCTGGAATCATACCCACCAGTGGGGCCGAAATTGGTGTACGGCACAGGCACTGCGGCAGGGATTCAGGCGGGGATGTCGTATACTTCCCCGCGTGACTGACCCCAACCGCCGTGCCCGCGACATTCAGGCGGCACCATCGCGAACGCGAGACGTGTCCCAGTCCGGCCACCCCGTGATCAAAGGGGTCCTGGCGGTGGTCTCCGCCCTGGCCATCACTCTGTCCGGCGTCGGCTACTTCGCCGTCGGCCGCCTGGGCGGGCAGCTGTCCGCCTCAGAGCTGGACGTGAGCTCCCAGAGCAAATCCAAGGGCAAGGGCAACAAGGACGACGCGGTGCTCGACGGCGCGGTGGATATCCTGCTCGTCGGCTCCGACTCGCGCACGGACGCGCAGGGCAACCCCTTAAGCGAGGACGAGCTCGCCCGCCTCAACGCCGGTGTGGCCGACGGCGAGATCAACACCGACACCATCATGGTTGTCCGCATCCCGGAGGACGGCTCGAAGGCGACGGCCGTTTCCATCCCGCGCGACACCTACGTCCACGACTCCACCTACGGCAACCTCAAGATCAACGGCGTTTACGGCGCCTACGCTGCCGACAAGCGCGAAGAGCTGGTCGAGGAAGAGGGCATGTCCGAAGGCCCCGAGCTGGAGCAGCGGGTCGCGCGCGCGGGCCAAGAGGGGCTGATCGACGCGGTGGCCGACCTCACCGGCGTGGAGGTGGACCACTTCGCGCAGGTGGGACTGCTCGGCTTCGTCCTGCTCACGGACGCCGTGGGCGGTGTGACCGTGTGCCTCAACAACGCTGTGGACGAGCCGCTGTCCGGCGCACACTTCCCCGCCGGCGTGCAAACCCTCAACGGCACCCAGGCGCTGTCGTTCGTGCGCCAACGCCACGACCTGCCCCGCGGCGACCTCGACCGCATTGTCCGCCAGCAGACATTCATGGCGTCGCTTGTGCGCAACATGCTTTCCGCGGGCACCCTGACCAACCCGGCACGCCTGCGCGAGCTGGCCAACGCAGCGGAGCGCTCCGTCACGCTGGACAAGGGTTGGGATGTTGTCCGCTTCGCCCAGCAGCTTTCCGGCCTGGCGGGCGACAACGTCACGTTCACCACCATTCCGGTCACCTCCGTCAACGGCATCGGCGACTACGGCGAATCCATCATCACCGTCGACGTGGCCCAGGTGCACCGGTTCATGGAAGACGCGGTGGAGCCCGAGCAGGAAGAAGAGGACACCACCGAGACCTCCGACTCGCCCGACTCCACCGACTCTGCGTCGTCCTCGACGCTTGGCACCCAGGATGTCATCGTGCTCAACGCTGGCGCCGTGCCGGGCCAGGCGGGCCGCGTCGGCGAGGAGCTGGGCAAACAGGGCCTCCAGGTCTCCGAGGTGGCAAACGCCATGGAGGGCCTGTACTTCCAGAGCCAGGTGTTGGCCGCCGACGCCAACGACCCCGCGGCGCAAGAACTCGCCCGCATCCTCGGCGGTGTGCCTGTGGTGGCCAACGCCTCGCTCGAGCCGGGCACGATGGTGGCCGTCGTGGCTGACGATTACGCCGGACCGGGTGTTTTGACCGAGGATGAAGCGCAGCAAGAGGCGCCGGTGGGCACCCCGGGCGAGGATTTCGGCGCGACCGTGGTCGGCCCCGAGATCACCGCCGACGGCGACAGCCCGCGCTGCGTGAACTAGCCCCGCCCCATCCCACTGTTTGGGAATGCAATTCCAGAATTTCCCAAAACTGGAGAAAACCCTGCTCGCACTTTGGTAAAACCAGAATGCATGACTCGCACATCACGGCCCGAGCCATCGCCAGACACCACCACAACTGCCAACAGGGTTCACGCGCCCGAGAAGCAGAGCGCGACCGACCGCGTCCTGGGCACCATCGAGAAGGTGGGCAACAAACTCCCCGAGCCGTTCACCCTCTTTTTGCTTTTGTTCCTCATCACCGCCGTCATCTCTACGGTGATGGCTTGGTCCGGGGCCCAGGTCCAGGTCCCCGGCTCAGACGAGGTCCGCCCCATCCACGGGTTCTTCACCAAGGAAGGCCTGGCCTGGTTCACCGTGAACCTGGGCGAAAACTACGTCGGCTTCCCGCCGCTGGTTTACGTCCTGCCCATCATCCTGGCCGTGGGCATCGCAGAGCGCTCCGGCATGCTCTCGGCGCTGATCCGCCGCTTGTTCGGCTCCGCCAACACAACCGTCCTGCCCTACGCGGTGGGCCTGATCGGCGTGTCCGCCTCCCTGATCGCAGACCCGGCTTTCATTGTCATCCCGCCGCTGGCTGCCATGGTGTTCAAGGCCGCCGGCCGCCACCCCGTCGCCGGCCTGCTGGGCGGCTTCGCTTCCGTGGGCGCCGGTTACGCCACGTCGATCCTGCCCGGCTCCCTGGACGCGCTGTTCGCGGGCATCACCAACTCCGTCATGGAGGCGCTGCCCAGCCTCGAGGCGAACGAGGTCACGGTGATGTCCAACTACTGGTTCAACATCGCCTCCGCCTCCATTCTGGGCTTCATCGCCGGCCTGATCATCGACAAGGTGCTGGAGCCGCGCCTAAACAAACTGGGCGTGCCCACCGAGGTCGCGCCCGGCGAGGACGCTCCGGACCTGGACCGCGACGGCAACGAGATCACCGCCGAGCTCACCGCAGCCGAAAAGCATGGCCTGACCGCCACGCTGTGGGCCACGCTCCTGCTCACCGTCGCAGGCACCGTCGCCGTGCTGGTGCCGGGCTCGCCGTGGCGCAACGAGGAAGGTACCTTCCTGCCGGATTCGCCGCTGATGCAGTCCACCGTGTTCATCGTGGTGCTCTACTTCGTGGTCATGGGCCTGGTCTACGGCAAGGCCGCCGGCACCGTGAAAAGCGTCACCGACGTCACGGACATGATGGGCTCGTCCATCAAGGAAATGACCGGCTTTCTGGTGCTGGCGTTCATCCTCGGCCAGTTCATCGCACTGTTCAACTGGACCGGCATCGGCACCTGGACTGCCGTCAAGGGCGCGCAAGCCCTCGAGTCCGCGGGCATCGGCGGTTTCGGCGCAATCCTCGCATTTGTCGTCCTCGCCTCCTGCCTGAATCTGCTGGTCATCTCCGGCTCCGCGCTGTGGACGCTCATGGCCGCAGTATTCGTGCCCATGTTCGCCCTGTTGGGTTTCGACCCGGCGTTTATCCAAGCCGCCTACCGCGTCGGAGATTCCGCAACGCAGATCATCACCCCGCTCAACCCGTACATCATCGTCATCCTCACCCAGCTGCGCCGCTACGAACCAAAGGCTGGCATCGGCACCCTGATGTCGCGCCTGATCGTGTTCACGGTGGTGTTCTGGATGTTCTGGCTGGTACTGCTGTTCATCTGGTACCAGTTCGACCTGCCGTTGGGGCCGGGCGCGGCGATCATGTTGGCGTCGTAAAGCAATTGCCCCTTACGATGGGCGGGCATGAGCATGCTCGCACCGCTAATGCAGACTGACCCGTCGACGCCGCGCCTGACCGTCTACGACGACTCGCGCGGCGTGCGCATGGATTTTTCGGCGCAGACGCTGGACAACTGGGCCAGCAAGGTCGCCAACATGCTCGATGAGGAATTCGACGCCGGCGACGAGGTCGCCATCGACCTGCCGGTGTCGTGGCAAGCGGCGGTCATCGCCATCGGCGCATACAACTCCTCGCGCACCCCGCTTATCGACGCCTCCGGTGCCCCCGCCCCCGACCTCATCTTCACCACCCTGGATGGTGCCGCGCGGTGGAGTGAGGTGCCCGATTGCGTGGTGGTCTCCGACGACCCGTTCGGCCGCGGCGTGGTGGAAGCCGGCGGTGAACTGCCCGTAGGCACCGTGGACTTCGGCCCCACCGTGCGCTTCTACGGCGACGACTACTTTGGCGCCTCCCCCGCTTTGAGGTCGTTCGCCGTGCCCGGCATTGAGGCGGAGCGCTACCTGGTGCAGGACTGGCACACCACTGAGGAGTTCGCCGCGAACGTGCTCGGCCCCATCGCCGCCGGCGGCTCCGTCGTAGTGGTCACCGGGCTGGTCTCCACAGAGAGGCTGCAGGAGATCGCCGAGACGGAGAAGGTCACCCGCTTCATCGACGGGCAGTAGCTTCGGAGCGGGACCGGCGCTGGGCCTGTGGCGGGGCAATCAGGCGCGGTCGGTTATTCTGTGGCGGATACACCCGTGCTCACGCCCATGAAGGGACTGCTCATGCTCATCAGCTCTTTCTCTCGCCGCGCCATCGCCCCCGCGCTCGCCGCCGCCCTCGTCGCGGGCGTTGCCCCGGTGGCCACCGCCGCCCCGGCAACCGACACCGCATCTGGCCAGGAAAAACAGTCCAGTGGCCCGGGCAGCTCCGAGTACACCCAGGACGAAATCGACAACGCCAAGCGCTTCGCTGGCCTGCTCGCCAGCATCCTCGCCATTGTGGCCACCATCGGCGCCGCCGGCCTGTACTTCGCCGGCCCGCACCTGGGCCTGAACCTTCCGGGCCTGCAGAAGTAACACTTCCGGCCGCGCGGACCCTCCCGTTGCACAAACCCTGAGGAAGCGCCCCTGAGCTTGGCCGTTTTTGGGCGGCGGGATCAAGCGGTTAATGCGCCAC
>NZ_KV835968.1:0-243 GCF_001838175.1 Corynebacterium sp. HMSC034A01 | reverse complement strand
GTCGCCGAATTCGTGCTCCATGTATTCCGCCCCGGTCATGGTGGTGCCGTCGGTGCAGATCAAGGTGACCTCGTCTGCGTGGCCGGAGTGGATGCGGGCCCAGTCGGCGATCGGCACCAGGATGATCGGGCGGAAATTCGCCTTCGGTACGCCTTTGCCGTCGCGCAGGATGCTGATGAGGGTGTGGGCCATTTGGGCGGCGGCGGGGTCGTCGGTGTCGATGAGTTGTCGCAGCAGGTGCTC
>NZ_KV835967.1:0-2786 GCF_001838175.1 Corynebacterium sp. HMSC034A01 | reverse complement strand
TGTCACTGTCACCGTCGAGAAGCCGGATGCCACCCAGGCCGAGACTTTCGACCCGAATTACGAGGAGCTCACCCAGGTAACGATCGACGGCAACAAGGCAACCAACAACCCGTTCGGTGAGGCTGATGCGCCGCTGAAGAACATCGATTCCAAGGCATCGGACGGCTCCCAGGATTGGGAGTTCGAGATGCAGGAGAACGGTGTCATCGTGGCCACCGCACCGACGACGGCTGAGGTTGGTGAGGCTGTCGGCGAACAGCTGCCCACCATTGACAAGAGCTGGGAGAAGTTCGTTGAGACCTTCACCCCGTACGCTCGCCCGACCGTGACGGTGGACTTCACCTACGAGGATGACTCGAAGGACGAAGGCGTCGACGCGAACTTCGACCTGCTTGGCAAGGACGGTAAGTCCCTGCTGGATCCGAATGGCGACTTCGACGGCGACGGCCACACCAACAAGGACGAGATCGAGAAGGGCACCAACCCGGCTGACAAGGACTCCAAGCCTTCTGAGGGCGACGATGTCAAGGACACCACTCCGCCGACCGTGAACCCGATCAAGCCGGGTGATAAGACCATCTCCGGTACGGGTGATCGTCCGAATGAGGACATCATCGTTGAGCTGCCGGGTGGCAAGAAGGTCGAGACCAAGACCGACAAGGACGGCAAGTGGACCATTGATGTTCCGGCTGGTGTTGAGCTCAAGCCGGGCGACAAGGTGATCGTTTCCGACGGTGCTGGTAACAAGACCCCGGCTCAGGTTGGTATTGACACCGGTAAGTGTGTTGCTACGTCCCTCGGGTTTGGTCTGCCGCTGCTGGCGTTGATCCCGCTGGGTCTGGCGTCGCAAATGGAGATTCCGGGTCTGTCCAACGTTGTGGCTGACGCGAACGCTCAGCTGCAGGCTGCGAACACCCGCATCCAGCAGCAGCTGGGTCTGTTCAACCCGGAGATTGCCGCGCAGGTTGATGCGGCGAACCGTCAGCTGGCGCAGTTCGGCACTGACATCGGCACCGTTGCCGGTGGTCTGGCGCTGATCGCGGCCGGCATCCTGGCTGGCACCCTGATCTATGACAACTGCTCCCCGAATGGTGGCGGCAGCTCTGTGAAGGATCTGGAGCTGAAGGGTTCTTCCGGTAAGACCTACGCTGGTTCTTCGAAGAAGGAGGACAAGGCTGGCGAGAAGGCTGCTGACAAGAAGTAGTAGTTTCGCGTAGCCCGGCTAAGTAGCCCCTGTTCTCCCTTTATGGGAGGGCAGGGGCTACTGCTTTATGTGACGCCTGGTACCGATGTCGACGGCCCGATCACGGTCACCGACCCGAACCTGCCCAACGGCGCAGTCGAGGCCGAGGTGCCGGTGGACGGCCACGAGAAGAACCGTGACGACAACGATTCCGACACCGCGTCCGTGACCACCCTGGACGTCCCGGCGGACGGCAACGCGCACGTTGTCGGCCGCGTGGACAACCCGGACAAGGACGGCGGCTACACCGGCAAGCTCGTGGACCGCTCCGGCAAGGAGATCGAGGGCGGCGTCGTCGAGATTGACCCGGAGACCGGCGAGATCAAGGCGACCGTGCCGGCCGGCACCGACCCGCGCGAGGCCTTCGTGGCCGTGCGCGACAAGGACGGCAAGCGCGTCACCGACAAGGACGGCTACGACCTGCGCGTCAGCATCGTCGCCCCGAACTACGGCGACGCCACCGCTGTGAAGCCGGGCGAGCAGGGCACGTCCAAGGATCCGTTCGCGGGCCAGGACCTCACCGCTAAGGTCACCGGCGCCGAGGTCGAAGGCTCCAAGGGCGCGGACAACTGGAGCTTTACTATCGACGGCACCTCCGGCGTGATCACCGGCCAGGCCCCGACGAACGAGCAGCTCCAGGACTCCTTCACCGAGAAGTTCCCGAACGGCAAGACCACCTGGGACGACTTTGTGAAGCAGTTCGACGGCATCGCCAACCCGTCCGCGACCGGCACCATCACCCTCGATGGCGTGAAGGACCCGCTGACCGGCGAGGCGAAATTCGAGCTGGTGGGCCAGGACGGCCGCTCCATCCTGGACCCGAACGGCGACTTCGACGGCGACGGCGTGTCCAACCGCGACGAGATCGAGGGCAAGTCCAACCCGCTCGACGCGGACTCCACCCCGTCCGAGGGCCAGGAAGTGTCTGAGACGCCGGCGCCGAAGCCGGAGAAGCCGGGCCTGACCGACGACGAGCGCAAGCGCTGCATCGCCACCTCCGTCGGCTTCGGACTGCCGCTGCTGGCGCTGATCCCGATCGGCCTGGCCACCCAGACCGCCATCCCGGGTCTGACCCCGGTGGTGGAGCAGTACTCCGAGCAGATCCGCCTGGCCAACGCCCGGATCCAGCAGGAGATGGGTGTGTTCAACCCGGAGATCGCGCTGCAGGTCGAGGTGATTAACAAGCAGCTGCGCCAGTTTGGCCTGGACGTGGCAACCGTGGGCGCAGGCCTCGCGCTGATCGCCGCCGGCATCCTCACCGGCACGATCATCTACGACAACTGCACCCCGGGCGGTATCGGCAGCTCCGTGCAGGACCTCGAGCTGAAGGGCTCCTCCGGCAAGAGCTACGCCAGCTCTTCCGAGAAGAAGTAGCCGCGTAGGGCTCGCGCCCTAGCAGCACTCGAGCCGAGCGCCCCCGCTTCCCGCACTGGGAGGCGGGGGCGCTTCGTATGCGTGCGACCCCCGGCATCGCCAAACCCTGGGATCTTCACCCTGGCAATGCGCAAAAATCGGCGGCGGGATCAAGCGGTTAATGCGCCAC
>NZ_KV835966.1:0-325 GCF_001838175.1 Corynebacterium sp. HMSC034A01 | reverse complement strand
GGTGTCGATGAGTTTGCGCAGCAGGTGCTCGAGGTCGGCGAGGTCGCGCTCGTTGTAGGTCAAGGTCATGGTGCGCATACCCGCCTTCGAGCGGCTGAACCGGCACGAGGGTGGGGCGGGTTTAACAGGCTGTTTGATTAGCCGGTTGATGCGTTTGGTCAGTGCCCGGTATGAGCCGCGGTGGCGCACCAAATCCAACCTAATGCGCCAGCGTTCGGCGGCGCCTTCGACGGCGAGCAGCTTCTTCTCGATGTGGATGAGTTGGTCGATTGGCAGACCGTGCGCTGCTTCGAGGGGGTTGCGTCCCTTAGTGTGGTGTAACGCT
>NZ_KV835965.1:0-279 GCF_001838175.1 Corynebacterium sp. HMSC034A01 | reverse complement strand
GATCGCCTCCGGGAGGGTGAAGGTAGCAAAGACAGCGTCATCGCCGCGTTCGTTGAGCGCGCTTTCGTCACCAGTGATGTTGGTGCCGCGCACCCAGTAATCAACGGAGATCTTGCCGGCGGTGCCATCGACGTGCACCTTCACATCGGAAAACTGGATATCCAGACCGTAGTCCTGCCCTTCCGGGGCGTAGGCCTTGTGGCCGGTCCACCGGACGGCACCGTCGAAAGCCAAGACACCCTTGCCATTGGCGTCCAACTTCGAGTTGGCCGGGTTGAA
>NZ_KV835964.1:16035-135404 GCF_001838175.1 Corynebacterium sp. HMSC034A01 | reverse complement strand
CCCCAACACTCCAACTTTTTGTCCGCGCTCCCTTTTTCGACGGTTAGCTGGGTCCTAGTAGCTGGGTCCGCGATTTGAACGCGGGAGAAACGCGCCGCTTAGAAGAACTTGCCCTTCTGCATGCGCTTCATCGCCTCGTTGAAGTCGAGGTTGTTCAGGTCCATGCCCTGCATGCCCGCCGGCAGCTGTTCCTGGAGCTTCTCCAGCTCCTTCGGGTCCGGCATGCCGCCACCCATGCCCGGCATGCCCGGCATCTTGGGCATGCCGCCACCGCGCTTCGGCGGCTTACGCTTGCCGTTCTTGCCCTTGCGGCCCTTCGGCTTCTTCTTCGTGGCGGAGCGGCCGCCGCCCATGCCCGGCATGCCCGGCAGGCCGAACTGGCTGGCCATCTGGCCCATCATCTTCTTGGCCTCGAAGAAGCGGTCGACCAGCTGGTTGACGTCGGAGACTTTGACGCCGGAGCCGTTGGCGATGCGCTTGCGTCGAGAGGCATTGAGGATCTTCGGGTCCTGGCGCTCCTCGGGTGTCATGCCGCGGATGATGGCCTGGATGCGGTCGAGCTGCTTCTCGTCGACCATGTCGGCCATCTGGTTCATCTGCTTGCCGCCCGGCATCATCTTCAGCAGGTTGCCGATCGGCCCCATACGGCGGATCATCAGCAGCTGGTCCAGGAAGTCTTCCAGGGTCAGCTCGCCGGAGGTGAGCTTATTCGCGGCGGCTTCGGCGTCCTGCTCGTTGTAGGTCGCCTCAGCCTGTTCGATCAGGGAGAGCAAATCGCCCATGCCAAGGATGCGGCTGGACATGCGCTCCGGGTGGAAGACGTCGAAGTCCTCGAGCTTCTCACCTGTCGACGCGTACAGGATCGGCTTGCCCGTGACCTCACGGATGGACAGTGCGGCACCGCCGCGGGCATCGCCGTCGAGCTTGGTCAGCACCACGCCTGTGAAGTCCACGCCCTGGGCGAACGCCTCGGCGGTCTTCACCGCGTCCTGGCCGATCATGGCGTCGATGACAAAGAGGACCTCGTCGGGGTTGACGGCGTCGCGGATGTTGCGCGCCTGGGTCATCAGCGTCTCGTCGATGCCGAGGCGGCCGGCGGTATCGATGATGACCACGTCGTTCTTCTGGTGCTTGGCGTGCTCGATGCCCTGCTGCGCCACGGCAACCGGGTCACCGTGGGAGGTGCCCATCTCGTGCTCGTAGGAATCCAGGGAGGTACCCGGGTCCGGGGCGAACGTGGGCACGCCGGCGCGCTCGCCGACGATCTGCAGCTGCTGCACCGCGCCCGGACGCTGCAGGTCGCAGGCCACCAGCATCGGAGTGTGGCCCTGCTTGGCTAGGTGCTTGGCCAGCTTGCCGGCCAGCGTGGTCTTACCGGCACCCTGCAGACCGGCGAGCATGATCACGGTCGGCGGGTTCTTCGCCATGTTCAGCCGGCGCGCTTCGCCGCCGAGGATGTTGGTCAGCTCCTCGTCGACGATCTTGATCACCTGCTGCGCAGGGTTCAGCGCCGCGGACACATCTGCGCCGAGCGCGCGCTCCTTGACGCGCTTGATAAACGCGCGCACGACTGTGAGCGAGACGTCCGCCTCAAGCAAGGCGAGACGGATCTCGCGCGCGGTGGCGTTGATGTCTTCCTCGGTGAGCTTGCCCTTGCCGCGCAGGCCGCCGAGGGCTGATTGGAGGCGGTCGGACAGTGACTCGAACACGGTGTGCACGCTCCCTTGTGCTGCTAGCGGAAAATAATCCCCACAAGACTAGCGCGCGCCCCGGGCGACTAGCACATCACTGTGCCGTCAGCCGGGGCGCGGAGGCGTCGATAGGCAAATGCTTAGCCGAGCAACGCGTCGACGAAGCTTTCCACCTCAAACGGCGCGAGGTCGTCGGCGCCTTCGCCCAGGCCGACGAGCTTGACGGGCACGCCGAGCTCCTCCTGCACCTGGAAGACGATGCCGCCCTTGGCCGTGCCGTCCAGCTTGGTCAGCACCACGCCGGTGATGTCCACGACCTCGCGGAACACACGTGCCTGCATGATGCCGTTCTGGCCGACGGTGGCGTCCAGCACCAGCAGGACCTCGTCGACGTTGCTCTTCTTTTCCACCACGCGCTTGACCTTGCCCAGCTGGTCCATCAGGCCGGTGGAGGTGTGAAGGCGGCCCGCGGTGTCGACGAGCACGACATCCGCGCCCTCGGCCACGCCGGTGGCCACGGCGTCGAAGGCGACGGACGCCGGGTCCGCGCCTTCCTTGCCACGCACGGTGGAGGCGCCGACGCGCTTGCCCCAGGTCTCCAGCTGGTCCGCGGCTGCCGCGCGGAAAGTGTCGGCCGCGCCGAGAACCACCGAGTGGCCCATGGACACCAGCACGCGCGCGAGCTTGCCGGTGGTGGTGGTCTTGCCGGTGCCGTTCACGCCGACGACCAGGATCACAGCCGGCTTGCCGTCGTTCGGCATGGCCTTGATCGAGCGGTCCATCTCCGGGCGCGCGGCCTCGATGAGAGTCTCGCGCAGCATCGCGCGGGCCTGGTCCTCGGTCTCCACGCCACGCTCGGCGATCTTCTCACGCAGCGAATCGGTGACCTTCATGGTCAGCTCAGCGCCGAGGTCCGCCATGATCAGCGTGTCCTCGATTTCCTCCCAGGCGTCCTCGTCCAGGTCGCCAGCGGTGAGAATGCCGAGCAGGCCCTGGCCGATCGCGTTCTGGGAGCGCGACAGGCGCCCGCGCAGCTTGCCCATGCGGCCGGCGGCCGGTGCGATGTCGTCCAGCGGCTCCTCCGTCGGCGCCTCAACCACCACGGCGTTCTCGGAGACCTCGGCACCCTCCTGGCGCGCCTCGTCCGCACTCTCCTGCGCGGCCGCCGCAGCCGCCGCGGCTTCCTCTGCCTCAGCTTCAGCAGCGGTCTGCTTATCGACGGGCTCCGCCTCGACCTCGTCAACCCGCTCCACGGGCTCAGCGGGTCCAACGGGCTGCTCTGGTTCTACCGGCTCGGCCGGTTCCGCGGGTGCAACTGGCTTCTCCTCCGCAACCGGTTCAGAGGGTTCAACCGGCTGCTCCACCGGCTCAACCGGCTCAGCCTCCGCGGGCTGGGTGGTTTCGGTGGGGACCTGTGGTTCGTCGTCACGCGAAATTGCGCGCTCGACCACGGTCTCCTCTTCCTCCTGCTCCGGCGGGACAAAGGCCGCGGCTGCTTCCTGCTTCGGCGCGGGCTTGTCGCGGCGGATCGGCTCGGGCTGTTTCGGCTGCGCGTCCGCCTGGGCGAAGTTGAATCCGCCCTTGGCCTGGTAGTTGCCCGATTTTTCCTGCTGGGTCAGCTCCTTGGGCTCTTCGACCTTGTCAAAGGAGATGGTCTTCGATTCCCTGCGCTTCTTCCCGGCCACGACAACGCCGATGAGTATCAGCGCAATGACGATGACTGCGAGGACAATCCAAAACGCAGTGCTGTTGACTAAAGCATTGAGATCCATGCGCTCTAGTGTGCCAGCACCGCCGACATCACGCGGGGACGGGCATCAAGAAGGACCTAGTGGCTCTTTTGGTAGAGCTCCCCGTCGCCGAGCCCGATCCGCAAATCCCCATTGTCCGATTGAGTGACCGGCAACCGTGTTTCCGCACCGTCCGCGGTGAAGATGAGGTTATCCTCATCGACGGTGCACGACTCGTCAGCCTCCACATTTTCGGTCTCGGCGACGTGGTGCAGCGTGCAGTCGCCCCCGTCGATGGTGAGGGTACTGGTCAGACTCTCCTCACCAGCTGATTCAACCTTGGTGTAGGTGCCGTCTAGGTCCGCTGAGGTGGAGCATCCGCCAACTACGAGAGCCAGCGCGAAAACACCCACCACCGCCGAGATATACGCGATACAGACATAGTCATCCTTTCTCCAACTTTCGGATGATATTACACTGCGGGGGCAGCCCCGGCAGGCTGCATACGCTGCGAGAGCACGCGGGTCACACCGTCGCCGCGCATGGTCACGCCGTAGAGCACGTTCGCCACGTCCATGGTGGGCTTCTGGTGGGTGATCACGATGAGCTGCGAGTCCTGCCGCAGCTCCTCTAACAGGGCGATGAGGCGGCGCAGGTTGACGTCGTCGAGCGCTGCCTCGACCTCGTCGAGCACGTAGAACGGGCTGGGGCGCGCGCGGAAGATGGCCACCAGGAATGCGAGCGCGGTCAGCGACTTTTCGCCTCCGGAAAGCAAGGACAGACGCTTGACTTTCTTGCCCGGCGGGCGAGCTTCGATCTCGATGCCGGTAGCGAGCATGTCGTCAGGCTCAGTGAGCACCAGCCGCGCCTCGCCGCCCGGGAAGAGTGTCTGGAACACGCGCGGGAACTCCTCCTCCACGTCCGCCCACGCGTCGGTGAACAGCTGCAGGATCTGCGCGTCCACGTCCTCGATCACGCCCGTTAAGTCCTTGCGGGCCTGGATCACGTCGTCGAGCTGGGTGCTCAAGAACGTGTAGCGCTCCTCCAGCGCCTTGAACTCCTCCAGCGCCAGCGGGTTGACCTTGCCCAGGGCGCGCAGGTCCTTCTCCGCCTGCTTCAGCCGCTTCTGCTCGGCGTCGCGGTCGAAGTCCTCGCCCGGGGTGTAGTCCGCGAGCAGGTCGGCCACCGCGATGCCAAGCGACGCGGTGATGTTGGCCTCCGCTTCGTCGATGCGCACCTGCGCCTGCGAGCGGGCGATGTCGGACTGGTGCGCGTTGTCCGTCAACCGCGCGAGCTGCTGACGGGTCGCATTGACCTGCTGGCGCGCCTGCTGCACCTTGCCCTGCAACGAGTTGACCTGCGCGTTCAGTTCGTCGCGCTGGGCGGTGGCGCGGGCGAGCGCGTCCTCGATGCGGGCGGCGAGGTCGCGCGCGTGCTTCTCGACGGCACCGGCCAGCTCCCCTTCCGCCCTCCGGCGAGCCATCGCCGCTTCGTGGCGGGCCTTCGCCTGCCGCTCCTGCTCCGCCTGCCGGCGCAACGCATCGCCCTTGCCCGCCTCGGCTTCAGCGCGCTGCTGCGCGGTGCGCGAGGCTAGCGTGGCCTCCATCTCCAACGACTTGGCGTGGTTGAGCGCGTTGCGGGCCTGGTCGCGCTGCTCCGTCGACGGCTCCTCCGGTGACTCAGCCACGTCCGTGTCCACGCGGGTGAGGCGATCGCGCGTCTCCTCCAGCTCAGTCTTGCGCTGCGCCAGGCGCGCGTCGGCCTCGTTCGCCCTTGCTGCCGCGCGTTCGTGCTCGGACTTGTTCGCCTCAGCCTGCTTGACCAGGCGGGCGAGGTCGCGGCGCCAGGATTCGACCTCGGTGTCGTGCTCGCGCAACGCTGCTTTGGCGGAGGCGGCGCTCACGCGAGCCTCGTCGGCGGCGACGGTCGCGCCTTCGAGCGTGCCGGCAAGCTCCTCGAGCAACTGCTGTGCTTCGGCGAGCTCGGTCTTCGCCGCCTCGATGCGGGCGGAGACCTCCACCGTGGACGTCTGCCCCGTGCCGGCGGCGACCCACCCCTCTCCCACCAGCACGCCGGCAGGTGTGACAGCGCGCAGGCGCGGGTCCTGCTCCACCACGCCGCGGGCGGCGGCAAGGTCGTCCGCCACCACCACGTCCGCGAGCAGGCGCGTGACCGGGCCAACCACCGTTGGATCCAGCTCCACGTGGTCGAGCAGCCAGTCCACCTCGCCGTCGGTGTCCAAGCGCCAGGTCGACCCGCCGCGCGCATCCACCACCACCGTGCGGGCGGCGGACTCCAGCGCACCGACCGCGTCGTCGGAGACCTCGCCCGCCAGAGCCTCGGCGTGCTCGCCGAGCGCCGCCGCGAGCGCGCGGTCCAGCCCAGCCTCCACAGTGACCAGGCCAGCAAGCGCAGAAAAGCCTTCCAGCACGTCCTCCGCCGAACGCTTCGGCGCCTGCTCCGCCAGGGTGTCGATGCGCGACTGCAGGGTCGCCACGGCCCGTTCGTGTTCGCGCTGCTTCGCCCGCAGCTGGTCCAGGCGCTTGTCCGCGGCATCGGATTCTGTGTGGGCACGGGCGAATGCGTCGTCGAGAGGCGAGCGCTCCGTCGCAAAGCCAGAAATGCGCTCCTCGACGGACGCGACCTCCGCATCGGCCTCGCGGGCGCGCTGCTTGGTTTCCGCGAGTGTCTCCTCCAGGCGGCGGACCTCGTCCTCGGCCGCCTCGACCGCCGCTGCCTGGGACTCCTCCTGCGCGATCAGGCGCACCACGCCCTCGCGGCGGTCCGCGATCGCGCGCACCTGCGCCATGTGCTCGCGCTCAGCGGCGTCGAAGGCCTCCTGCCGCTCGGCAACTTCCTCGCGGATGGTCTCGAGCTTCTCGGCGGCCTCCTCGGCAGCTTCAAGGGCCTCGGCGTAGCGCTCGTCGGCAAGCGAAGCCCTCGCCTCCAGGTCCTCCGGATCCTGGCCGGCGTAGGGCGCGAACGAGTTGGAGCTGCGGGCGCGTTCCGACGCGATGCGCTGGGTGGCGCTCACCCGCTCGGCCAGCGTGGACAGCGCGAACCACAACTGCTGGGCCTCCTGGGCCTGTGGTTGCAACTCCTGCTGGCGAGCCTCAACGGCCTCCTGCTCCTCCACAGCGGTCTCCAGCGTCGCGGTGACGGTCTCCACCTGCTCCGCCAGCATCTCGGCGGCGCGCTCGGCGTCGGCGTACTTCGCACGAAGGCGCACCACCTGGTCACCGGCGAGCTTGAGCTTCGCGTCGCGCAACTCCGCCTGCACCGCAGCGCCACGCTTGGCCGCCTCGGCCTGGCGGGCCAAGGGTTTGAGCTGCTTGCCCAGCTCATCGGTGAGGTCGGTCAGGCGATCCAGGTTCGCCTGCATACCGGTGAGCTTGCGCTGCGCCTTCTCCTTGCGGCGGCGGTGCTTGAGCACACCCGCAGCCTCCTCGATAAACGCGCGACGCTCCTCGGGGCGCGAGTCCAAAATCTCGGAGAGCTTGCCCTGGCCGACAATGATGTGCATCTCGCGGCCGATGCCGGAGTCGGACAACAGCTCCTGGATGTCCATCAGGCGCGCCTTGGAGCCGTTGATCTCGTACTCCGAGGCGCCGTCGCGGAACATGCGGCGGGTAATGGCCACATCGGTGTAGTCGATGGGCAGGCGCTTGTCCGTGTTGTCGAAGGTGAGGGTGACCTCCGCGCGCCCCAGCGGCTTGCGGCCGCCCGCGCCGGCGAAGATGACGTCTTCCATCTTCCCGCCGCGCAAGTTCTTCGCACCCTGCTCGCCCATCACCCACGCGAGCGCATCCACCACGTTGGACTTGCCGGAGCCGTTCGGCCCCACCACGGCGCAAATGCCGGGCTCGAATTTCATCGTCGTCGCCGACGCGAAGGACTTGAATCCTTTGAGTGTCAGCGATTTCAGGTGCATTTTGTGGATGTTACCGCGCGCAAGCTAGCGCGCCTGCATGACCACGATGTAGCCCCAACCGTGCCCGGCCACATAGCCGTGCGCCGCACCGATGCCCACCACGTGTGCGCTAGAAAGCATGTTGCGGTTGTGCCCCGGCGAGGTCCGCCACTGCTCAAATGCCGCCTCCGGGCTGTGCGAGCTGAAGGCGATGTTCTCGTACACATTCGTCGCAGAATGCCGGAAACTGTTGGTGCGGCTGAGCTCTTCGGCCCACGCCTGCGCTTGGGCATCCAACTGTCCAGTTCGCAACCACGGCAACCTGCCGTTTTGCATGCGGTAGAAGTTGATGTTGCGGTACGTCTTCGCGCGCGAAGCTTCCGCCACGTCCCACGGCAGCCCGGGGTCGTACTGCCGGGCGGGCAGGCTGCTCATGGACGCGAAGCTGGAAGACAAGTCCTGCGCCTGCGCGGGTGCCGGGACCAGCGTGATTGCGAGTGCGGCCGCTACCACCGCGGTGCGTTTCCTCATCGCTCCTCAAACCCTTCAGCGCCTTTCGGCTCCCCGAACTGCGCCTGGACGTGCTCCACATTCCCCGGGCGCTTCGCAGTCGAAGGCTGCTCTTCAAGAAGTGCTTTGAGCTTCTCGACGTCACCTTCGGCCCCCTCCGCAACCACCTCTACCCTGCCGTCTGAAAGGTTCTTCGCGTAGCCGGCCAACCCCAGCTCTAAGGCGCGGGACCGGGTCCACCAGCGAAATCCCACCCCCTGGACGTTGCCGCGGACGTGGGCGGTCATGCGTGTCGTTGCCATGCCGCCCAAGCGTAGCGGGGACTAGCGCTCGCCGTTGCCCTCGCTGATGGTGATGCGGTCCTCTTCGCTGCGGCGGGTCACCGGGTCGGAGCCGTCCCAGTACTCCACGTTCTTCAGCTCCGGCAGCATCTCGCGGTGGAAGACCGGGTCGATGCCCTTGCGGCGCTGGTCGTTGAAGTTCTTCAGCAGCTTCAGCGCCACGCCGCCGAGCGGGACGATGGCCACGATGTTGAAGATGGCCAGCAAGCCGGCCATGGTGTCGCCGAGCGCCCACACCAGCGGGACGGAGCCGAACGCGCCGAAGATGACGAACCCGATGACGACGAGGCGGAACACCGTCATGGCGGTCTTCGAGTCTGTGAGGTACTGCAGGTTGGCCTGCGCGAGGTAGTAGTTGCCAATCACGGAGGAAAACGCCAGGAAGAACAGGATGAACGTGATGGCGTGCGCGCCCCAAGCGCCGACGGAGTCAGCCAGCGCGGACTGGGTCAGCGACGCGCCCTGGATGTCGTCGCGGCCGTAGGTCACGGCCGGGCCGAGCAGCACCACGAACGCGGTGATGGAGCAGACCAGCAGGGTGTCAAAGTACACGCCGAGGGTCTGCACGAGCCCCTGCTTGACGGGGTGGGACACCGTGGCGGTGGCGGCGGCATTCGGGGCGGAGCCCATACCGGCCTCGTTGGAGAACAGGCCGCGGCGCATGCCCTGCATGAACGCGGCACCAACACCGGCGCCGACAACCTGCTCGAGGCCCAAAGCGTGGCCGACGATCATCCCGATCATGCCCGGGATCTCGCGCCAGTTGATCACCAGCACGGCCAGGCCGATGAGGATGTAGGCGCCAGCCATGAACGGCACGATGACCTGGGTCCAGGAGGCGATGCGGGTCACGCCGCCGAAGATGACCAGGGCAGTCAGGGTAGCGATCACTGCAGCGACGACGGCCTTGAGCACGACGGAGTCGGTGCCCAGGGAGCCGCCGACCGCCTCGACGATGGAGTTGGTCTGGATTGCGTTGTAGACAAAGCCGTAGGTGACGGCCAAAAACGCGGAGAAGATCACGGCCAGCGGCTTCCAGCCCAGGCCGCGGGTCATGTAGTAGGCCGGGCCGCCGTGGTAGTTGCCGTCGGCGTCCTTGGTCTTCCACAGCTGCGCCAGGGTGGATTCCACAAATGCGGTCGCGCCGCCGAGCAGCGCCAGCATCCACATCCAGAACACCGAGCCCGGCCCGCCGATGGAGATCGCCAGCGCCACGCCGGCGATGTTGCCGGTGCCCACGCGCGAGGCGGCGGAGATGGTGAAGGCCTTGAAAGCGGACAGGCCGCCGTACTCTTCATCGAGGTCGCGCCCCTCGCGGTCCTTGCCTTTCGGGGTCTCGGCGACCGCCTTGAGCATCTCCGGGAACAGGCGGATTTGAACGAACAGGGTGCGGACGCCGAAGTAGACGCCGGCGAGGATGAGGAACACCGGGACGACGTTCCAGATCGCGCCGTTGAGGGTGTCCTCGACAAATGAGGTAGCGGTATCCATGGCGGGCAGTGTATCGCCAGGTTGCCCACCTCACACAACGACGGGTCTTTGAGCCACCCCTCCACCGCACCCGTTCGCACAAACCCTGAGGAAAAGACCCCTAGTATGGCCCAATTTCGGGCAAACTCACCCTTTGCTCCTCAGGGTTTGCGCAAAAAAGGGGCGCAAAAGGGACGCGAACAGGCGCTTACCCCTCCACCGCCGGGGTGCACACCTCGCCGGGCTGAATCGCGCCGTGGGTGCCAAACTCGCGCTGCCAGTACAGCAGCGGGCAGTTGGTGTTCACGTCGGTTGCGGTGACGTCGACAAGCACGAGCACATGGTCGCCCGCCTCGATCATTTGCGAGACCTGCCCGGCCACCCACGTGTGGTTGCCGGTCAGCTGCGGCGCGCCGTCGGCCATCGCCCACTCCACCCCCGCGAAGCGGTCCACGCCCTTGCTAGCAAAGCGCCGCGCGAGCAGGTTCTGCTCGGTGGAGAGCACATTAATGCCTATCGACGCCCCTTCGGCCAACAACGCCAACAGCGACGACCTCTTGTCCAGCGACACCAGCACCATCGGCGGATCCAGCGACAGGGACATAAACGCGCTGACGGTGGTGCCGTGCGGGTCTGTCGCGGAACCGGTGGTCACGATCGCCACCGCGGCAGCCAGCTGGCTCATTGCGTCTTTGAATGCTGACTGATCAACCATGTCGCACCACCGTACTCGCGCGCTACAGCACCTGGCAGACCGGGCAGTAGTAGCTGGAGCGCCCGCCGACCGTCACGCGCTCGATCGGGGTGCCGCAGCGCGCGCAGGGTTTGTCCGCCTGCCCGTAGGCGTTGAGCGAGCGGGAGAAGTACCCGGACGCGCCGTTGACGTTGACGTACAGCGAGTCGAAGCTGGTGCCGCCCTGCTCCAGCGAACGGGCCATCACCTCGCGCGAGGCGTCCAGCACGGCCTCCGCGTCGCGCTGCCGCATGGTCTTGGCGCTGCGCCAAGGCTTCAGGCGCGCGGCCCACATCGCTTCGTCGGCGTAGATGGAGCCGATGCCGCTGACCACCTCCTGGTTTAGCAGCACGTTCTTCAGCGGTGACTTTCTGCGCCGCATCGCGCGGGCGGTCTCGCGCAGGTCGAAGTCGTCCTCGAACGGGTCGGGGGCGACGTGGAGCGCAGGCTGCGGGATACCGCCCTCAAGCTGCGTGTACTGCCAGAACCCGAAGGTGCGCTGGTCCACAAAATCCAGCTCCACCTCCCCCATGTCCGCACGGATGCGCAGGTGCGGCGAGGTGACGGTGCCATGCTTTGCGACGAGCATCTGCCCGCTCATGCGCAAATGCACGAGGAGTGCTGCGCCGTCGCTGAGCGTGAACCACATGTATTTGCCGCGGCGGCCGGTGCCGGTGATAGTCAGGCCGGGCAGGGTTTGCTCCAGGTCCACGGTGTTGCCGCGGGCGGCGCGGGGGTGCAGCACCTCCACGCGCTGGAAGGTGCGGCCGACCACGTGCTGGTCCAGCCCGCGGCGCACCACCTCAACTTCGGGCAGCTCAGGCATTGCCGCGAACGGCCTCCGCAGCGTGGTCGCGCAGGTACAGCACCGCCTGGTGGGCCGCCTCCTGCTCCGCCAGTTTCTTGTTCGGGCCGGTGCCGATGCCGCGGGAAACGCCGCCCACCAGCGCCTGCGCGGTGAACGTCTGGTTGTGCTCGGGGCCGGACGCTTCGGAGACGTACTCGGCCACCGGCAGCTTCAGCTCGGCCAGGCGCACCTGCAGGTCGGTCTTCCAGTCGTGGTGCTTCTTGTTCACGGTGGCGGTGCGGAGCTTCTCGTCGAAAAGCTTGAGAATCACGTCGCGCGCCGGCTCGAAGCCGTGCTGCAAGTAGATCGCACCGAAGATGGCCTCGGTGGTGTCCGCGAGGATCGACTCCTTCTCGCGGCCGCCGGTGAGCTCCTCACCCTTGCCGATGAGCACGTGGGCGCCCAGGTCGATCTCGCGGGCGATGTCCGCCAGACCGTAGCGAGAGACGATGGCCGCGCGCATCGGCGACAGGTCGGATTCCGGGCGCGACGGGTACAGCTCGAACAGCTTGGTTGCCACGGACAGGCCCAACACGGCGTCGCCGACGAACTCCAGGCGTTCGTTATTGGGCAGGTGCCCGTGCTCGTTGGCGAACGAGCGGTGGGTCAGCGCGAGCTTCAGGCTCTCGCGTTCGATCTCCACGCCGAGGTGCGCGATGAGCGGGGTGTGGTCGACGGCGTCAAACGCCTGCTCCCACAGCTCGTCCGCGTTGCCCTTGTTCTTCTTCGAGCGGCTCACAGGAACTTCTCCAGGCCGGCCCAGCGCGGGTCGACCAGGTTGTTCTCCTCGCCCTCGACCGCGTCGGGGGCCGGCACGTCGGTGTCGCCCTCGCACTCCGGCTCGCAGGTTGGGTTGAACGGCCAGTACATGCCGGCCTCGTCCACGAACGCCTGCTCTAAGTCCACGGT
Source organism: Corynebacterium sp. HMSC034A01 (assembly GCF_001838175.1). NCBI lineage: Bacteria > Bacillati > Actinomycetota > Actinomycetes > Mycobacteriales > Corynebacteriaceae > Corynebacterium > Corynebacterium sp. HMSC034A01. Next base: position 123,263 of record NZ_KV835964.1, on the reverse strand, counting down.
GCCGTCGACAACCTTGCGGATCTCGTCGCCGGAGCCCTGGTCCTCGTCTTCCTCGCTGTCGCCGGTGATGAAGTCGTCGGAGGCGGAAAACACCTCCGAGATGCGCAGCGTCTCGGTCGGGGTGAGCTTCTTCAAGCAGCGCACGCACTGCCCCTCGAGCTGCGCGGTCGCGGTGGCATCAACCATCACGCCGGAGCCCAGCGGGATCAGGGTCGCCTCAACCTCAACCTCGCGCCCTCCAGGGATCGCGATCATTTCCGGGCCGATGCGCGACGGGGACGGGCCCGTCTGCGTCACTGTCTCTGGCGTGCCGTCGCCGCCGAGAACGTCGCTGACGTCGAATACGAAAGGATTGGTAGACATAACGGCAACAGACTACCCGTTAGTACTCGTCGCGTCGGCCGCGCGCCGCAGCGCCAGCGGCACCCGCGCCGCGGCGCAGCGCAGAGCGGTCGGAGGAGACGGTCTGCAGCACATTACGCAGCCCCTCCTCAAACTCGGCGAGCTTGGAGTCGACGTAGTCGTCGCACTCGGAGCGCAGACGGTTGGACTCGGCCGTCGCCTCGTCCACCAAGCGGTGCGCCTCCTCGTCGGCGCGGCGCATGACCTCGGACTCGGAGATGAGGCGCTCCTGCTCCGCCAGGCCCTTGTCCACGGTGCGCTGGTACTCGGCGTTGCCGGACTCGACGATGTTGTCGGCCTCGCGCTGGGCGTTGGTCACGGTCATCTCCGCCACGTTCTGCGCCTGGGTGACCATCATGTTGGATTCTTCCTCCGCGTCGGTGACCAGGTTGGTCGCGCGCGCCTGCGCGTCGGAGAGCATGGACTCGGATTCGGAGTGGGCGTCGGAGACAATGCGGCGGGCATCCTCCTCCGCGTCGCCGACGAGCATGTCGGCGCGGTCCTGCGCCCCGCGCAGGATCTCGTCCTGCTTGTCCAGCACGTCCTGCGCGTCGTCCAAGTCGACGGGCAGGGCGTTGCGGAGGTCGTCGAGAAGCCCAAGCATCTCGTTGCGGGGAACCATGCAATTGGAGGTCATGGGCACGCCATAGGCCTGCTCCAGGGTCTGAACTAGCTCATCCAGGGCTTCAAAAACGCGGTACATGGTGCCTAAGCGTACCCGTTAGAGCGCTAAATCACGCCCTGAGCGAGCATCGCGTCGGCCACCTTTTTAAAACCGGCGATATTTGCGCCGATGACGTAGTCGCCCGCGCGGTCGTATTCCTCGGCGGTGTTGTTGGTCACCTTGAAGATGTTGGACATGATCTTGTGCAGACGGTCGTCCGTGTAATCGAAGGACCAGGAGTCGCGCGAGGCGTTCTGCTGCATCTCCAAAGCGGAGGTGGCCACACCGCCGGCGTTAGCGGCCTTACCTGGGCCGAAGCACACGCCGCGCTCACGGAAGACCTCGATCGCCTCAGCGGTGGACGGCATGTTCGCTCCTTCGGCGACGTAGCGCACACCATTGTCAACCAAGGTGCGCGCGTGGTCCCCACCCAACTCGTTTTGCGTCGCGCACGGCAGCGCCACATCGGCTTTGAGGTCCCAGATGGAACCGTCCTTATGGAAGGTCGCGCCGGTGGTTTCCTCCACGTACTCGGACACACGCCCGCGGCGCTTCTCCTTGATGTCCCGGACGAGCTCGATGTCCACGCCATTGGGGGTCTCCACCCAACCGGAGGAATCGGAGAAGCCGACCACGGTCGCGCCAAGCTCCTGCGCCTTCTGCATGGCGTAGATGGCCACGTTGCCGGAACCGGACACGATCACCTTTGCGCCGTCGATGGATTCGTTGTTGGCCTTCATCATCTCGTTGGTGAAGTACACGCAACCGAAGCCGGTGGCTTCTTTGCGCACCAGGGAGCCGCCCCAGGTCAGGCCCTTTCCGGTGAGCACACCCGATTCGTGCTGGTCCACCAGGCGGCGGTACTGGCCGAACAGGTAGCCGATCTCGCGGCCGCTGACGCCGATGTCGCCGGCGGGCACGTCGCGGTACTCGCCGATGTGGCGCCACAGCTCCGTCATGAAGGACTGGCAAAAGCGCATGATCTCCCCGTCGGAGCGGCCCTTCGGGTCGAAGTCAGAGCCGCCCTTGCCGCCGCCGATGGGCAGGCCGGTCAGGGAGTTTTTGAAGATCTGCTCGAAACCGAGGAACTTGATGATGCCCAGGTTCACGCTCGGGTGGAAGCGCAGACCGCCCTTATACGGGCCGAGCGCGGAGTTGAACTGGACACGGAAGCCGCGGTTGACGCGCACGTTGTTGTCATCGTCCAGCCAGGGCACGCGGAAGATGATCTGGCGCTCCGGCTCACAGAGGCGCTCGATCAGGCCGTAGTCCGCGTAGTGCGGGTCCTTGCCCAGCACGATCTTCAGCGAATCCAGCACCTCGGCCACCGCCTGGTGGAACTCCGGCTCGCCCGCGTTGCGCTCCAAAAGCTTCTGGTAGTAGCCGGCAACTTCCTGATCAATCGCGCTCATTGGGCGTGGCCTCCGATATCTATAGCTATGCAGAATTGTGTACCGGACAAACTGTACAACACCATTCGGCCGCGCGTGGGCGGCAGCTAAACTCTCCCCCATGGTTTCTCCCCTCGACGCAGTTCCGTCGCCCAAAATCGTTGTCGCGCCGGACTCCTTCAAGTCCACCGCCACCGCCGCCGAGGCCGCAGAATGGCTCGCCGAAGGCGTGCGCTCCGTCATCCGCGACGCGCAGATCGTGCTCACCCCCATGGCGGACGGCGGCGAAGGCACCTCGTCGCTGTTCGAGGGCGAGCGCATTTGCTTGCCGACGACTACCGCGGCCGGCCGCCTCACCGAAGCGGAGTACACCTTCCACGCCCCGAGCAAGACCGCCTACATCGACGTCGCCTCCGCCTCCGGCCTGCCCGCGGTGGATGAGCCGGTGCCCCTGACCGGCGACACCTACGGCACCGGCGTGCTCATCGCGGACGCCGAGACGCGCGGCGCCGAGCGCATCGTGCTGGGACTCGGCGGCACCGCAACCGTCGACGGCGGCACCGGCATCCTCGTCGCCCTGGGGGTGAACCCCTTAGACCAGACCGGCTACCAGCTGAAACCCGGCGGCGGGGCGCTCGAGCAGCTGGCAAACTTCGACACCGCGAAGGTCAACGTCCCCGCCGGCGCGGTGGAGTGGGTGCTTCTGACGGACACCACCGCGCCCGCCACCGGGCCCGAGGGCGCGGCGCACGTGTTCGGCCCGCAGAAGGGCGCGACGGAAGAAGACATCGAGGTGCTCGACCGGGGCCTGGCGCGTCTGTGCGAGGTCGCGGACGTGGACCCGGCAACCCCGGGCATGGGCGCTGCAGGCGGCGTGGGCATCGGCATCACGTGGCTGTCCACCATGCTCCACGGGGATTCCTCTCACGTGCACATCCTGCCCGGCGCGCGCGTGGTGGCGGATTCCAACGGGCTGGCGGAGCAGGTCGAGGGTGCGGCTCTTGTGATCACCGGCGAGGGCCGCTTCGACGGGCAGACAGGCACCGGCAAGGTCGCCTCCGTCGTCGGCGAGTTGGCGCGCGGGTCCGGAGCGGCGTTCGCGGTGGCCGCAGGAAGCTTCGACGAGCAGCCGGAGGAGGGCACCATCGCGGTCACGCTGCCGGAGATCGACCCGGAGACGAACAACGTGCGCGAGCAGCTCACCCAGGCCGGTGCTGAGATCGCCGTGGCCTACCTCAACACTTCCACGGTCCAGGGGTAGATCGAGGGCGACTCAAAGCGGTCCTGGTCCTCTAGCATCACCGGGTCTTTCGGCAGGTCCACCTTCGGGGTGAGGATGCGGGACAGGCCCATGGCCAGCCGGTTGAGGCTGTCCGCCCCTTCGGGCGTGATGCTGTAGCGGAACACCTCGGCGTCCGCGGGGTCTTCGCCCCGGTCCCGCTCGTAGGTTTCGGCCAGCTGCGTGCGCACGGAGTCGTCGATTAGCACTTGCTCCATTTCCACCGTGCCCGCGGTGAGCATCTCCCGGTGCACGAGGATGTCGAGTGCGCGCTGGAAGACCTCTTTGACCTCGTCGGCGACAGTGGGTGGGACGAGGACGTCGAATTGGATCACAGACATGCGTGTAAGGCTAACCGGTATGGTTGCGGGCATGTCCAACCCCGCCGTGAACCCAGCGCACTCTTACCACGTTGCGCTGCGGACCATGGCGGACGGGACCTTAAAGCAGGTTAATCCGTTCTCCGGCACGGAGGTGTGGACGGTGCCGGGGCGCGGCAACAGGCCCCTGGCCGCAGCTGGCGCCCCGCCGGAGCCGCTTGCACCCGGCGCGCACACGGACACCTGCAATTTCTGCGAAGCGCGCAAGCTGCGCACCCCGCCGGAGAAATCGCGGCTCATCGCCGACGGCGACGGGTTTGCCATCCTGCGCGACGCCATGCCCGACGAGTTGGACAACACGGTCGCGCAGTTTCGGCGGGTGCCCAACCTGTTCGAGATTGTCAGCTACGACTACTGGCAGAAAAACTACGGCTACGAAATGCCGGCCGCGCGGCGCAGTCACATGGACCGCTACCTGGCCGACCCCGCCGGGCGCGAGCATGTGCTTCAGATCGTGCGCACGCGCCTGGCCGCGGCAGGCCAGGACCCGGACAGGCCCGAGGACGAGCTGCTTGAGCTGGCCCCGGCGTACTTCGGCGGCGGCCACGACGTGATCATCGGCCGGCGCCACTTCGTGGACGGGGCGGAGAACTCAGCGCAGCTCGCCGGCTCCGGGTCGCTGACCCCGGAGGAGCACTACCGTTTCATCGCGTTCACCGTGGATTCACTGCGCGACTTGGTGGAGCAGCACACCTACGCCCGCTACGTGGTGGTGTTTCAAAACTGGCTCTCGCCCGCCGGCGCGTCCTTCGAGCACCTGCACAAGCAGCTGGTGGCCATCGACGAGCGCGGCGTCAACGCCGAGACCGAGACGGCGAAGCTGCGCCAGAATTTGAACTTGTACAACGACTGGGGTGTCAACCACGCGTTCTACCAAAACCTGGTGATCGCGGAGAACGACTACGCCATTCTCACCGCCGGCGTGGGCCACCGCTACCCCACCATGACGGTGTACTCGAAGTCGCGCGCCAGCGAGCCGTGGGAGCACACGGACGAGGAGGTCCGCGCGGTGTCCGACCTGCTGCACGCGGCGCACGCCGCCACCGGCGGGCAAGTGGCCACCAACGAGGAGTGGCACTACCGCCCCGTGGACCTGGACGTGCCCATGCCGTGGCGTATCAACCTGAAATGGCGCATTTCCACCCTCGCCGGATTCGAGGGCGGCACGCAGATTTATGTGAACACGCTCTCGCCGTTTGACATGCACGACCGCACCACCGCGGCACTTCGCACATTGCGTGACGACGGCCACGTGGCTGCGTCGTTGCGCATCGCCGAGGAATGCACCCCGGCGCCCAACCTATTGCGATATAACCCAAATTTGGAGAGATGAGTTTTGAGTAGTATTTCCGAGATTTTGCGCTCCTACTCCGTGGACGAGGTGTGGCAGCGCCGCCTCTACGAGCTGCTGCACGCCAACCCGGAGCTGTCCTTGCAGGAGGAGGAGACCTACAGCCGCCTGATGATGGAGCTGTCACGCTTCGACTGCGAAGTCATCGCCCCGATCGGCAAGTTCGGCATCTGCGCCGTCTTCGAAAACGGCGAGGGCCCGACCGTGATGCACCGCGCGGACTTCGACGGCCTGCCGGTGACCGAGCAGACCGGCGCGCCGTACGCCTCCCACAAGGTGGCCAAGACCGCGGACGGGCAGACCGTGGGCACCATGCACGCCTGCGGCCACGACATCCACACCACCGCGCTTTTGAGCATGTGCGACTTTATGGACAACACCCGCGAGCACTGGTCCGGCACGTTCATCGCCCTGTTCCAGCCGGGCGAGGAGATCGGCGCCGGCGCCCAGGACATGGCCGACGGCGGCCTGACCGAGAAGGTGCCCGCCCCCGACGTGGTCTTCGGTCAGCACGTCATGCCGGGCCGCGCCGGCGAGGTGATGTCCAAGCCGGGCCCCCAGTTCGCCGCCTGCGACTCCATCCGCATCAAGATCCCGGGCCGCGCCGCCCACGGCTCCATGCCGCACAACGCCATCGACCCCACCTACACCGCCGCGATGATCATCGCCCGCCTGCAGGCCATCGTGGGCCGCGAGGTGGACCCGGCGGACTTCGCCGTGGTCACCGTGGCCAGCATGCACGCCGGCACCACCAACAACATCATCCCGGGCGAGGCCGAGCTGGTGCTCAACTGCCGTTTCTACTCCGACCGGGTCAAGGCGAAGGTGTACTCCGCCATCAAGCGCGTTGTCCACGCCGAGGTGCTGGCCTCCGGCTCGCTTGAACAGGCCATGATCTCCTTTTTCGCCCACGGCGAGCTACTGGACAACGACGAGGAAGTCTTCACCCGCGTGCGCGAGGAGTTCGACGGCGTCTTCGGCGACGCCTCCGTCACCGCCGACCCGAAGACTGTCTCGGAGGACTTCCCCGTCATCGGCCAGGCCTACGGCGCGCCGTATTTCTTCTGGCTTATCGGCTGCACGCCCCACGACGTGTGGGACAAGGCCGTGGAGGAAGACCGCGTCGGCGAGGACGTGCCGGTCAACCACATGTCCACCTTCCTGCCGGAATACGAGCCCACCATCGACGCCTCCACCCGCGCGGGCCTGACCGCCGCGCTGACTTACCTGGCTAAGTAGCTCACCTGCACGTTCCCGATCGCGCCGGTACGCTCGGGACCCATGACTGCATCTCAGCCAGCATTCGAGCAGACCGTCGAGGGCCACGTCCGCAGCTTCTCCGGCCGCGCACCGCAAGATTCCACGGTGAAGAAGTTCTGGACTGGCCTGTCCGCCGCCACCGTCGAGCAGATCGCCGACAACTGGGATAAAACCCGCAACACCTACAAGAACACCCGCCGTGCGGCGTACTTCTCGGCAGAGTTCCTGGAGGGTCGGGCGTTGCTGAATAACCTGACTAACCTTGGGCTCGTCGATAAGGCGAAGGCTATCGCCGAAGAGAATGGCTTCGAGCTTTCGGACGTGCTGGAGGCTGAGCACGACGCCGCGCTCGGCAATGGCGGCCTGGGGCGCCTGGCCGCCTGCTTCCTCGATTCCGCCGCCGAGCAGGATTTCCCGCTCACCGGCTACGGCCTGCTCTACCGCTACGGCCTGTTCCGCCAGGAGTTCGAGGACGGCTTCCAGCGCGAGCACCCGGACGCGTGGAAGGAGTCCTTCTATCCCTTCATAATCCGCCGCGGCTCGGAGCAGCGCATTGTGAATTTCGACGACATGCACGTGCGCGCCATCCCCTACGACATGCCGATCACCGGCTACGGCACGGACAACGTGGGCACGCTGCGCCTGTGGGACGCCTCCCCGATCGCCGAGTTCGACTACGACGCGTTCAACTCCCAGCGCTTCGCCGACGCGATCCTGGAGCGCGAGGCCGTCCACGACATCACTCGCGTGCTCTACCCCAATGACTCCACCTACGCCGGCAAGCTTCTGCGCGTGCGCCAGCAGTACTTCTTCTGCTCCGCATCGTTGCAGGAGCTTATCGACGACTACCGCGCCGCCCACGGCGACGACCTGCGCGACTTCCACAAGTACAACTCCATCCAGCTCAACGACACCCACCCGGTGCTTGGCATCCCCGAGCTGATGCGCCTGCTCATGGACGAACACGGCCTGGGCTGGGACGAGGCCTGGGAGGTGACCACCCACACGTTCGCCTACACCAACCACACGGTGCTGCAGGAGGCGTTGGAGACGTGGGAGGAATCCATCTTCAAGCAGCTGTTCTGGCGCATCTGGGAGATCGTGGAAGAGATCGACCGCCGCTACCGCCTGGACATGGAGGCCCGCGGCGTGGACGCGGAGACGGCGCACCACTACTCCCCGGTGCACGACGGTCGCGTGCACATGGCGTGGATCGCCTGCTACGCCTCCTACTCCGTCAACGGCGTGGCGGCGCTGCACACCGAGATCATCAAACGCGACACCCTCGGCTTCTGGCACGGCCTGTACCCGGAGCGCTTCAACAACAAAACCAACGGTGTGACCCCGCGCCGCTGGCTGCGCATGTGCAACCCGCGTTTGTCTGAGCTTTTGGACCGCCTCTCCGGCTCCGACGCATGGGTCACCGACTTGGACAAGCTCAAGGAGCTGCGCCCGCTTATCGACGACCCAAAGGTGCTGAACGAACTCCGCGACATCAAGGCGTCGAACAAGCGCGACTTCGCCGAGTGGATCGCCGCGCGCCAGGGCGTGGAGATCGACCCGGACTCCATCTACGACACCCAGATCAAGCGCCTGCACGAGTACAAGCGCCAACTCATGAACGCGCTGTACATCCTGGACCTGTACTTCCGTATCACGGTCGACGGGGAGCGCGACGTGCCGAAGCGCACCTTCATCTTCGGCGCGAAGGCCGCCCCCGGCTACGTCACCGCCAAGGGCATCATCAAGCTCATCAACACCATCGCGGAGCTGGTGAACAACGACCCGGATGCCTCGAAGTACATCCACGTGGTGTTTGTGGAGAACTACAACGTCTCCCCGGCCGAGCAGATCATCCCGGCCACGGACGTCTCCGAGCAGATCTCCACCGCCGGCAAGGAGGCCTCGGGCACGTCGAACATGAAGTTCATGATGAACGGCGCGCTCACCCTGGGCACCATGGACGGCGCGAACGTGGAAATCGTCGACGCGGTCGGCGAGGACAACGCCTACATCTTCGGCGCCCGCGAGGAGGCGCTGCCGGAGCTGAAGTCGCACTACAACCCGCGCCAGGTGGCCGAGCAGACCCCGGGCCTCATGCGCGCGCTCGACGCGCTCGTCGACGGCACCCTGGACGACCGCGGCACCGGCGCCTTCCACGACATCCGCGCCTCGCTGCTGGAAGACAACGGCTACGGCGAGCAGGACGTCTACTACGTGCTCGGCGATTTCGCCGCCTACCGCGAGACCCGCGACCGCATGGCAGCCGACTACTACGCAGACCCGGACGAGTGGGCCCGCAAGTGCTGGATCAACATCTGCGAGTCTGGCCGCTTCTCCTCCGACCGCACGATTCGCGACTACGCCGAGGACGTGTGGAAGATCGAGCCCACCCCGATCAACTAGCTAGCCGCGCACCATGCGCTTCAAGGTGATGCCGTCGCCCGCGTGGTGCGTTTCCTCGCCGTCGAAGGCGAAGCCCTGCTTGGCGTAGAACACCTGGGCGCGCTCGTTGAACTCCGCGACCCACAAAACGCGGGCTCACCGGGCACCCCGTAAGCCATGCCCACCGCCTCGCCGTCCACTTCCGCGAGGTGGACGCGGCCGTCCGGCGCGTCGAAGTACTCGGCCCACTTGCGCTCGAGCGACGCATAGTCGTTTAGCACCTCGTCGGCGATATGCCCGCGGAACGCTTGGGCGCGGGAACGGTTGTGCACGGCGGCGACAGTGGCGGCGTCTTCGGCGCGAGCTGGCCGGATTGTGGCGTCCATGCAGCTAAACGCTATACGATCTCGGCACAATGATTCTGCTCGTTGACAATTACGACTCATATACATTCAACCTCGCCCACCTCATTACCGAGGCCGCCGGCCGCGAGCCCCTCGTGGTCCCCGCGGGCGAGGCCGGCGACCTTCCACCGCGGGTGCGCGCCGGCGAGTTCAGCCACGTGGTCATCTCCCCCGGCCCCGGCACCCCGGAGCGCGAGGAGGACTTCGGCCCTGCCCGGCGCGTCATCGAGGCAGCCGCGGATACCGGCATCCCGCTGCTCGGCGTGTGCCTCGGCCACCAGGGTTTGGCCATGCTCGCCGGGTCCAGCGTCACCCGCGCGCCCGAGCCGCGCCACGGGTTCGTCTCCACCGTCGCCCATTCCGGCGAGGGTATCTTCGCCGGCATCCCGCAGGACTTCGAGGTGGTGCGCTACCACTCGCTGCACATCGAGGAGGTTCCCGGCATCACCGTGCATGCCCGCAGCGAGGACGGCGTGATCCAGGCGCTCAAGGTCGACGGGCTGAACCACTGGGGCGTGCAATTCCACCCGGAATCTGTGCTCACCCAGCACGGCGCGGCACTCATGCGCAACTTCCTCGGCGGCTGGCGCGTCATCCACCACGAGGTGCCCGGCGCGCTCGACTGCCAGCGCGTCTTCAATGCGATCACACGCGACGGCAACGACGCGTTCTTCCTCGACTCCGCCGATGCGCGCGGGCGCTACTCCATCCTCGGCGACACCGCGGGTGCACTCTCGCGCTCCATTCGCTATTCGCTTGGCGACGGCAACGTGCTCGACACCCTCGACACCGAGCTATCCACCCCGGTTTTCGACGCGCCCGACCTGCCATTTACCGGCGGCTGGATCGGCTACCTGGGCTACGAGTGCGCCGAGCTGACCATGCCGATCACGCTGCGCCACCGCTCGCCCTACCCGGACGCGTACTTCGTGCGCCCGCAGTCGTTCATCGTCTACGACCACGAGGCCGAAGCCGCGCACCTCTGCGCCCTGGCCGGCGACGGCGCCGACGGCTTGCTCGACCGGCTTGCACAGGCGCTTGAGGAGGCGGGCACGGCCGGAGGGGCGTCGATAGGCGAAGGCTCCTGGAGCAACCCGGACTACCTCGCCAGCATCAAAGAGGCACAGGAGCTGCTGCGCGCGGGCGAGAGTTACGAGGTGTGCCTGACCGACACTTTCACCACGCGCGCAACCGGCGATATCTATGCTGCGCTGCGCGAACACAACCCGGCGCCGTACGCCGCGCACCTGCTTTTCGACGGCGTCGAAGTCGCCAGCGCCTCACCCGAACGCTTCCTCACCGTGCGCGGCCGCGACGTGGAGGCGAAGCCGATCAAGGGCACCATCGCCGCCGATGAGGACCCCGCGCTGCTGAATGATGCGAAAACCCGCGCCGAGAACCTCATGATCGTGGATCTGCTCCGCAACGACCTCTCCCGCGTCTGCGAGCCCGGCACCGTACGCGTGCCTGGGCTGATGCAGGTGGAGAGCTACGCCACCGTCCACCAGCTGGTCTCCACCATCACTGGCCGCCTGCGCGAGGGCCACACCGCCGTCGACGCCGTGCGCGCGACGTTCCCGCCCGGCTCCATGACCGGCGCGCCGAAGCTGCGCACCTGCGAGATCATCGACCGGCTGGAGACTTCCCCGCGCGGCGTCTACTCCGGCGCTCTGGGCTACTTCGGCTTCGATGGTCAGGCCGATCTGTCGGTGGTGATCCGCACCGCCGTGCGCTCAGACGACACTGTGACCGTGGGCGCCGGCGGAGCGATCGTGCTCGCCTCCGACCCAGAGGCCGAACTCGCCGAGCGCAACTTGAAGGCACAGTCCGTGCTGGGGGCGTGGGATGCGTAGGTACGCCTGGCACGGCTCGTTCGTCGAGCGCGATGTCCCCGACGTGCCCCTCGACGTCGCCGATTCCTGGCGTCAATCCTCCGGCCACACCAACGGCCTCGACCTGCACCTTCAGCGGTTTTCGCGCGCTGCTGGCCCGCTGCCTGCCGGGTTCGTCGATAAGCTCATGCCACTGCTGTCCGAGGGCGAACTGTTCCCCCGCATCGCGCTGTCGCAGGGGCTTTTGCTTCTCGACGTCCGCTCCGCCCCTCCCCCGCGCCCCACCACATCACTGTCATTTGCGCAGGCCCCCGACCCGCGCACACGTCCCGAGGTGAAGGGACCCGACTTCGCCGCGTTCCGTGCGTACCGTTCGCGGTACCAGGTGGCGGGGACGGACGACACGGTGATCGCGGATAAGCATGGCGCCATGCTGGAGACCACCACCGGCGCACTGGTGATGTGGGACGGCGACACCCTGTGCCTCCCCGACGGCGTGTGGCTCCCGAGCGTGACGTTGCACCAGGTTGTTTCGCGGGCTGAGCGGCTGGGCATGCGTGTTGAGCGGCGCCGGCTGTACCCCGACGCCGCCGCCGAGCGCCCGCTGTGGTTCCTCAACTCCCTGCACGGCATCAGCCCGGTCAGCGAACTGCACGCCGGTGGCGCCGTGATCACTCCCCCGGTGCACCCCTCCTTTGTTGAGTGGTGCGACTGGTGGTGGGGCGGGTTCAGCCGGGGGCTTAAACACATCACAGGAAACTGACAACCCGCTATCAGTCACGAACGCGTGATTTGCGTACTTTAGGTCACATGACTAACCCGCAAATTCCACAAGACATTGTACACTCCCGACTTGCCCCGCTGTTGGGCGAGGACTATTCGGTGTTTCACGAGCTCATCTCGGACGAACTGCACATCGACGTCTATTGCTGGGCCCCCACCGAGCAGCGTCAATTCTGGACGCTGTGCACTTCGGGGATGAATGACTACCGGATGCAGATGCCACCCGGGAAGGAAGAATTCAACCGCACAGAGCTGGTGATGACGCTTCCGGACGATTGGCCACTTGCGGAGATTGGCTCGCAAAACGGCCCCGAAGGCGACGCGATCAGCTGGCCAATAACCCTGCTCAAGTCCACCGCACGCCTCCCCAAAGACATGGATACGTGGCTGTCTTACGGAACCTCGGGCCAGGCAGGGCTCGACCCGAGCGAGACTTATCCGGGCAGCGAATTCTCCGGCTTCATCATCGGCAGCGCATTCACGGTTGACGCCGACGGAGATTTTCTGCGCACGCCTGTGGGCGACGACACCGTCCACTTCTTCGGCGTCTACCCCATCTACACCGACGAACTGCGGGCGTACCTCGCCGGTGACGACATTTTGGGCAAGCTCTACGATCTTGGCGTTGCCGAAGGCGTATACCCCGGCCGCCCATCCGCGGTTTAGCCCAGGCAGGCAAGCAAAACCAAGGAGAGAACGGTGCTTTGCCACAAAATCGAGCACAAGATCGGCACGGCGGAGGCGGAAGCGCCGTCGCATAGCGACGAGCTTCTCGCCATGCACCACTGGGCCACCGCGATGCTGTTCCATGAAGCACCACTCGAAGATCCGAATAAGGCGCTCGCAGCTTGTCGCACCTTTTTGGAGATAAGCGACGGGCGCAATTGGACGCGGCCCGACGTCGAAATTGCCGGCATCGTGCTTGACGCCGCCGTGGAGAACCCGGACGGCCCGATCGGCCCTCTTGGTGCGGAAATCATGCAGCGGTGGGAAGAGCGCCTCACCCGCGCGATCGCGGCAGTCGACCCCGACTACGCCTACACCGAAAACCAGCTGCTTCGCATCTGGCAAGAACGGTAACCCGGAATCCAGCACGTGAAGTGATCCGATCCCCCTCGTTCGACTATGCAGCTGCATAGTGGATGACCGTGCCGAGACTATGCCGCTGCATAGCGGGACCGGTCAGCAAGACTATGCCGCTGCATAGCCAACGAGGCTGAACCAACCTCCCCCGAGGCGGACCAGGCATCGCGAAAAACTATGCAGCTGCATAGCAATCCCGGCCGACGAGACTATGCCGCTGCATAGTCAACGAAGCTGAGCCAATCTCCTCTGAGACGGACCGACTATCGCAGAAAACTATGCAGCTGCATAGTTGGTTCGGCTTGAAGAACTATGTCGTCGCATAGTGAAATCAGCCAACAAGACTATGCCGCTGCATAGTGATTCAAGCCCTTTGCCTGCTCGTGTTTTGTATGAATTTACATGCGGCAACACTTATAAGCGTCTGACCTGCACCGTTAAACCTGGACGGCCGTCCCAATTGTCAACTTTTGCACGTTTCGTTTAGGAGGGCATTCCAACGAACCACGCGAACGGAGGCTCCGCGACTATGCAGCTGCATAGCGAAGGACTACCCCCACAGCACTATGCAGCTGCATAGCCCCCACCGACAGCGACCTACGCCGACCGCTCGGCCAACACCTTCCCGGTTGCGGTGTCGCGCTCGACCAGCTCGGCGGGGGCTCCGGTGGCCACCACCTGACCACCCTCTGCACCGGCGCCGGGGCCCATCTCGATCACGCGGTCGGCTTGCGCGATGACGGACAGGTCGTGTTCGACCACGATCACGGTTTGGCCCGCGTCGACCAGGCTGTTGAGCTCCTTGACCAGCAACGCCACATCAGCGGGATGAAGGCCGGTGGTCGGCTCGTCCAACAAATACACGGTGTGGCCCCGGCGCGAGTTGCGGGATCGCTGCAGCTCGGTGGCCAGCTTGATGCGCTGCGCCTCGCCGCCGGAAAGCTCCGGTGCGCCCTGGCCCAGGCGCAGGTAGCCCAGCCCCACGGCCTGCAGGGTTTCCACGGCGCGCAGGATCTTCGGTTCGTCGGCGAAGACGTCGGCGGCTTCGTCGACAGTCAGTTCCAACACCTGCGCGATGGTCAGGCCCTCCCAGGTCACCTCGAGGGTTTCGTCGTTGTAGCGCGCGCCGCCGCAGTCCGGGCAGGTGGTGTACGAGCCGGGCAGGAACACCAGCTCGACCTCGATCTTGCCGGCGCCGCCGCAGGTCGGGCACTGCCCCTGCTTCACGTTGTAGGAAAAGCGCGACACGGTCCACTTGCGCCGCTTCGCTTCGTCGGTGCCGGCGAACAGTTTCCGCACGCCGTCGAACAGCCCAGTGTAGGTCGCCAGCGTCGAGCGCGGCGTGCGCCCGATGGGCTTCTGGGTAATCTGCACGACTCGGCTCACCGCGTCGAAGCCTTCTTGCCTATCGACGGTCCATCCGGCCTCCCCCGCCACCTCGTCCTCTTCCTCGACCACGGTGGACGCGGCGTCGCGGAGCACGCCCGCGAGAACCGTGCTGACCAACGTGGACTTGCCGGAGCCGGACACGCCGGCCACCGCGGTGAACTGGCCCATCCCGAACGACACGTCCAACCCGTCGATGGAGCGGGCCGAGACGCCGGACAAAACTAGTTCGCCGGTAGCGGACCGTGGGTCGTCGTTAGGCGAAAGTGCCCGGTTCGCCAACGCCTTCGCGGTGGGTGCGTCGCCGGTGTAGTCGCTGGTGGGGCCGGAGTAGACCACCTCGCCGCCGCGCTCGCCGGCGAGCGGGCCGACGTCCACGAGCCAGTCGGTCTGGGCGACGAGCTCCATGTCGTGCTCGACCAGCAGGACCGAGTTGCCGGCGTCGATGAAGCGGCGGCAGATGTCCAGCACGGCTCCGCGTTCGGCGGGGTGCAGGCCGGCGGACGGCTCGTCTAGCACGTACGCCACGCCGAACAGGCCCGAGCGCAGCTGGGCGGACAGGCGGATGCGCTGCAGCTCGCCGGCGGACAGGGTCGGCGCGGGGCGGTCCAAGCTTAAGTGAGCAAGGCCCAGGTCGAGCGCGGACTGCAGCGCGGGCAGGATCTGCTTGAGCAGCAGGTCCTCGGCCGAACCCTCGGACGGATCCTGCGCTGCCAGCACCTCATAGACTTGGTCGAGCGGCAGGGCGCCGAGCTCGTCGATAGGCATTCCCGCGTAGGTGACCTTGAGGGCCTCCGGATTGAGGCGGCGACCCTGGCAAGTCTCGCACACGCGCGACTCCATGTAGGACAGCACGCGTTTGCGCAGGGTGTCGGACTGGGTCTCGGCGAGCGTGTTGGTCAAATACGACGCCACGGAGCGCCACGTGCCCTTGTAGTTGCGCTGGATCTGATCCTCGCCGCGAAGCGGCTTGACGGTGACCACGGGGCGCTCCTCGGTGAACAGGATCCACTCGCGGTCTTCCTGCGGCAGCTCCTGCCAAGGAGAATCCAAGTCGTAGCCCAGCGTGGCCAGGATGTCGTGGAAGTTCTTGCCGGCCCACGCGCCCGGCCAGGCCTGGATCGCACCGTCCTCGATGGACAGCGTCGGGTCCGGCACCATCGATGCTTCCGTGGGCTCGTGCACCACGCCGGTGCCCTGGCACGTCGGGCACATGCCCTCCGGCGTGTTCGGGGAGAACGAGTCGGAGTACAGCCCCGTCGGGTTGTCGCCGGCGCGCGAGTACAGCAGGCGGATGCTGTTGGACAGCGCAGAGACAGTGCCCACCGTCGAGCGCGCGCCGCCGCCGGAGGTGGACTGCTCCAGCGCCACCGTTGGCGGCAGGCCCTCCGCGGAGCCGACCTGCGGGTCCACAGCAGAACCGATCAGGCGGCGGGCAAAGGGTGCCACCGACTCGAGGTAGCGGCGCTGGCCCTCGCCGTGGATGGTGCCGAAGGCGAGCGAGGACTTGCCGGAGCCGGACACCCCGGTCACCGCGACGAGCGTGCCGCGCGGGATGTCCACATCCACGTTGCGGAGGTTGTGCAGGTGGGCGTCGCGAACTTCAATTCCTGTTTCAGGCATGCCCACCAGCGTAACCAGTTACTGCCGGCGCGTGTCCTCGCCGAGCTGGTGGACGTGGATGGTGTTCGTCGTGCCCGCAACTCCCGGCGGGGTGCCTGCGACAACAACCATGGTGTCGCCCTCGTTGTACTGCTCCATGGCCAGAAGCTGGCGGTCCACCACCTTGATCATGTCGTCGGTGCTGTGGACCTCCTCGCACAGGAACGTCTCCGCGCCCCACGTCATGGCCAGCTGCGAGCGCACCTGCTGCACCGGCGTGAACACCAGAAGCGGCAGATCCGGGTGCAGGCGCGCCACGCGGCGGGCGGTATCGCCGGAGGTGGTGAAGGTGACAATCGCGCGCGCGTTGAGGCGGTCGGCGATGTCGTTGGCTGAGTAGGACACCACGCCGCGCTTCGTGCGCGGGATGTGGTTCAGCGGCGGCACGGTACCCATGGTCTCCGCGGAGCGCACAATGCGGCTCATCGTGCGCACCACGTTATGCGGGTCCACGCCCACGGACGTCTCGCCGGAGAGCATCACGCCGTCCGCGCCGTCGAGCACCGCGTTGGCCACGTCGGAGGCCTCCGCGCGGGTCGGGCGCGAGTTCTCGATCATGGAGTCGAGCATCTGCGTAGCCACGATCACCGGCTTCGCATTTTCACGCGCAATCTGGATCACGCGCTTCTGCACCGCCGGCACCTGCTCGAGCGGGATCTCCACGCCCAGGTCGCCGCGGGCGACCATCACGGCGTCGAATGCGAGGATGATGGACTCCAGCGCGTCGACCGCCTCGGGCTTTTCAAGCTTTGCGACGACAGGCACACGCCGGCCGACCTCATCCATGATCTCGTGGACCAGCTCCACGTCCGCCGGGGAACGCACGAACGACAGGGCGATGATGTCCACGCCAAGCTCGAGTGCGAAGCGCAGGTCGGCTTTGTCCTTCTCGCTCAGCGCCGGCACGGAGATGTCCATGCCCGGAAGCGACACACCCTTGTTGTTGGACACCGGGCCGCCCTCGGTGACGCGGCAGACCACGTCGTTGCCGTCGACCTCGGTGCAGACCAGGCCGACCTTGCCGTCGTCCACGAGCAGGCGGTCGCCCGGCTTCGCGTCCTGGGCGAGCTGCTTATAGGTGGTGGACACGCGGTCGTGCGTGCCCTCGACGTCGTCCACGGTGATGCGGACGGTCTCGCCGGTTTCCCAGTAGGTTTTGCCGTCGCCCTCGAAGCGGCCGAGGCGGATCTTCGGTCCCTGCAGGTCAGCCAGGATGCCCACGGCGTGGCCGGTCTCGTCGGTGGCTTCGCGGACCCAGCGGTAGTTCTGCTCGTGGTCCGGGTAGTCGCCGTGCGAGAAGTTCAGGCGCGCCACGTCCATGCCGTCGCGCACCAGGCCCAAAATCGCATCCTTGCTGGCCACGGCCGGGCCGAGGGTGCAGACGATCTTTGTCCTTCTATCCACGTGTACCAACCTCGTTATCTTCGGTGTTGTCGTCGGTGTTATTCGTGTTCTTCAGCGCCCCACGGTACTCCCGATCCTGTGAGTCTGCCGTGGGCCTGCGGTTGTACTCTGGGTCAACCTCCTCCGGGGTCTCCCTCCCCTTTTGCAGCATGAAGAAGATCGCCACGGCGACGATGAACAAGATGGCGGAGACCCACGTGTTCACGCGCAGGCCGAGGATCAGGTTCGCCTCGTCGCGGCGCATGAACTCGATGAAGAAGCGGCCCAGCGTGTAGCCGGCCACGTAGAGCCAGAACACACGCCCATGGCCGAGGCGGAAGCGACGGTCCGCCCAGATAAGCACGAAAAACACCGCGACGTTCCAGATCAGCTCGTAGAGGAACGTCGGGTGCACGCTCGCGATCACCTCACCGGTGGAGCGGCCCGTCAGCGGCGCGTACTGGCCGGCTTCGTTGACGCGGTAGTAGATGTCCAGCGCCCATGGCACGTCCGTCTCGGCACCGTAGAGCTCCTGGTTGAAGTAGTTGCCCAGCCGGCCGATGCCCTGGGCGAGGATCACCGACGGCGCAATCGCGTCCGCAAGCGGGGCAATCGGCAGCCCCTTGCGCCGCATCATCACCCACACCGCGAGCGCGCCGAGCGCGACCGCGCCGATAATGCCCAAGCCCCCGGCGGTGATGTTGAACGCCTGCCAAGGGTTTTTGCCCTCGCCGAAGTACTTCTGGTGGTCCGTGATCACGTGGTACAGGCGCCCGCCGATGATGCCGGCGGGGATAATCACAATCGCCGCGTCCCACACCGTCTCCGGGTTGCCGCCGCGCGCTTTGTAGCGGCGCAGCGAGATCGCCATCGCGACGACGATGCCGGTGATGATGCACAGCGCGTAGGCGCGGATGGGTATGGGACCGAGGTGCCACACGCCCTGCGGCGGCGACGGAATGTTGGCCAAATTCAGCGTTTGCACGCCAAACAGTGTGCCATTTAGTTTCGCGACGGGCACGCGGGGTGCTGGCCCGCGGTAGCCAGCGAGCGCGTCGCGGAGAGCACGTCCCCGGCCGCCATGACGGCCTCCGCCGCGAGCACCGCGTCCGCGCCGCAGGAGGCGGCGTTAATCAGATCGCGCGGAGTGGCCACGCCACCAAGGCTGATCTTGATCACTTCGCTGGGAAGCCCGGGCGCGATTTCGGCGAACGCGTTGCGGTTCAGGTCGTTGGTGTCGAAGGTCCAGGAGTTCACCGCCACCACGGAGACGCCCGCGCGCAGCGCGCGGTCCGCCTCCTCCGGGGTGCGCACCTCCGCCACAGCAGCCATGCCGAGAGATTCGGCGCGGTCCAACAGCGCCTCGAAACGGGCCTGGTCCAAGATGCCCACCTGCAGCGGGATGGCGTCGGCGCCGTAGCAGCGCGCCTCGTGGATCTGGTACGGGTCCACGATCACGTCGCGGCACATCATCGGCAGCTCCACCGCCGCCCTGGCCTGGGCCATGTCCGCCAGCGAGCCGTCGAAACGCAAGCGCTCCGTCTGGCACGCGATGAGGTGGGCGCCGCCCGCTTCGATGTTCTGGGCCAGCGCCTCGATGCTGGCAAGCCCGGCGCCGGTGGGGCCGAAGACCGGGGAGTTGCGCTTGATCTCCACAATCACGCTGCAGCCATGACGCAAAAGCGCCGCCCGGGCATCCCGGGTCGGCGCCATATCGCGCGAGCGCGCTTTGATCTCTTTGAAGGAAACGGCGGCCTCACGCTTAGCAACATCGCGAAGCACACCAGCGACGACGTCGTCGAGTGTGCTCGGTGCCGGCATGGCTACCTCCCAGTTGCAAGGGGCCTGGCCTGTCACGCATAAGGCTAGCGGGTGGGCTTGGAGGATCGGAAATCCGGATCCGTCGGATCGATGTCTGCGCTGATCGCGTCCCACAGCACGCGGCCCGACTGCGGATCCTCCTCCAAGTCCTCGCGCACTTTCTCCCGGCGCACGGTTTCCTTCTCGTACTTGTGCTGCCGCGGCGAATCCTCACCCGGCCGCGCGACCAGCAGCACCCCGCCGGCCAGGCCGAGCACCGCGGCCGCGAGCGCCAGCCCGGGGCCGGCCACCTCCGTGGTGGCGGAGGTGATCTCAGCCCACTGCGCGATCGCCGGCGCGGAATTGCCCTGCTGCGCCTCGTCCGCGCCAGCGGTCAGCAGCGCGTGCACCCGCTCCGGGTCTGCCCCGCCGGTGAGCAGACGCACAGTCGGCACCGCCAGCCCCACGGACGCCGCCGCGCAGATGACGCCGATGACGCGGCGGCCGAGGCGCCGCAAAGCAAATGCTGCGACCATGCCGGCAAGCAGCAGCACCGCAATCGCGCCGGTCTCCGTGGACCAGTCCGCGCCGTTGACGCTGGCCTCGCCGCCGCCGGAGATGTCGTCGACGAACTCGGCGCGCACCCAATCCATCCGCGAGCTGATCCAGGTCAGCGCGCCCGCGACGCCGAGTGCGATCGCCCCTTCGCGGGCGGCTTTCTTGTCGGGTTGTGCAGTTGTACTCATGCGTTATTCCTCCTCGCCCGCATCAACTCGTACCTTCCGGATCGCCTCCATCACCGCGGCGTGGGCCTTTGCGGTGCCCACTACGGCCCCGACCTTGCCGGGCTCCCACGGCGTGCCGTCGCCGGCGGTGGCCACAGCACCTGCGCTGCGAGCCAACAGGATGCCCGCGGAGTTGTCCCACACGTGCGGCGAAAAGCTCACCGCGGCCTGGTAGATGCCCTGGGCGGCGAAGGCCAAGTCGATGCCCACCGAACCGGAGATCCGTGGGCGCAGGTGCGCCCGGGTCAGCGCGCCCGCCAGGTCCAGGCGCTGGTTGGACGGCATCCGCCTGCGGTCGCGGGAAAACAGGGAACCGACGCCGACGTGCGGCGCGGACGTGGCCTCGCTCAGCGGCGGCAGCTCGGTGCCGTTGAGATGCACCGGCTGGCCGTCGATAGCCGTCATGCGCATATCCAGCAGCGGCGCGTCCACCACCGCAACCACCGGCTGCCGCTCCACCAGCAGCGAGACCAGGATCGCGCAGTTGGGGTTGCCAGTGGAATAGTTCGAGGTCCCGTCAATGGGGTCCACCACCCAGCAGGCGTGCTCGTCCAGCTTGCCGCCCTGCTCCTCGCCGAACACACCGATGCCGGTTGCGCCGGTGAGCTTGTCGCGCAGGAGCTCCTCAATTGCCAGATCCGCTGCGGTGGCGAAGTCGCCCGAGCCTTTGCGCAGGGCAGGCGCCGCGCCGAGTTCGTTGACGAAGATTTCGCGGGCGGCGTCAACCGCCGCCTCTGCGGCCTTGAGGTTCCCCGTCACATCGGTCATCGCACTACCCCAGCTGCGAGATCCAGTTGCGCAGCACGCCGGTGCCAGCCGCGCCGGAAGCTTCGGGGTGGAAACGCGTCGCCCACAGCGGGCCGTTTTCCACCGCGGCCAGCACCTCGCCCGCCCAGCTCAGCTTCGGGTAGGCGATGAACTCGTCCTCTTTCAGCTCGAAATCGCGGGCGCCGGTGGCGGCGTTGAACTCGAACTCCTGCGCGCCGTCGAGCATCAACGAACCGTCCGCGGCCACAACCTCCGCACGCTCCACGGGGGCTTCAAGCTTCTCGACGCCTCCCGGCCACTCCCCGAACCCAGCCGCACCGTCCGCGCCGCGCTCGAACAGCGCGTCCATGGCGGCGCCGACCACAAGCACCGGGCGCGATCCGGCGAGACGCTGCCCCACAACGCGATCAGCCTGAGCGGTGCGCAGTGCCCGCAGCGCTTCGGCGGCGTCACCGGAGGCGGCCACGACCAGCCCGTCCGCGGCGACGGCACTCGCCGGGTCCGAGGTGACCTCCGCGTTTACCCCTTCAGCCCGTAATGCGTCGCGCAGCGCCGCCACCGCCGGGTCTGTCCCCGAAAACGTGTCGAACACTGCCACAGCGGGGGCCGTCGGGCTGGGGGTTGTCTCGCTCATAGGTGCGTAGTGTAGCTTCCTCGCAGACTACTGGCGCTTGCGCGGGTAGGGCCGCGGGACCTGCACGGACTTCAGGCGCGCGGACAGGTTGTTCACTTCCACCACGCGGTGGCGGCCCAGCTGGCGGTCCAGAAGCGTGATGGCAAGGCCGATGGTGATCACCGCAGAGGCGATGCCGAACACCGGGGCAAACGCCATCTGCGCCACCAGCATCCCGTAGAACGTGGAGCCTAAGCCGGTACCGCCGTCGAAGCCGATGTTCCAGATCGCCGAGGCCTCCGAGGTCTTGTGGCGCGGCAGGCGGTAGAACAGCATCGTCAGCGCCTCGTTCTGCACCCCGCCGAAACCTGCGCCGTAGAACAGCGCGGCGATAAGCATGGTCCACGCTGGCAGCTCCATGGACAGGATCATCGCCATCAGCGCCACACCGAGGGCGGCGATGATCTGGCACGGGATGATGACGCTGCCCGGGTAGCCGCGGCGGTCCATGATCCGCCCGGCGACGTAGCGCGCCACCATCGCGGCGAAGTTGAGCACCGCCAGCATCACACCCGCCAGCGCTGCGCCGGAGACGGGGTCGAGCTCACGCATGGACACCGGGAGGAAGTTCGTGATCGCGCCGTAGGCGGTGGTGACAAACATCAAGGCGAGCGCCGGCACGAGCGCGAGGTGCCACATGGGCACGCGCACGCTCTGCTGCGTCTCCGCGTCCGGGTCCGCCGGCGGAATGGGCGGGATGGCCAGGCAGGCCACCAGCGAGATTGCGCCGATGGAGGCGGCGATCATGTACACGGCGTCGTAGCCGATCTTGTCCACCAGCGCCAGGCCTGACGGCAGCGCCACCATCTGTGCGAGGCCGACGACCATGCCGAAGATGCCGGTGGCACTGCCCAACAGTCGCAGCGGCACAAGCTCGGCGATGATGGCGGCTTCCGCCACGGACAGTGCGCCGAAGCCGATACCGCGGATGGCGCTGACGGTCAGCAGCGGTGCGGCGTCCATGCCGAGCATGTAGCCGAACGCCGGGATGCCCAGCAGCAGCGAGGAAATGGCCAAAACCCAGCCGAAGCCGAACGTCTTCAGCGCTTTCGGGGTGAATATCTGCGTGATCACGGTGGCGAACATGAACACGCCGGTGGACAGCCCTGCCAGGGAGGCTGGCTGGCCCGCGTCGATCACCGCGGTGGGCACCACCGGCAGCAGCAGCGCCCACGCCGCGAACGCCGAAGCCACCGCAACGAGCACGGGGATCAACCCGCGGGCGCGCCACACGTTGGTCAACGATTCAACTTCCCCGCGGGTCAGCGGCTGTTTGGACCATGCCATCTCACATCACCTCCAGAAGCATCAGCGCCGCGAAGAGCAGGGCCATGACAGCCAAAAGCGCGAGCACGGCGGTGACCGCACGCGGAGCGCCGCGTTGGTAGCTGGACCACACTCCGCCGACGAGAAGCCCCGCCACAAGGCTGAGCACCACCACCAAAATCGGATTCCCGACAGCGGACACCGCAATGACCTCCTTCGCAACCAAGTCGATTCCGCCGACATTGTAGACGTTGCGGCGGAATCCAAGGGCGCTGGCTTCGCATCGGGCGTTATGCTCGCTGTATGGGAAAGCACGCTGCACCGGTGGGCCGACAGCGCCCCGGCGAGGTCACTCTCGAGCGCGTCGCTGCCGTATTGGAGGGCCTCGGCTTCGAGCCGATGGTGCGTCCGGACCGCCTGGTCATCGGGGCTCACGCTTTTACTGTGGCGATTTGGGTGGACTACTCCCGCCCGATGGCGCTGGTCATCGACACCGCAGAGCGCATCCCCACAGACTTCGAGCACTCAGGCGCTCTCGCCCGCTTCATCAACACGTGGAACCACGACCGGGTCGGGCCATGGGCGAGCTTCCGCCTGCTGGAATCCGGGGATTTGTGCGCGCGGATGCGCCGCGGGGTGCACATCAAGCATGGGCTTAGCGACGATCAACTGGCCGCCGAATTGGTCGACACCCTCGAGCACGCCGCCGCGTTCTACCGGAAGCTGCGCGAGCGTTTCGTAGACGCGGGCCTGGACCAGCCGCTACCGCCGCAGCTCCTGCGCACCCAGGACACCGACGTGTTGCTGGGCAGGCACCCTTCGCTGCGGCACTTGCCGCGCGGCGGCAGGCAGGAGGTGTCCACGGCACCGGAGCTCTACCGCGAAGTGGGCGGCCCGGCAGGTGACATCGCGCCGGTGGGCATCGACGATCTCACCGACGCCTTGGAGCAACTGGATTTCCGTTACGGCGTGGGCGACGACGACGTGATTGCCACCGGCGTCAACGGCGTGGCCTTTGCCCTGACTATCGACGGCGAACCGGGCACGCGCTATGCCCGAGTGACAGGTATGTGGGACACCGGCCGCGACGCCTTGGATGCGTTCTTGCCGCTATGGCTGGTGTGCAACGATGTCAACGAGCGCACCTGCGCTACCTCCGCCTACCTGCACGAGTTCGACGGTGCCGCGCACATGCACGCCGAGTCCACCATGCTCGTCTCCGAGGGCGCCGCACCTGAGCAGGTCGGCGAATTTGTCATCTCGGCCATGGCGGCGTGTCTGGCGGCCATCGACCACGTGAGCCAGCAGACGGCCGGCCACTCGGTGGTGGATTGGCCCGGTAGGCGCTGACTACTCGTCTTGCCCGGTGTAGGCCAGCAGGTTGGCGGCCCAGTAGACCAGCACCGCCGCGAACGGGCCCGCCGCCCACGCGGCACCGGGTCGCACGGGCGGGACCATCGTCAACGTGTCGCCGTCCGCAAGCTCGTCCGGCGACGGGAGGGGATGCACAACCCCCACGAACCAGCCGCCGAAAATGTACAGCGCTGCCGCAGCTACCGCGCTGACGGTGCCAGCCCAGAGCAGCCACGCCACCGAACCGCGGACCCTTCCGCGGTTCGCAGAGATCAGGGCGACCGCGGCCACCACGACACCGGCGAAGGCGGTAAGCAGGGCAAACGATCCGAAGCCCGCAAACTCGGCGTTGGCGGGACTTTCCGCCTGATCCACCCGCAGGCCGCCTCCTTCAACCACGCCTATGTATGCAGGCCTCACCAACGCCCACACCCCGCCGCCGAGGATGCCCAAAACGCAACCGAGCGCCAGGAGCCCAGCTCCGGCGCTCAGTGCGGACTTGCGGATTAGTTGCACAGCTTCCAGCGGCCGTCTTCCTTCTGGAAGATCATGGTCGAGGTTTCTTCGCCCTGGTCGCTCTTCGCGGTCAAGCTTGCGGACGCGCGGTCGCCGTCGATGCGCACATCGGTCAGGCTGACCTCCGTCTCCGGAAGTTCGATGCCCTGGCCCTGTTCCTCAGCCAGACGGCTGGCCTCCTGGACCTGCTCCAGGCTCATGCCCTGGCGCTCAAGCTCCTCAAGCATCGGCTCGGTCACCGCCTTGCAGGAGTTCTCCAGGATGGTCGGGGTCCAGTCCGCGAACGAGCCCGGGTTCAACACGGCGCGGGCGGTATCTTCCATCTCCCGGCGGTCGTCCTCGCTGCCTTCCTTACCGTTGGCCAGCGGCTCGTTGGTGTTTTCCGGCATGCCGTTTTCAAACGGGTTCACCAGTGTCGGCGGCTGCTCCTCGCCGCCCTGCGCCTGGTTAGACTTCTGCTTGCCGTCCTTGTTCTCTTCCTTCTTCTCCTTCTCGGAGGTCTTCGAAGTCTTTTCCGTCTTCTCCTCAGACTTTCCAGACTTCTCAGCAGAGGCCTCCGTGGAAGAGTTCGCGGCGGATGCTTCAGGAGCCTCAGCGGCGGTAGACAGACCGCCGGAGGCGCCTTCGTCGTCGGACCCGCACGCGGTGAGCGGTAGCACGAGGGCGAGTGCCGCCGTCGTGACTGCCAAGCTCTGCTTCGTTTGCAACTTCACGGTATACCTGTACCTCTCGTTGTCGGACCCGCCCGGAAATACGGCGCGGGCTGGCACCAGCGACTGTTTCTTCCGTGTCTTTTCGGTATCAGTAAATACAGTCGCGGTGAAGACCTGCCAGAAATAGTACCAACTACTCACTGTTTCCCCCGTTGGACATCTATACAAGCATTCTGGAGGGTTTCTGTGAGGTCGCGTAAAGGTATTTTCCGCGCCGACGGCCCACGCGCGCGTCTATGTTGGAGGAATGCAGTTAACCCGTGAGCGCATCACCGAGGCGGCGCTGGCAATCCTCGCCGAGTACGGTCTCGCGGACGTGTCCATGCGCCGGGTAGCCAACTCGCTGTCCGTCGCGCCCGGCGCGTTGTACTGGCACATCGCCAACAAGCAGGAACTCATCGCCTCAATGGCGGAGGAGATTGTGCAGGAGCTTTTCGACGGCCCACTGTCCGATCCCGCACGCTTAAGCGGCGAGCTGCGCGAGGCGCTGCTGGCCACCCGCGACGGCGCGGAGGTCGTAGTCGCGGCGGTGAGCCAGCCGGGCTCGCAGGTGCAAAAAGAGTTGGAGACCAGGTTCGCGGCCTCGGTGAGGGCGTGGCTGGGCGAGGCTGCGTCGATAAGCAATGTGCGCATCGCGGCCCTCGGTTTGCTGCGGCTGACCTTAGGCGATGCGGCGGTGCAGCAATCCGCCGCGCAGCTGGCGCAGGCCACCGGCGCGGACGAGGAGACGGACGGCGCGGACGAGCACGCAGCGGCAGTGGCCTTCCTGCTCGACGGCCTGAAGCGAAGTGTCTGAGGGGGCACTAGGCTGTGGCCCCATGAGTGAGACCATTGTCTGGCCCGGTTCCTCCTACCCCCTGGGCTCCACGTTCGACGGCGCAGGCACGAACTTTGCGCTGTTCTCCGGTGTCGCGGAGAAAGTGGAGCTGTGCCTTATCGACGACGGCGGGGCGGAGACCCGCATCCCGCTGGAGGAAGTGGACAACCACGTCTGGCACGCCTACCTGCCCGGCGTGAGCCCCGGCCAGCGTTACGGCTACCGCGTGCACGGGCCGTGGGACCCGCACAACGGCAAACGCTGCGACCCGAACAAGCTGCTGGTGGACCCGTACGCGCGCGCTTTCGACGGCGAGTTTGACCAACACTCCTCGCTGTTTTCTTACGACGCGCACGCGGACGAGCCGGGCACGGGTCGCAACGAAGAGGACTCGCTGGGCCACACGATGCTGTCCGTGGTGATCAACCCGTTCTTCGACTGGGGTGACGACCGCGCGCCGAGAATCCCCGAGGGCGAATCCGTCATCTACGAGTGCCACGTCAAAGGCATGACGCAGACGCACCCCGGCATCCCGGAGGACCTGCGCGGCACGTACGCCGGCATGGCGCATCCGGTGATGGTGGACTACCTCAAGGATCTGGGCGTGACCGCGATTGAGCTGTTGCCGGTGCACCAGTTCCTGCAGGACGACCGCCTGCGGGATCTGGGCCTGCGCAACTACTGGGGCTACAACACGTTCGGATTTTTCGCCCCGGAGAACAACTACGCCTCATCCACTGCCCCGGGCGACGCGGTGGCCGAGTTCAAACAGATGGTGCGCTCGTACCACGAGGCGGGCATCGAGGTCATCCTGGACGTGGTGTACAACCACACCGCCGAGGGCAACCACATGGGTCCCACCATCGCGTTCCGAGGCATCGACAACGAGGCGTATTACCGGCTGGTGGACGACGACAAGTTCCATTACATGGACTACACCGGCACCGGAAATTCCTTCAACGTGCGCTACCCGCACTCGCTGCAGCTGATCATGGATTCGCTGCGCTACTGGGTCACGGACATGCACGTGGACGGCTTCCGCTTCGACCTCGCCTCCACCTTGGCCCGCGAGTTTTCGGACGTGGACCGCCTAGCCACGTTCTTCGACCTGGTGCAGCAGGACCCGGTGGTCAGCCAGGTCAAGCTCATTGCCGAGCCGTGGGACGTGGGCGAAGGCGGCTACCAGGTGGGCAACTTCCCTGCTCTGTGGAGCGAGTGGAACGGCAAGTACCGCGACACCATGCGCGATTTCTGGCGCGGCGAGGATTCCACCCTCGGCGAGTTCGCCTCGCGGCTGACCGGCTCGTCGGATCTGTACCAGCACAATGGCCGCCGGCCCACCGCGTCGATCAACTTCATCACCGCCCACGACGGGTTTACCCTCAACGACCTGGTCAGCTACAACGACAAGCACAACGAGGCCAACGGCGAGGACAACCGGGACGGCGAGAGCCACAACCGTTCCTGGAACTGCGGCGTGGAGGGTGAAACGGACGACCCGGAAGTGCTGGACCTGCGGGCGCGCCAGCGCCGCAACTTCCTCACCACCTTGTTGCTTTCCCAGGGCACCCCGATGCTCGCCCACGGCGACGAAATCGCGCGCACCCAGGGCGGCAACAACAACGTCTACTGCCAGGACAACGAGATCGCCTGGATGGACTGGTCCAGACTCGAGGAAGCGTCCGACCTGCACGACTTCACCCGTCGGCTGATTGAGCTGCGCCGCGACCACCCGGTGTTCCGCCGCCGCCGCTTTCTCGCCGGCGGCGCGTTGGGCGACGAGGAGCACGGCCGCGAGATCGCGTGGCTGACACCCGAGTGCACGCTGATGACGCAGGACGATTGGAATACCCCGTTCGGGCGTGCTCTGATGGTGTTCTTGGACGGCGAAGCTATCGCCGAGCCGGACGCGCGCGGACAGCGCGTGGTGGACGATTCTTTCCTGTTGATGTTCAACGCCCACTACGAAGACATCGACTTCACGATGCCGGACGCCGAGTTCGGCGACGAGTGGGAGGTAGTCGTGGACACCACCGAAGCGCTCGGCGTGCGCGAGAATGCCGAGCCGGTCCAGCCCGGCGCGGCTGTGACTGTGGGCCAACGTTCCACCGTGGTGCTGCGCCGCACCCAACCACCCGCAGGCGAAGGAAATTCGGAGGCCAGCCAGTAATGATCACCGCGCACGGCGCAACGTTGACCGTGACCAACGAGGCACTGACCCTCACTCCCACCGCACTCGCGGCCTCGTTGCGCGGCGGCAGCAACTCCCGCGAGGTGGCCATCGCCGACATCTCGGGCACCACCTCCGTCCCGGGCGACGCGTGGACCCGCCCGCGTGTGGACATCGACACTGCCGGCGGCACTGTGGCCGTCTGGTTCGCCCCCGGCGACGAGGAGGGCCCCGCCGAGCTTTGCAAGCTTCTCGACGACGCACAGCACGGCCACGCCCCTGCAACCGGCACCGTGGCCGGCGGCGCTGGCATCCCTGGCTTTTCCTTCGTCGGCTTCGACGTGGAGACAGCGAACCGCCGCTGGGGCTCGATTTGCCAAATCGGTTTGGTGAAGATAGTTGACGGCGAGGAGGTGGACCGCGCATCGTGGTTGTGCAAGCCGCCGGCGTCTCTCGCACAGTTCGAGGAGGGCAACGTGGCCATCCACGGCATCACCGAGCAAGACGTCGCCGACGCGCCGGACGTGTGCGACTGCATTCCGAAGATGGCCGAGTTCGTCGGCGATCTGCCTCTGGTGGCGCACAACGCCCAGTTCGACGCCTCCGCGCTGCGCGACGCCTGCCAAGCCTCCGACGTCGAGGTGCCGCAGATGCTGTTCGCCTGCACGCTCGCCCAGGCGCGCGCCACCAAGCTGGATGTGGCCAACCACCGCCTGCCTACGCTGGCGGAGCACTTCGGCATCACGCTGGACAACCACCACGACGCCTGCGAGGATGCCGCGGCCTGCGCCGGCGTGATGGTAGGCCTGGCGCGCCGGGCTGGCCACACCGGCAGCCTGATGAGCTTTGTGCACGACTCGGGCTTCACGCTCGGCTCGATTGACGCCGCCCGCGTGACCCCGGTGTTGCGCGACCGCTCCGGCGCGGGCCGCGCGATGCAGGCGGAAAAGGCGGCTCAGGGCGGAGTTGCCGCTGCGGTTGCAGCATCGGCGGCGCCGCAGGGCTCTAATCAAGCGGGCCCGGCGAAGCGGACGCAGCAAAACAAAGGTCCCCAGCGCCCCTGGCAGTCCGTGGCCACCCCAGACACTGTGCCGGAGCCGAACCCGGACGCAGATCCGAACGCGCCACTGTACGGCGAAAACGTCACGCTGACCGGCGAGTTTGAGCCGCACGACAAGGGCGAGCTGTGGCAAAAGATCGCCGAGCAGGGCGCGCAGGTGGGCAAGAACGTGACGAAGAAGACTACCGTACTGGTGGTGGGCGAATGGGCCACGGTGACCTCGAAGGAAAAACGCGCCCGCGAGCTGAAGGACAAAGGCCAGGACATCCAGATTTGGCAGGCCGACCAGCTGCTTGAGGCCCTGGGGTTAGACGAGCAGCCGCCGTTTTAAAAAAAACTTCGGCCCCTAGGGAACCGGGGCGGGTGCGGCTGCGTCTAAGTAGCCATGCAGCTTCTCCAACACGCACCCGTTCCCGCCACGGCGATCACGTTGCGGCTTGCGCACGTGGACGGCGCGGCAACTCGCGCGCGCATCGCCGCCGGTTTTAGCACCTCCACCGCATTTATCAGCCTCTCGCCTGGCTTGATGTGCGTATTCGACTCCCCTGACTCCACTGGCCTTACCCACCAAGAGGTCGGCGCCGCAGGTGTGAGCGCCCATCAGCTGTGGAACGTCGCGGCCGAACAGCTGATATCCCGCGCGCAGCGCGACGACGGCGTGGAGTTTCTAGTACGTTGCCCCAGCGTCGCGCTGGACTGCGACGAGCTGCCGCGAGGCTTCGAGGTGGACGGACACGACTCCCCCGCCGCCTGGTGGCTTTCCCACCCACGCCCCTTTACCCTGCTGCACCGCCACTTCGAGGCCGTGCTGCGGCCGCAGACCGGGCTGGTCTACGCCACCCGCGACTGGCGCGAGCTATTCGTTTTCGACGCGGACGCCGACGAGGTGGCGGGTCGCCTGCCCGGCGCGAATGTGCTGGCCTATTCCGTGGGGTTTCCCCTGCTGCGCCACACAAAATCCAGCTAGGGTGTGGGGCGTGAAGCGCCCCATCACCTCCACCTACCGCCTGCAGCTGCGTGGCCCGCATGCGGACCCTCACGGCCGCGCGTTCGGCTTCGCCCAGGCCGCCGAGCTTGTGCCCTACCTGTCCGACCTCGGGGTCTCGCACCTGTACCTCTCCCCGATCTTCGCTGCCGCGCCGGAGTCGAACCACAACTACGACGTGATCGACCCGACCGTGATCAACCCAGAGCTCGGCGGCATTGACGGGCTGCGCCGGCTTGCCCGTGTGGCGCACGGCGCCGGGTTGGGGCTGGTGGTGGATATCGTTCCTAACCACCTCGGCGTGGAAGTGCCGCGGCGCAACCGGTGGTGGTGGGACGTGCTCAAGCACGGGAAGGATTCGAACTACGCCCACTTCTTCGACATCGACTGGGCCGGGGACAACGGCGCGGGCGGCAAAATCGCGCTGCCGGTCCTTGGCGCACCCGGCGACACGGACGCGCTGAAGCTCAAGCACCCCGATGGCGAGGACGTGCTCACCTACTACGACCACGTCTTCCCACTCGCCCCCGGCAGCTACACCGACCTCAACGACGACCCGGCCGCCGTGCACGAGCGCCAGCACTACCGGCTGATGTACTGGCGCGACGGCATCATCTCCTACCGCCGCTTCTTCTCCATCAACGGCCTCGCCGGCGTGCGCCAAGAAGACGAAGACGTCTTCAACGCCACCCACTCCTGCCTGCGGGAACTTGTGGGCGAAGGGCTTATCGACGGCGTCCGCGTCGACCACCCCGACGGCCTGACCGACCCGTTTGGCTACCTCACGCGGCTGCGCGAGCTTATCGGCCCGGACACCTGGCTGATCGTGGAGAAAATCCTCGCGGCGGACGAGCCTTTGGATCCACGCCTGAACGTCGACGGAACCACCGGCTACGACGCGCTGCGCGAGTTCGACGGCGTCTTCGTCAACACCGACGCCGCCACCGCGCTGGGTGCGGTGGCGTTGCGCTTCAGCGGCACCACTTGGGACGCGCACGCTGTGGAAAAGGCCGAGTGGATGCTCAAAGCGCGCGTTGCGGAAGACGAGCTCGCTGCGGAGATCCGCAGGCTCGCCCGCGCGGTGCGCCACGACAGCCTCTCTTCCGCAGGCTCCCAGGTCAGCGACACGGCGCTCACCGAGGTGCTTGTGGAACTGGTTGCCGGCATGCCCGTCTACCGCGCTGACTACCGTTCGCTATCGAGAGTGACCGCGACGCTGATTGCGGAATTGGCCCAGAGCCCAATCGGGTTTGACGCGGCGGCGCTCGACCTTGTTGCGACTGCCTTGGCCGCGCACGGCGAGGCGGCCCACCGCTTCGCCCAGGTCTGCGGAGCGGTGATGGCCAAAGGGGTGGAGGACACTCTGTTCTACCGCGCGTGCCGTCTGGTAGCACTGCAGGAAGTCGGCGGCGCACCCGGGCGATTCGGCGTCAGCCAGGCTGAATTCCACCTCCTGCAGGACGAGCGCAGCAGGTTATGGCCGCGCACC
The DNA here is from genome assembly GCF_001838175.1 of Corynebacterium sp. HMSC034A01. NCBI lineage: Bacteria > Bacillati > Actinomycetota > Actinomycetes > Mycobacteriales > Corynebacteriaceae > Corynebacterium > Corynebacterium sp. HMSC034A01. The sequence continues at coordinate 91,223 of NZ_KV835964.1, read as the reverse complement.
ATGACAACGCTGACCACGCACGACACGAAACGCAGCGAAGACACCCGCGCCCGCATGATCGAGATCTCTGAGGTGCCGGGCGAATTCAGCCAGCTCGTCGACGACGTGTTCGCGCTCACCCCGCCGCCTGACACCGCCACTGGCCTGTTTCTGTTGCACAACGTGCTGGGCGCGTGGCCGCGTGACGGCCGCGCGGACGAAGCATTCACCCAGCGCCTGCAGTCGTACGCGGTCAAAGCTGTGCGTGAGGCGGACACGCTGACGAGCTGGTACGACAACGACCATGACTACGAGGCACAAGTGACCGAGTGGATTGCGCACCTCACGCATGGCCCCGCTACGCGCCTCGTCGCGGACTTCGCGCGCACACTCGACCGCGGCGGGGTGGCCGTCTCGCTCGGACGCAAGCTGCTCCAACTTGTCGGACCCGGCATCCCCGACACCTACCAAGGAACCGAGTTTCTCGACTTCTCGCTGGTGGACCCGGACAACCGCCGCTTCGTCGCTTATCAGGCCCTTTGTGCTGGTGAGGGGGCTCGGGAGGACGTCGATAAGCAACGCCTTGTGCGCGCCGCCCTCACCTTGCGCCGCGAGCGCCCACAGCTCTTCCTCGAAGGCAGTTACCGGGCACTCTTCGCCGCCGGCCCCGCGCGCGAGCACGCAGTGGGCATGGTGCGATTGCTTCACGACGAACCACAGGTCATCGCCGTAGCGACCCGCGCCCCGCTCAGCTTGGAGCGCGCCGGAGGCTGGCGCGGCACCACCCTCACCCTTCCCGAAGGCACCTGGACCGACCGGCTCACCGGGCAGAAATATTCCGGCACTGTGGAGTTGTCGCAGCTGTGCGCCGAACTGCCTGCGGTGCTGTTGACCATGTAAGCTATCCCGCCGTTATGAGCACTGCAAAGCATCCCGCGAAGCCGGCGAAACCGAGGAACAAGGCGATGGACGACACCATCGCCCGCCTCGGGTCGACCTACTTTGCCTGGATGCGCGAACACGACGACATCGCGACGGCGTTTCGGCACGCGCTGCACGAACTCATGCGCGACGCCGGCGTCAACTTCGACCGCGTGGACGCGCGCGTGAAATCCTGGACCTCGCTGAAGGAAAAGGCCCGCAAGACGCGCGATGACGGCGAGATGGTCTACCCCGACCCGTGGCACGACATCAAAGACATCATCGGCGCGCGCATCACGGTGCTGCACTCCACCGAAATCCCGGCCGTGCAGCGCCTCCTCGCGGACCAATTCGAAGTGCTGCGCAGCGTGGACAAGGCCGAAGAAACGCGCGTGGCCGGCGGCTTCGGCTACGGCTCGCACCACATGATCGTGCGGGTGCAGGAGCAGTCCGAAGGCCTGGAAGAGTACGTCGGCCAAGTCTTTGAGGTGCAGATCCGCACCGTGCTGCAGCACGCCTGGGCCGAGTTCGAGCACGACATCCGGTACAAGCGCGCCACCGAGAACCTGGACCCGCAGGTGGACCGCGCCTTCACCCTCGCGGCCGGCCTGATAGAGCTTGCGGACCAGCAGTTCGACCAGATCGCATCGCTGGCGAACCCGGAGGACCCGGCAGACAAGGTCAACACCGATGTGGACGCGGAAATCTCCCCGGAGACCCTGCCGGGCATCCTCACCGTGCTGCTGGGCAACCAGTTCCCACTGTCGCGCGCGGGCGACTACCGCTTCTGCACGGAGCTTTTGCGCGCCCACGGCATGGAGCACGTCTCCGACGTCGCGGAGCTGACCAACCCGGCGGACATCGAGGCGATCTCGAACTCGCTGTCCTACCCCTTCGTGCCGGGCCAAGTGCGCATCGTGGACGATTTGCTGCTCAACCGCTTCGGCACCGAGCACATCGAGCGCACCTGGGATGCCGGCAACCGCCCGCAGGTACGGCGCAAGCGGCTGACTAACCGTTTGCGGCTTTTGCGCGGCGAGTAGTTCAGTTGCGCCGGCCCATCAGCCGGTCGATCTCGCGGCGCTGCTTCTTCGTCGGCCTGCCCGTGCCGCGGTCGCGCACCGGCGGGGCCGCAAACAGCTCGCGCGGCGGGGGCGGCGGCGAGTGGTCGATGTAGCAGGAGCGGGCAATCGGCGCGCCGACGCGCTTGCTCACAGTCGCGGCCACCTCAAGGATGTACTCGCGGTGGTCCTTCCACACGCGCACCGTCTCCCCCGGCACGACCTGCTGGGCCGGTTTAACGGCTTTGCCGTCGATTTTGACGTGCCCGGCGCGCACGGCGTCCGCGGCTTGGCTGCGGGTTTTGAAGATGCGCACGGCCCACAGCCAGGCGTCGATGCGCACCGCCGCCATGGTTGGCTGGGTCAAACTAGTACTGGTCCTTGTGGTTGACGATTCGCTGGACCTTGTTCCAGTTGGTGAACCCGCCTGCAACGGCGACTACGAGTCCGAGGAACAGGAAGGTCCAGGAACCGAAAATCAGGCCGAACGCGATGCCTCCGGCTACGCCGCCGCCGGCCCACAGGACGGCGTTGCGGGAATATTGGCGCACGGCGGCCTTGCGCTGTGCGATCGGGTCATTGGGGCGCGGCTGCATCGTCATGGGGTCTAAGTGTAGCGCCTTACGCGCCGCGTTCGACCCAGCGGTAGCCAGCCTCTTTCATCTCGGCGCCGCCGTGGGTGGCGGCGGCCAACAGCGCGTCCACACGCTCGCGCTCCCCCGGCTCGAACGCCAGGGTGTAGGTGGCGGCGCGCCCGTATTCCACGTCCACGACGTCGATGCCCGCAGCGCGCAGCTCGGACTCGATGCGACCGGCCTCCGCGTGGGGGAAATCCACGGTGCCCAGCTCGCGGACCTCGCGCGTGACGCGGGTGACGTGCTCGAGCGTGTCAGCCACGGATTCGGTGTAGGCGCTGACCAGCCCGCCGGTGCCGAGCTTGATGCCGCCGAAGTAGCGGATCGCAACCGCCACCACGTCTTGCATGCCGGAGCCTTTGAGCACCTCCAGCATGGGTTTGCCGGCGGTGCCGGACGGCTCACCGTCGTCCGAGGAGCGCTCGATGGGCTGCGCGGCGTCTTGGTGCACGATGAACGCGGAGCAGTGGTGGCGCGCATCCGGGTACTCCTCGCGCGCGGCGTTGATCACTTCGCGCGCTTCCTCCTCGGTGGTCGCGCGGGCAATCCAGCCGATGAAGCGGGAGCGCTTGACCTCGAACTCGTGGGTGACAAGTTCATCCGCGGGGCGGGCGTATGACTGCTCCATCGGCTTAGCCCGCAACGATGTAGTCGTACTCCGGCGTACCGGGTTCGAGGCGGCGGCACCCAATCGGCGAGGCGTCCATGCGCTCCAGCAGCCGGGTGAGGTCCTCCGAGTGGGCGAGTTCGATGCCTACGAGGGCGGCGCCGGTTTCCCGGTTGTTCTTTTTCAGGTACTCGAACAGGACGATGTCGTCTTCCTCCCCGAGGATGTCGTTGAGGAAGTGGCGCAGCTGGCCGGCCTCCTGCGGGAAGTTGACCAAGAAGTAGTGGCGCAGACCCCGGTGCACCATGGAGCGTTCCATAACTTCGGCGTAGCGCAGCACGTCGTTGTTGCCGCCCGAGATGATGCACACCACAGTCGAGCCGGGCGCCAGCTGCGCCAGCCCGAGGCCCGCCACGGAAAGCGCGCCGGCCGGCTCGGCGATGATTCCTTCGTTCTGGTAGAGCCCGAGCATCTCGGTGCACACCGCGCCTTCGTCCACAGCGAACAGTCCGGTGGCATCTCGGTGAGCGTTGAACACCTGCCAGGGGATGTCGCCGATGCGTTTGACCGCGGCACCGTCCACAAAGGGATCAATGTCTTCAAGGGTGACAGGTTCGCCCGCATCACGTGCCGCGCCTAGCGACGCCGCACCTTTCGGCTCCACCCCAACCACCTTTGTCGCCGGGGACATGTCGGCGAGGTAGGACATCACGCCGGAGATGAGCCCGCCGCCGCCCACCGGCACCAGCACGGAGTCCAGCTCCTTGCCCATGCTGGCTAGCTGCGCCACGATTTCGGCGGCGACGGTGCCTTGGCCGATCACCGTGTCGCGGGAGTCGAACGGCTCAATCACCGTCGCTCCGCGCGCCGCGGCGTCCTCGCGGGCGGCCTGCGCGGCCTCATCAAAAGTATTGCCGGTAACCACAAGCTCAATGGCGTCGCCGCCGTGGACGCGGATACGGTCGCGCTTCTGCTTTGGGGTGGGCTTGGGCACGAAGATCTTGCCCTGGATGCCCATCGCGCGGCAGGCGTAGGCCACGCCTTGGGCATGGTTGCCGGCAGACGCCGCCACGACCCCGGCAGCGCGGGCGTCTTCACTCAACCGGGAGATGCCGTAGTAGGCGCCGCGGATCTTGTAGGAACGCACGTCCTGCAGGTCCTCGCGCTTGAGGTATACCTCCACCCCGTGCTGCTCCGACAGGCGCGGGCAATACTGCAGCGGGGTCGGCGAAATCACCGATGAGATCCGGCCCTGCGCAAACCGGATGTCGGCTGCGTGGACTTCCTGGAAGGCGGAGTCGGACGTGTTCGGTGTGGCTGTGCGCATGGTTAGCGAGTCTACAACTGCCCCACTCGTTCACTCCCCCTTCACCTCACCGTAACTTCGCGCCCACCTTCAGGCTGTACACATGCTCACGTATTAGTTTTTGCAGCCTCCCCGAAAGGTTCCCCCATGAACGGACACCCTCTTTCTCGCACCGGCCTTTCCCGCACCGGCATCGCCGCCGCGTGCGCTACCGCTCTCACCCTCGGCTTTGTCTCCCCGGCAACCGCCGCCGTTGTTGCGGAACCGGTGAAGGATGTTGCCGACGGTGCCACCGCCGACATCTCGGTGCTGGGCTCCTACGGCGCTGGCGCGTTTGAGAAGTCCGCCGCCGAAATCGTCGCTTTCCACGCCGCTTCGAAGCGCATCCTCACCGTCAACGCACTGTCCGGCAAGATCGACGTCCTCGACGCGGCCGACCCCGCCAAGCCCACGAAGGTCGGCGAGGTCTCCGGCGGCGAGAACACCACCATTAACTCCGTCGCCGTGCGTAACGACGGCCTCGCGGTGGCCACCGTCGAACCGGAGAACAAAACCGATGCTGGCGAGCTGATCTTCTTCGACGCCGGCGCCGACAATCTGGGCGCCGTGCTCGGCCGCGTCGGCGTCGGCGCCCTGCCGGACATGGTCACCATCACCCCGGAGGGCGACTACGCGCTGGTGGCGAACGAGGGCGAGCCTGCTGAGGATTACTCGGTTGATCCGGAGGGCAGCGTAGCCGTCGTCAAGCTGCCTGCTGCTGTTGAGGCCGCAACGCAGGCCGACGTGCGCACCGCCGACTTCCGCGCCTTCGAGGGCACCCTGGCAGACAAGGGCGTGCACATCTACGGCCAGGTGGGCGCCTCCACGACCGAGGCGCAGAACCTCGAGCCGGAGTACATCGCAGTCGCAGGCGACAAGGCGTACGTCACGCTGCAGGAAAACAATGCCGTGGCCGTGGTGGACATCGCCTCTGCCACCGTCGAGGACGTGTGGCCGCTGGGCTACACCGACCGCCGCGAGGTGCCCATGGACATCTCCGACAAGGACGACAAGATCAACATCCGCACCGCGCCGGTCAAGAGCATCCTGCAGCCGGACTCGATTGCCGCCTACGAGGTTGACGGCACCACCTACTTGGTCACCGCCAACGAGGGCGACGCCCGCGACTGGGAGGCCTACTCCGAGGAAGAGCGCATCAAGAAGCTGGGCGGCAAGAAGGTGGCCCCGATCTGCGAGGGCTACGCCGGGATGACCGCAGCCGAGATCGAGGAGTTCCAGCAGGACGAGAACGCGGGCCGGTTGAAGATCACCACCGCATTCGGCCTGAACGAGGAGAAGAACTGCTACGAGGACCTCTACACCTACGGAGGCCGCAGCTTCTCCATCTTCACTGCCGACGGCAAGCGCGTGTTCGACTCCGGCGCCGAGTTCGAGGAGATCACCGCGAAGCTTCTGCCGGAGTACTTCAACACCAACCACACGGAAAATGAGTTCGAGTCCCGCTCCGACGACAAGGGCCCGGAGCCGGAGGGCGTCACGGTCGGCGAGATCAACGGCCGGACCTACGCGTTCATCGGCTTTGAGCGCCTCGGCGGCGTGATGGTCTACGACATCACTGACCCGGCGACGCCGGCCTACACCGCATACATCAACAACCGCGACTTCTCCATCAATATGGAGGAGCTCGCCGAGGAAGGCGACGACGCCGTGAAGGCCGGCTTGGACAAGGTCGGCGACTTGGGCGCCGAGGGCCTGACCTTTGTGCCGGCGAAGGACTCCCCGAACGGCGAGAACCTCCTGATCGTTGGTAACGAGGTTTCAGGCACCACCACCGTGTTCCAGGTGGACTCGCTCGTCGAGGCACCGGCTGAGCCAGCCGAGCCCGCTCAACCCGGCGCCGACGGTGCCGGCAGCTCCCTTTCCAAGGGCGGTGTGATCGCAATCGCACTTTCCGCTGTCGCGCTGGTTATCGGTGCGCTTGGCGCGCTCGGAAACGTTATGAGCTCGGTGTTTGCCAGGTAAACCCGCGCAGACGGGCAACGTTTGTCCATGAAATAAAGACCGTTGCTTCACTACATTTTTAACCCTAAACCTGCTAGGTTCATCGGGGTGTCATGTCGGGCACAGCGTCCGCATCGACTGTTTTGGATCTTCTACGAGGAGAATAAGAGAACATATGAAGCGCATTTCCACTGCAGCCGTGGCTGCCGCAACCGCTTTGTCGCTGGCCACCGTCCCGGCGATGGCTCAGGAGAACACTGCAGCTACGACCACCGAAACCGCTACGGTGACCACCACCCCGTCTGAGCCGGCCAGCGAGACCACCCCCCCGTCTGAGCCGGCCAGCGAGACCACCACCCCGTCTGAGCCGACCGACGAGCCGACTCAGCCGACCGAGTCGACTCAGCCGACCACCCCGACTGAGCCGACCGAGCCGACTCAGCCGACCACCCCGACCGAGCCGACTCAGCCGACCACCCCGGCTCCGAAGCCGGAGCAGAAGAGCTCCGGCTCCTCCCAGGGCACCATCGTCGGCATCTTCTCCGGCACCCTGGGTGCTGTGCTGACCACCACCCTGATCGTGTTCTCCGACCCGCGCGGTGCGAACAAGATCATCGACATGGTCAACGCTCAGTTCGGCCTGGGTCTGCCGCACCTGCACACCCCGAAGGTTCAGCTGCCCAACTTCCAGCTTCCGAACCTCCCCTTCTAATCCACCAACTCTCTTTCGCCTGAGGAAGGTCAATCAATGAAGTCCCGTTTCGTAGCCGTGTCCTTCGCGGCCACCGCTATCGCAGCCGGCTCCCTCGCGGGGGCCGCAGCCGCCGCCGAAGCTGATACTTCGACGACGACCACGTCCAATACCGCAGAGCCGACTACCTCGGCCACTAAGGAATCTGAGACGACCGCCACCTCTACGACGACGCCTACCAGTGCTGACGAGCCGGCCCCCACCAAGGAGGGCCCGTCGGTGGTTGAGCCGACCGGCACCACCACCCCGGCTACCACCACCCCGGCAACTACCGAAAAGGAGAAGCCGACCGGCACGAACGTCGTAACCAACACCCCGACGGCGACCTACACCCCACCGGCATGGCTGCAGCCGTCCTCCTACGAGGATCAGGCGCTCGAAGTGATCGGCAAGATCTCGCTGTGGGTCACCGCACTCGCAGCGGCGATCAGCTCCATCATGGTGGTCGTGGGCGCAGTCCCAGGCCTGAAAGAGAGCCTCAAGAAGATGGCAGGCTCGAATAAGTAGAGCTGCTTTCTCGCAAGCCGAGCGCCCGTCCGGTCCCCACCGGACGGGCTTTCCGCTTCTCTAGGGCCAGACACTAGCCTAAAATTCCGGCACCCAGTGTCGCCTTCAAATCGCCCATCAAGCTGGCGGACCGGTTCACACGCAGGTGGTCGCCCAGGATCATCAGCTGACTGTTGTCGCCGTTGACCAGGTTCAGGTACACGTCGGAATCGCCGGCGTTGTTCACCAGCACGCCCTTGAGTTTCGCGATGTTTTCTGCCGTGCACTGGTCGGTGCGCATGGTCAGACGCAGCGGCAGGCCCGCACCGTTGCCGGGGCCGAGCTCAGGCACCTTCACGTCGTCGCCGAACAGGCTCATGCGGTCGTCCCGGATGGACACGTGCGCCTTGACCAGGATGATGTTGTCCTCCACGATCTGCGGAGCGACCAGCGCGTACACCTTATTAAACAGCAGTACGTCCACCTGGGCGCCGTGGTGGTCCTCAATGGTGACAATCGCCCACGGCGAGCCGTCCTTCTTGGAGAAGCGGCGGTCCACGGAAGAGATCAGCCCGCCGATGGTCACCTCTGCCCCGTTGCGCATCTCGCCGGACAGGATTGTGGTCAGCTGCGTGTCCGTCTGCGCGTCGATGGCCTCCTCGAAGCCGTCGAGCGGGTGGCCGGAGACGTACAGGCCGAGCATCTCGCGCTCCAGTGCGAGCTTGTGTTTTCGGTCCCATTCGTCGTCAGGTACCTCGATGGTGAACGCGGAGTTGTCGGCACCTTCTTCCCCACCGAAGCCGGCGAAGAGGTCGAACTGTCCCTTGTCCGCCGCCTTCTTTGTGGCAAGGACAGAGTCAACCGCATCTTCCTGAATGAGCATGAGCCCCTTACGCGGGTGCTCCAGCGAGTCGAACGCGCCGGCCTTGATCAGTGATTCAGTAATTCGCTTGTTGCAGGCCGCAAGCTCGATCTTGTCCAGGTAGTCGGAGAAGCTGGTGAAGGCTCCCTTTTCCTTCCTGGTCTTCTTGATGGACTCCACCACTTCCACGCCGACGTTGCGCACGGCTGCAAGCCCGTAACGGATGTCCTCGCCGACAGCCATGAAGTTTTCTTCGGACTCGTTGATGTCCGGCTGCAGCACGCTAATGCCCAGGTGGCGGCAGTCCGACAGGTAGATCGCAGACTTGTCCTTCTTGTCGCCCACAGAGGTCAGCAGTGCAGCCATGTACTCGGCGGCGTAGTTCGCCTTCATGTAGGCGGTCCAGTAGGACACCAGCGCGTAGCCCGCGGCGTGAGACTTGTTGAACGCGTAGGACGCGAACGGCTCGATGGTGCCCCACAGCGCATCCACGGCTTCCTTGGAGTAGCCGTTGGAGAACATGCCGGCAGAAAATGTCTCGTACTCCTTCGCCAGCACCTCCGGCTTCTTCTTACCCATCGCCTTGCGGAAGCCGTCTGCTTGACCAGCGGTGTAGTTCGCCACCTTTTGCGAGATGTTCATGATCTGCTCTTGGTAGACGATCAGGCCGTAGGTCTCGTCCAGGATCTCCTTGAGCGGCTCTTCCAGCTCCGGGTGGATCGGCGTGATCGGCTTGCGCCCGTTCTTGCGGTCCGCGTAATCCCAGTGGGCGTTCACACCCATCGGGCCCGGGCGGTACAGCGCTAGCGAGGCGACAATATCGTTAAAGCCGGTCGGCTTCATGCGCTTGAGCAGCTCCTGCATGCCGCCGGAGTCCAGCTGGAACACGCCCAGGGTGTCGCCGCGCGAGAGGAGTTCGTAGACCGCCTGGTTGTCGGTGTCCAGTGCTTCTAGGTCGATGGTTTCGCCCCGGTTTTTCTTCACGTTCTCCAACGCGTCGCCGAGCACCGTCAAGTTACGCAGGCCCAGGAAGTCCATCTTCAGCAGGCCGATGGCCTCGCACGCCGGGTAGTCCCAGCCGGTGATGATCGCGCCGTCCGCCGGGCGCTTCCACATCGGGATGTGCTCCATCAGCGGCACCGACGCCATAATCACGGCACACGCGTGCACGCCCGCCTGGCGCACCACTCCCTCGAGGCCGCGGGCCGTCTCATAGATCTTGGCCACGTCCGGATCCGTCTCAATCAGCGAGCGGACCTCCGCAGCCTCGGCGTAGCGCTCGTGCTCCGGATCGGTGATGCCGGACAGCGGAATGTCCTTCGCCATGATCGCCGGCGGCAGCGCGCCGTTGATGCGGTCTGCCATCTGGAAGCCCGGCTGACCGAAGTTCACCTTCGCCGAGTCCTTAATCGCCTGCTTGGTCTTCACCGTGCCGAAGGTGATCACCTGAGCGATCTTGTCTTCGCCCCAGCGCTCGGCGGCGTAGGTGATCATCTCGCCGCGGCGGCGGTCGTCGAAGTCGATATCGATATCCGGCGCGGACGGACGCTCCGGGTTCAAGAATCGCTCGAAGAGCAGACCGTGCTCCATCGGGTCGATGTTGGTAATCGTCAACGCGTACGCGACCAGGGAACCTGCCGCGGAACCACGGCCCGGACCGACGCGGATGCCAATCTCGCGGGCGTGCTTGATCAGCTCCGCCACGATGAGGAAGTACGACGGGTAGCCCTTCATGTCGATGACGTCGATCTCGTAGCTCGCGCGCGTCAGGTACTCCTCCGGGACCTCTCCTCCGTCGAAGCGCTCCTTCAACCCGCGCAGGACTTCCTCGCGCAGCCACGACGTCGGTGTGTGGCCCTCCGGCACGTCCGCGATCGGCATGCGGTCGTGCGGGTGCTCTTCCCACAACTCTCCGTAGTCGCCGACTCGCTCCGCGATCCACAAGGTGTTGTCGCAGCCGTCCGGCACCGTGGAATCCCACAGTTCGCGCATCTGCTCGGCGGACTTGATGTAGTAGCCGGTGCCGTCGAACTTGAAGCGGTCCGGGTCAAGCAAGGTCTTGCCGGTCTGCACGCACAGCATCGCCTCGTGCGACGGCGCCTGGGACTCGAGCACGTAGTGGCAGTCGTTGGTCACCAGCGGCGGCAGATCCAGCGCTTGGCCGATACGCAGCAGGTCCTCGCGCACGCGCCGCTCGATGTGCAGGCCGTGGTCCATCAGCTCCAGGAAGTAGTTGTCTTTGCCGTAGATGTCCTGCCACATCGCCGCGGCCTCCAGTGCCGCGTCGTACTGGCCCAGGCGCAGGCGAGTCTGCACATCGCCCGACGGGCAACCCGTGGTGGCGATGATGCCGTCAGCGTGCTCGGCAATCAGCTCCGCGTCCATGCGCGGCCACTTGCCCAACTGCCCCTCGTAGGAGGCCAACGACGACAGCTTGAACAGGTTGCGCAGGCCCGTGGCGTTTTCCGCCAGCATCGTCTGGTGCAGGTACGCGCCGGACGCGGAAACGTCGTCGCGCTTCTGATCCGGGGTGCCCCACAGCACGCGCTTTTTGTTGAAACGGGACTCCGGTGCCATATAGGCCTCGATGCCGATGATCGGCTTGACCCCTGCATCCACCATGCGGCGGTAGAACGCGTTCGAGCCGAACATGTTGCCGTGGTCGGTCATGCCCACCGCGGGCATGCCCTGACGGACCACTTCGTCGGCGAGCATGTCCACCTTCGCCATGCCGTCCAACATGGAAAATTCGGTGTGGTTATGCAGGTGCACGAAGGAGGATTTTTTGGCCATGCGGCTCATCTTAGACGGCGCGCCGACACGCGCGAATCCCCTCGAAAACCAGTGCGGTTATTCGTACCGGAGGGCGTCGATAGGCTGCATCTTTGCTGCCTTCGAGGCGGGGTACGCGCCGAAGAACACACCTGTCGCAAGCGAGAACAACAGCGCGAAGATCACTGCGCTCAGCGGCGGCCACGTCATGTCCAGCACCGCGGAGCTGGCGATCATGCCGACCGCGCCGCCGAGGATCACGCCGATAATGCCGCCGATGAGGCAGACCAGCATCGCCTCGACGATGAACTGCACGCGGATGTCGTTTTGCGTCGCGCCCAGGGCCTTGCGCACACCGATCTCGCGGGTGCGCTCCGTGACGGTGATGAGCATGATGTTCATCACGCCAATGCCGCCGACGAGCAGGGAGATGCCGCCGATGGCGGACAACACCGTGGACAGGGTGCGGAAGATCGTGGTCAGGCCTTCAAGGCTCGCGGAAATATCGAAGACCTCGGCCTCATAGTTTTCGTTGCCCGCGTACTTGCGGTCGAGGTAGGACTGCAAATCGTTGCGGAAGACCTCCGGGTCTTCTTCGGGTGAGGAGCGCACGCTAAACGACGGTGTCCAGCTGGCGTCCAGCCCAACCCGGTCCGCCGACGTGGCCGGGATGAAGATCTCGGCGGCCGCGGACTGCCCGAACGCGGGGTCCTTCTCTGCCCGCTCCAGCACACCGACGATGGTGAACACGCTGGTGGTGCCGTCCACGTCCACGTCGAAGCGGGAGCCGAGGGCGGCGGCAGAATCGCCGTTAAAAAGCGACTCCACAAGCTCCGGTGACACCACCGCGACGGGGCGGCGGCCGTCGAGCATGTCCTGCGTGATGCCGCGGCCGTACTGCACCTTCAGGCTGCGCAGATCCAGCGAGCCGGTGAGCGCGGGGTTGATACCGACGGAGATCGAGTTGTCGCCGGTGCTGGCCTCGCCCTGGCCGGAGACGTCGATGTCCACGCCGCGGACCCGGTCGCCGAAGGTGGCGGACAGGTCGTTGAGGTCGTCCAGGCTCATGCCGTCGCGCTCATCCGACGGCGGGGCCATGCCGAATCCCGCGAACGGGTCGTCGCTGCCCTCGCCCTCTTCGGGGCGCTCGTGCACCATGACCGGATAGGTGGTGGTGCCGGCGTCTTCGAGCCCGCCCATGACGTCGTTTTCCAGAGCGCGGCCGAGCGTCATGATGATGATCACGGCCATGATGCCGATGATGATGCCCAACAATGTCAGCAGCGAGCGCAGCTTGTTGGTGTTCAGGCTGGACACGGCCAGCCGCATCGATTCACGGATGTTCATCTAGCTCGCCCCTCCCGGTTGACGCACGCCGGCAATGCGGCCGTCCATCATTTCCACCACGCGCCCGGTCTCTTCAGCGAGCTCAGGGTTGTGGGTAATAAACACGATGGCCTTGCCCAAGTCTTGGTTCAGCTCGTGGAACAGATCCATCACCATACGGCCGGTCTTGGAGTCCAGCGCGCCGGTGGGCTCGTCCGCGAGCAGCAAGTCCGGGTCGTTGGCCAGGCTGCGCGCGATAGCCACACGCTGCTTCTGGCCGCCAGACAGTTCATTCGGGTTGTGGTGCAGGCGATCGCCCATGCCCATCCGGTCCAGCAGCTCGGCGGCACGTTCCTCGCGCTCCTTGCGCTCCACGCCGGCGTACATCATGGGCATGGCCACGTTCTGCAGCGCATCCATGCGCCCGATCAAGTTGAAGTTCTGGAAGATGAAGCCGATGTTCTTGCTGCGGTAGGACGCGAGCTCTTTGTCTTCTTTGGCGTAGACCGGCTCGCCGTTGAAGGCGTAGGCGCCCTCGGTGGGCCTATCCAGCATGCCGATCAAGTTCATCAACGTGGACTTGCCGCAGCCGGACGGACCGACGATGGAGACGAACTCGCCCTGGTCGGCGTAGAAGTCCACCCCGTGCAGCACCGTCAGCTCGCTGGGTTCGCCCTCGTTGTAGGTTTTCACCACATTGCGCATGTCGATGAGCAGGCCGGAATCGGCCATGCCGCCGTGTTTGGGAGCCTCCGTCATTTACTGCTGCCCCTCGGCCGCACGACGGGTGCTGGTGACCGTCACCGTGGCCGTGGTGCGCTCTTTCTTCTCCCGCGCCTGGCGCACTTGGTCCGCGTTGAAGTTCGGGTCCGTGATCTCGACGGTCTCGCCGAGGCGGCCCTGGTACTCCTCCGGCCAATTGATCACGATGTCGCCAGGCTCGAGTTCGCCACCGGTGACCGCGACGTCCACGTCGTTGGAGGCGCCGGTTTTCACCTTGCGCTCCTCGACGGTGCCGGATGTCGCATCGTCGCCGTCCGTGGCCAGCACGAGCACCTTCTGGTCGTTGTCCTCGCCGTAGACGGCGTCCAGCGGCACGTTCAGCGCGTCCTTCGCCTCGGCGGTGATGATCTCCGCGCGGGCGGAGCCGCCGAGCAGCAGGCCTTCCTTGTCGCCGGTGACCTCGATCTCCACTGGGAAGGTCACCTCGTTGGACTTGTTGTTGCCCTGCTGCTGCATGCCTTGCATCGGGTTCTCGTTGCCGCTGGCGACGGAATCGGACGCCGGCGCGATGCGGGTGACGCGACCCTTAAACGTCTTCTTGCCGGTCGCGGTGGTGGTGAACTCCACCCGGTCGCCTTCCTTAATGTTGGGCACATCCGATTCGCGCACGTCGGTGCGGATGACCAAGCGGGAATCGTCCGCGATGGTGAGCAGCTTGCCCTGCGGGATGTCGCCCTCGCGCACGTCCACGCTGGTGACCAGGCCCGCCATCGGGGCGTAGATGGTGGATTCGCGCACCTGGTACTCCAGGGTGCCGTCACCGTCGCCGAGCTGTGCAGTCTCCGCCTGGCGCGTGGCGGAATCCAACTGCGCCTGCAGCTGGTTGCCTTCCTGCGCCGCTGCCGAACGCGCAGCAGCCAGGCCGGCCTTCGCGTCCTCCAGCGCCGCGCTGGCTTCTTCGACGCTCAAATTCGCGCCCACGGCAGCGCCGCCACCGCCGCCAGCGTTCTCCCCCGTCAGCTGCGCCAGCTGCTCGGGGCTCAGCCCACCCGGCTGGCCCGGCGCACCCGGCGCGGGAGCCTGATCGGGCACTGCCGGTGCCGCCGGGGGCTGCGGCGCCGCCGGAGGCGCCGTCTTGATGCCCAGGTTCGAGGAAATATCGCCGGCGGCCCGCTCGACGGCCGCAATACCGCGGTTGACAATCCGGGCACCGCCGTTAGCGGCCACAGCCGCGTCGTACGCCGCCTGCGCCTGGTTGACCTGCGCCTGGGCGGCGCGGATGGCCTCGTTGGTGCCGTTGTTCACGCTCTCCTGATGAGCATTCAGGGCCGCGCGCGCCTGATCCACCTGCGCCTGGGCATCCGCCTGCGCGTTGGCCTGCTGCTTCTGCTGCACCTCCAGCTGGCGCTCCAGCTGCTCCGAGTTCATGCTGGCCAGGAACTGCTGCGGCTGCACGCGGTCGCCAGCCTTAACTGCCACTTTTTCCACCTCGGACTGCACCGCGGTGGAAATGTTCACAGAGCGGATCGGCTCAACCGTGCCGTTGACCACAACGCTGTCTGACACACCCTCGTTGGTGGCCACGGTGTAGTCGCCGGGGTTCAGCCCTGCCCCCTCAGCACTGTCGTCGCCGCCTCCGCCGAAACCGCAGGCGCCGAGGAAGAGTGCGGAGGTTGTCACCAGCGCAAGCCCTGCTCGGGTGAGACGCTTGTGTCCGGTCGAGTTTTCGGTAGAGGAAGTCAAGAGCTCTCCTTGCCTAACGGTGCAAAACGGGCCTGCGTACAACTCCGCAAACTATACACCCCCACGTGTCGCGGAAGTAGTGATGGAAAATGCTCCCCACACCGCGTCCGCTGGCAGCATTTCCACAGCGAAGACAGTGTCCGTGGCGTTCATCTGCTCGAGTTGTGTGCGCGGGGCAAACACTACTGCTCCGGCAATGGGGGAGGTGGTGGCGGACCGGAGGACGTCGATACGCATTGTGCCTACCGACGCCTCCGGGACCACCACCGGAGCCTCCCCCGGCACCACGAGTGCACTCACGCGGGGTGCCGGGGCAAGCGCTGCGGCAGCCTCGTCGGGGCCTAGCGGGCGGGCGAAGGTGACCAGCGCGAAGGACGCCTCCTCGTGATCGAGAGTGCCGGCTGCGCGCTGGGCGTACTGCTGTATCGTCTCCCCGTCCTCCGGGCCTAACCTGTCGCCCTGCAGCACGGGCGGGGCGGGCGGGTTGGCCGCGCCGACCAGCCAGAACCCGGCCACCAGCGCGAGCGCCACGGCGAGTGCGCGCATCTAGCCGTTCCGCACTTTATCCAGCGCGGTGCGCAGATCCTCCGGGTACTCGGAGGCGACCTCCATGTACTCGCCGGTGCGCGGGTGGGTAAAACCCAGCTTGGTGGCGTGCAGCCACTGGCGCTTCAGGCCCAGCTCCTTGGCCAGGTTCGGGTCCGAGCCGTACATCGGGTCGCCCACGCAGGGGTGCCCCACCGAGGACATGTGCACGCGAATCTGGTGGGTGCGCCCGGTTTCCAGGTGGATGTCCAGAAGGCTCGCGCGGCGAAAGGCCTCGATGACGCTGTAGTGGGTCACGCTCGGGCGGCCGTCCTGGGTGACGGCGAACTTCCAGCCTGCCGACGGGTGGCGCGCAATCGGTGCATCGATGGTGCCCTCAATCGGGTCCGGCAGCCCCTGGACCAGCGCGTGGTAGGTTTTGTCCACCGTGCGCTCCTTGAAGGCGCGCTTGAGCACGGAGTAGGCGGGCACGCTCGCCGCCACGATCATCACGCCGGAGGTGCCGACGTCGAGGCGCTGCACGATGCCTTGACGCTCCGGGGGCCCGGCGTCCGGCAAGGTGAAACCCATCGCCTGCAGCCCGCCGACGACATCCGGGCCTTCCCAGCCCAGCGTCGGGTGCGCAGCTACGCCCACCGGTTTGTCCACGGCGATCACATCCGCGTCCCTGTAGAGAATCTCCAGGCCTTCCACCAGCTCAGCCACCGGCTGCGGCGCGCGCTTCGGCTCAGGGAGGGTGACTTCCAGCATCGCGCCTGAGGTGACGCGGTCGGATTTCTGGGCGGCAGCTCCGTCGACAAGCACATCGCCCTCCGCCGTCATCTCGGCTGCGACGGAGCGGGAGACGCCGAAGAGTTTGGCGATCGCCGCGTCCACCCGCATCCCCTCGAGCCCCTCAGGCACGGGCAGGGCCCTGAACTCACCGCCCATCGCTGCCTCCCTTCATCTCCGCCGCGATCGTGCCCAGGATGAACACCACCACGCCGACCGTGATCGCGGCGTCCGCCAAGTTGAACACCGCAAAGCTTCCCACAGAGATGTAGTCCACCACGTGCCCGAACCAGAATCCAGGATCCCGGAACAACCGGTCGATCAGGTTGCCCAGCGCGCCGCCGGCCACAAGTGCCAGGCCCAGCGCCTCGCACTTCGAGGTCATTTTCGGCCCAAACCACAGCGCACCCAGCACGAACGCCAGCTGGATCGCGGTGAACAACCAGGTGAGGTTCTCCCCCATCGAAAACGCCGCGCCGGAGTTGAACAGCAGGTAGAAGCGGAACCAGTCCCCGATCACCGGCTGCGCCACCCCGGGCTCCAGCCAGTTCAGCATCAGCTGCTTGACGCCCTGGTCCACCGCGGCGACCGCGAGCATGACCGCCACCACCAAGGCGAGGTAGCGGGGGGTGCGTTGTGCTGTCGTGTCCTGCTTCATCGCCGACCCACTTTAGCCGGTCGCGGACGGCCTGCCTGTATTCCGCTGCGCGCGACAGGTAGCTTTTGAAGAATGTTCCGCCCCCTCCGCAGTATCACCGCCGCCGCTACCCTCACCCTCGCGCTCACCGCATGCTCCTCCGCCGAGGACGATCCGGTTGCGGGGGTGCCAGCATTTCCTATCGACGCCCCTTCGGTCACCCTGGTCAACCCCGGCGAAAACCCGGAGGAGGTGCGCTACTCCCCGGACGCGGAGTGGGACACCGCCGTTGCCGTGTCCGCCGGCGTGGACCAGCACGTGGCCGCCCCGGGTGAAGCCGAGGTTGCGGACGTCCCCGCCGGCGGGGACGTGAACAAAACCACCCTGCCGCTGACGGTCACAGCCGGCGATGCCCCCGATCCGGGCGACGGCGAGGAAGTCGCGGACTCCCGCATCGACTTCGTCGTCGGCTCCGGCAAGCACTCCGACCTGGACATCGGCCAGGACGTCGCCGCCTCCGAGGGGTTCCGCATGAGCTGGCGCACCGAGGACACCGGCCGCATCTCCACTCTCAAACTGCTCGCACCCGCCGACGCGCCGCAGCGCGGCCTCCAGCTTGTCGAGCCCACCCTCATCTCCTTAATCAACAACTCCGTCGTCTTCCCCGACGAGCCGATCGGCCCCGGTGCGACCTGGACCGTGGAAAGCCGCGTCGCGGGCGACACCGCGATGACGCGTACCACCACCTACACGCTGATCTCCCGCGAAGGCGACACGCTGACGCTGGATACGAAGGTTGAGGAGCGCCCCCAGAACAACAACGTCACCATCGACGGCCCCGGTGAGCTCGAGGGCGAAAGCGTGCAGGTGGATTCCTCGCGCACCACTTCCGAAGGCCAGATCGTGGTGGACCTGACCCGCCCGCTGCCGGTGTCCGGCCAGACCGCTTGGACCACGCGCCTGATCTACGGCGGAGACGACAAAGCGCGGGTGGTCCAAGACATCACCCGCGCTGTGCAGTACGGAGCTTAGAGCGCCGGAGCTTCGGCCGGCGCCTGCTCTGCTGGAGCCTGCTCAGCCGGCGCTTCGGCCGGTGCCTCAGGGGCGGCCGGCGCCCCGGTCTTGCACATGTCCGGCACCTGCTCCGGGGCAAGGGTGTTGCTGACCAGGAAGCAAGCCCAGCTCTGGGAGATCTTCCACTGGCCGCCTTCGTTGATGAACTCCACGTCCTCCGCCAGCTGGGACTCCGCGTTCGGGCGGGTGAAGTTCACGGTGGCCAGCACCGAGTTGGCGGTGTAGCCCGGCAGCACCGGGTTGACCACCTGGAAGTTCGCGCCGGATTCCTGCTGCGACTGCGTCATCAGGTCGAACAGCTCCGGCGTGGTTTCGCCGCCCTGCACGGTATTCGCACGCTCGGCGATGGGCAGGTTCGGGTCAGCGGCGCGCTGCAGCACAGCGTTGAGCTCTTCCGCCGTCGGCATTTCGGCCACCGGCGCGGCCTCGGAGGAGGCCGCCTGGGATGCGGCGGTGGTTTCGGTCGTGTCCGAATCCTCGGAGCAGGCCGTCAAGCTCAGTGCGAGGCCAGCGACAGCTGCGGCTGCGACAAGTTTCGGTGCTTTCACGTGTTCTCCTTGCGTAGCGTAAATCTCTTGCTTCACGTTACTGCACACCCGCAACTTTCTGGCACTCTGTGTGCATGAACGTGTTAGTCATCTCAACCGGCGGCACGATCGCCTCCACCACAAACGACCGTGGCGCGCTCGTGCCCACGCTCACCGGCGACGAGCTCGTCGCCCGCTGCGGCACCACGCGCCAGGTGCGCGCCATCGATGTGGCCAGCCTCGACTCATCGTCCATGGGCTTGGCTGAGATCGACCTACTGCGCGAAACCGTGCGCACTTCGCTTCTCGACGACTCCGCCTCCCTCGTCATCACCCACGGCACCGACTCCATGGCCGAGACCGCCCTCGCGCTGGACCTCGTCCACGCCGATCCCCGCCCCGTTGTGCTCACCGGCGCGATGCGCTCCGCCGACCACGCCTCCCCCGACGGCCCCGCCAACCTGCGCGGCGCGATCGAGGTGGCCGCCACCCGGCGCGACTGCGGCGTGCTCGTCCATTTCGCGGGCGAGACCCTCCCGGCGCGCGGGTTGATGAAGACGCAAACCACCGCCGAGCACGCCTTCACCCTCACCAGCGACACGCCCCTGCCCCGCCCCATGGCGGTGCCTGCCGCGCCGTTGGCCGGGTTGAACATCCCCATCATCCGCGCGTGGGCAGGCGCCGATGACGCCCTCATCCGCGCACTCGGGCCCATCGACGGGCTCGTCTTAGAAGCCCTCGGCTCCGGCAATGTGTCGGCGTACATGGGCAGCGCCGTCGCAAAGCTGCTGCGCCGCGGGGTGCCTGTGGTCGTCGCAACGTCGGTGCCCTACGGCGAGGTGTCGTTCGCCTACGGCGGCGCCGGCGGCGGCTCCACCCTCGGCGACCTGGGCGCGTTGCCCGCCGGCTACCTCAGCGCCGGGCAGGCCCGCATCGCGCTGGCCACCGCGCTGGCCACCGGCGTGGACCCGCGCTCACTGCTGTGAGAACCATTCCTCCCACGCCAACGAATCCAGCGGGTCAGCTTGCTGGAGCTGCGGATCATCCGCACGAAGGCTTTTGATCCTGCCCGGCCCCGTCGCCCGCGTTTCAAACCGCACCGTCACCCACCCCTTGCCGGCCCCCTGGACCCAGCCGTGCCCGTAATCCGGGTGGTAGACGTCCTGCGTCGCGCGCCACACGCCGCGCTCCGGAGCGGTCTCCCGGTGCACCTCCGTGTCGAGTTGCGTTTCGTGGTCGCTGACGCCGGTTTCATAGTCTGCCGACACCGGCGAAGGCTTCACAATCGCCTGATCCAACTCCGGAAACAGCACGTCCTGCAGCGTCTCCTCCAGGCCGGAGTACGACACTCCCACCAGCCGAATCGGGCCCACCTCGTCGGGGTAGCGCACGATTCGGAACGCGGTGGCCAGCAGCGTCTCCGCGTCGTCGGTGGCGTACGGCAGCGTCGCCGAACGCGACTCGATGCGGAAGTCTGCCATCCGCAGCTTCACCGTCACGGTGCGTGCTCCGCGCCCATCCTTGCGCAGCCTGCGGTGTGATTCCGCAGCCGCTCGTTCCAACGCCGCGTCCACCTCCGGCGGGGTGGTCAAATCTTGCGGGTACGTGTGTTCCGAGGAGATCTGTTTCGACTCCGCCCTCGGCGCCACCGGCCGCTCATCCACCCCGCGCGCCAACCACCACAGCTGCCTGCCCACCGCGCCTCCGATGGCAATGTCCAGCTCTTTCTCGCTGAGGTTTGCTAGATCCCCGATCGTTTCAATCCCGGCACTAAGCAGCTTCGACTCAGTCACAGGTCCCACACCCCACAACTCGCTGACCGGCATCGGGTGCAGGATCTCTAGTTGCCGGTCGTGCGGAATGACAAAGACCCCGTCCGGCTTCGCCCGGCCCGAGCCGATCTTGGCGTACTGCTTTCCTGGACCCGCGCCGATCGAACTGGGCAGGCCTGTTTCTTCCTTGATCGCCGCCCGCAGCTCGTTCGCCCATTGCTCCACGTCTTCCGGACTCGCCCCGATCAAGTTCTCCGGTTCCATGAACGCCTCGTCGATGGACAGCTGCTCCACCACGTCCACGTATCTGCCGATGATCTCGAACACCCGGCGCGACGCGACCGCGTAAACCGGCCTGCGCGGCGCCACCAGCACCGCTTTTGAACCCACCAGCCGTGCGGCCCGATGCGTCGGCATCGCCGAGTGCGCCCCGTACTTGCGCGCCTCGTAACTGGCGCCTGCGACCACGCCGCGGCCGGACACTCCCGCCACCAGCACGGGGCGCCCCTTGAGCGTTGGGCGGGTCAGCTGCTCGCACGATGCGTAGAACGCATCCATGTCGATGTGCAGCACCCAACGGTTCATGTCCACCACTGTGCACCACCGGTACCACCATGTTCCAATCCGATCACACGGCGAACGAATCTCCGGTGACATACTCCATCCGCCTCGGCAGTCCTCTGTTGCGCGAGACGAACCGGGCACCGTTTTTGAACGTGAAGAACAGGTCAGCTCCTTGGCGCTCGATGGCAATCACTCCGTGGCTCACCTGAGAGTGGCAGCTCGAGCACAGTGGGATCAGGTTGTCTAGATCAGTCATACCTCCGTGCTCCCACTCCTTTATGTGGTGCATTTCTATGAAGCGCCTATGCGAACATCCAGGCATGGCGCATTGATACCCCCAGACTGCCAACAGTGCCTGCACTTGGCCGTCGGTGGCGAACCGCCGCGAACGGCCAACGTGGATCGTCAGTCCCGTGTCATCCAGCAAGTGCAAACGCACCATCGCGTTGGCGAGGTAGCTGCGCACGTCCTCAGAACTGGCCGAGCGGTTTTCCGGCATCCAACATTGGCCAAACTGGTTGACCATGAGGTTGACCTGCACGCCTGGACTGCGAAGCGGACTCTTTGGGTTCGCGCGAACCATATCGATCATCGCCAACAACGCCCCGTAAACGTCCTGTTTTTCCGGAGGCCCGTACCGCGACACCGAACGCACGATGTCGTCCATGGTGATCTTCGTGCGCTTTCGCGGAGCGCGGTCTTGCTCTGATGGGACGGCGTCTTCGGCGGCAGCTGCGTCGTCGATAAGCTTCTGCACCTTCTCCGGATCCTGCAGATCATCTGGGTCCACATCCTCGAGACCGAAACTGGCAAGCTGGGCCACCTTTAACGCGGTCAGAAGCTTTTGGCCAGCTACCGCCGGAAGCCGCGCCTCGAAAGCAAGCATGCCGTCGTCGCACTCGCGGGCGCGCGCATACGGCTCAGTCGGGTCCTCCTCTTTGGGTCTTGCCCCGGCAAGCACAAGCTGGAGATCGGCGAACGACATGCTCAGCGCGAGTTGGACGTATTGCTCCTCGTTGCACTCCTCCAAATACTGGAGAAGGAAGCGAACCGTCGAATACGGCATCACCCCCGATTCAAATGCGTCGAACAAGAGCCTGAACTTTCTCAGCCCTCGCGCCACGCGCACGTACTCGAATGCCGTGGCCTGCGGGAGGTTGAGCTCGCTGCGCAACCACGTTGCCGTCGACTTCTCCCCGTACTGTTCCGCAAGCCCCTGTTCGTCGAACTGCCCCACCGCATCGAGCATCCGCGCCCGGTGGTGGTTCGCCGACAATTGATTGCACTTGATCTGGTCCTCGAGCACCTCTGCCGACAGGTCACTCGTTCGATCTTCTGTCCGTTCGTCCACCGCAATTGTCATGGTTGATCCCCTTACTCATGAACATTGACACTTTTATAGAACGCTCATGTGTTCGAGTCAAGGGTTTTGCGGAAAATGTCCATTGAAGTGGACAACGCATGCGGTTTCGCTTACCCAGAAGTCGAACATAAACCCCATTCACTATGCAGCTGCATAGTTGGTGCCAACCAAGTGTTGGCAAGAAAAACTATGCAGCTGCATAGTCAGCACCCCACACAAACACCCCCAGAAACTATGCCGCTGCATAGTTGGTGCCACCCCAGTATTGGCACGAGAAACTATGCAGCTGCATAGTGCGAATCATCGAACGACGGTGCGACACCCCCGCTGAGCAGACAAAAAGGGGCCCACTCTGCACGAGTGAGACCCAAGCCCGAAAGAACCTAGCTGTTCTTACGAACAGTGGCGGTCACACCATCGATGACGTCGTGACCCTCGACCGGCTCGGTGACCACGTCGAAGGATGTCGCCAGGGTTTCGGCGGCGATGTGGTCGGCGTGGGTGCGGGCCCACTCCTTCTTCTCCGCCGGCACGGCCAGCACGACAGCGATACGGTCGGAAACGTCGAAGCCCTCGCGCTTGCGGGCGTCCTGCAGCCCGCGGATCACGTCGGCAGCCCAGCCCTCAGCCTCGAGTTCCTCGGTGACCTCGGTGTCGAGGACGACCAGGCCGACGGTGCCGTCGGCGTCGACACGCGCGGTGCTCTCCGGGTTCTCCGCCACCAGACGCTCGGTGTACAGCTCCGGGGTGAGCACGATGTCGCCGTCGACCACCACATCGTCGCCGCGGCGCTCGTAGTTGCCGGCCTTGACGTTCTTGATGGCGCGCTGCACGTCCCTACCCAGCGACGGGCCAGCCACCTTCGCGTTAACGACGACTTCGAAGGATCCGGCCGCGTCGACGTCGTCAGTCAAAGCGACGTCCTTCACGTTTACCTCGTCGCGGATGGTGGAGCGGAACGCCTCAAGCTTGGCCGAATCCGGCAGGGCGACGGTGAGCTTCGGCAGCGGCAGGCGGTTGCGCAGCTTGTTCGCCTTGCGCACTGACGACGCCGCAGAGCACACCGCACGGGTCGCATCCATGGCGGCGACCAGCTCGGCATCCGCCGGCAACTCGGAGGCCTGCGGGTAGTCCGTCAGATGCACCGAACGACCGCCGGTGAGCCCGCGCCAGATGACCTCGGAGACGTACGGCAGCAGCGGCGCCACTGCGCGGGAGACGACCTCCAGCACCGTGTAGAGCGTATTAAACGCCTCCGGGTGCGCCTCCTGGCCCTCCCAGAAACGGTCGCGGGAGCGGCGCACGTACCAGTTGGTCAGCGTGTCGGCGAAGCGACGCACCACGTCGCAGGCGTCGGCGATGCGGGTGTCGTCGAGCGCCTTGCCCACAGCTGCCACCATGTCGTGGGTCTTGGCCAGGATGTAGCGGTCGAGCACGTTGTCCGAATCCACAGACCACTGAGCATCCGAGGACGAGTACAGCTGCAGGAACGTGTACGCGTTCCAAATCGGCAGCAGCGCCTGGCGCACGCCCTCACGGATGCCCTGCTCGGTGACGATCAGGTTGCCACCGCGCAGGATCGGCGAGGACATGAGGAACCAGCGCATCGCGTCGGAGCCGTCGCGGTCGAAGACCTCCATCACGTTCGGGTAGTTGCCCTTCGACTTGGACATCTTCTGCCCGTCCGAGCCCAGCACGATGCCGTGAGCGACGACCTTCTTGTACGCCACACGGTCGAACAGCGCGGTGGACAGCACGTGCTGCACGTAGAACCAGCCGCGGGTCTGCCCGGAGTACTCCACAATGAAGTCCGCGGGCTGGCGGGTGTCGAACTCCTCACGGTTCTCAAACGGGTAGTGGTACTGCGCGAACGGCATGGAACCGGACTCGAACCAGCAATCCAGAACGTCCGGCACGCGGCGCATCATGGACTTGCCGGTCGGGTCGTCCGGGTTCGGGCGCACCAGCTCGTCGATGTGCGGGCGGTGCAGGGACTTCGGGCGGGTGCCGAAGTCGCGCTCCAGCTCATCCAGGGAGCCGTAGACGTCCACGCGCGGGTAGTCCGGATTGTCGGAAACCCACGCCGGCACGGGCGAACCCCAGTAGCGGGTGCGCGAGATGTTCCAGTCGCGCGCGCCTTCCAGCCACTTGCCAAACTGGCCGTCGCGGATGTGCGCGGGGATCCACTCGATCTCCTGGTTGAGCTCCACCATGCGGTCGCGGATGTCGGTGACCTTCACAAACCACGCCGGCAGCGCCATGTAGATCAGCGGCTCGCCGGAGCGCCAGGAGTGCGGGTAGGAGTGCACGATGGTCTGGTCGCGCACGACGCGGCCCTTGGCGCGCAGGTCGCGGATGATGTCGCGGTTCGCGTCGAAGACGAGCTTGCCCTCGTACTCCGGCACGAGCGAGGTGAACTTGCCGTCGGCGTCGACGGGGATGGCCAGGTCGATGCCGTACTCTTGGCAGGTGAGCATGTCGTCCTCACCGAAGGCGGGTGCCTGGTGCACCACGCCGGTGCCGTCCTCGGTGGTCACGTAGTCCGCGTTGAGGATCATGAACGCGTTGTCGTGGTCGCGGAAGTAGTCGAAGACCGGCTCGTACTCCAGGCCCTCCAGCTGCGCGCCCTCAAAGGTAGCCACTACCTCGTACTCACCGAGCTCCTTCGCGTAGGCGCCCAGCAGGGTCGAGGCAAGAAGCAATTGCTTATCGACGAACCCTTCGGCCCCATCCGCACCGACCTTAACAAGCGAGTACTCCACCTCGGGGTGGACAGCCAGAGCCAGGTTGGAAGGCAGGGTCCACGGGGTCGTGGTCCAGGCGATAGCTGCGGCGTCGTGAAGCTCAGGATGCTCGGCCCACGTCTTTTCCGCCGCGTAGCCTGCGCGCCCACCGGTGAACGGCAAGGTGACCGTGACGGTGGGGTCCTGGCGGTCACGGTAGGAATCGTCCAGGCGGGTCTCCTGGTTAGACAGCGGAGTGTGCTCGGCCCAGGAGTACGGCAGGACGCGGAAGCCCTGGTAGATCAGGCCCTTGTCGTAGAGCTCCTTGAACGCCCAC
The DNA here is from genome assembly GCF_001838175.1 of Corynebacterium sp. HMSC034A01. Lineage (NCBI taxonomy): Bacteria > Bacillati > Actinomycetota > Actinomycetes > Mycobacteriales > Corynebacteriaceae > Corynebacterium > Corynebacterium sp. HMSC034A01. The sequence goes on along the minus strand of NZ_KV835964.1, from coordinate 65,736 downwards.
ATGACGGACTCCATGTACTCCGGGTCCATCGTCTTGTAGCCGTTTTCAAAATCCACCCAGCGGGCTTGGCGGGTGACGTAGTCCTCCCACTCGCCCGCGTAGTGCATGACGGACTTGGCGCAGTACTCGTTGAACTTCTCCAGGCCCATGTCCTCGATCTGGGCTTTGTCGGTGATTTCGAGCTGCTTTTCCGCCTCAAGCTCTGCGGGCAGGCCGTGGCAATCCCAGCCGAACACGCGCGGCACGTGGTAACCAGACATGGTGCGGAAACGCGGCACGATGTCCTTGACATAGCCGGTGAGGAGATGGCCGTAGTGAGGCATGCCGTTGGCGAACGGCGGGCCGTCGTTGAACACGTACTCCTCGCAGCCCTCGCGCTGCTCCAGGGACGCCTTGAACGTGCCGTCCGTGTTCCAATAATCAAGGACGACGCGTTCCATCTCCGGGAAGCGGTCGCTGCCGCCGGTCATGTCCACTTTGGGGTAAACGTTGCCAACCATGACATCACTCCTTCAGCCGTGCAGGGACGCATTGCTGCGCGGTACCACCCTGCTTGGGGCGCGCGATGCGCCCCCACTTCGTTGCGGTGAAGGAAGTTACGTCTTCCGTGTGTGACGTCCGGGTCTATTAAGCACAAGCCGTTCTTCCGGATACGCTCCCCGGTGATGGCCGGATCGTTGCGTGTTACGAGTAACGCCCAGCATCCTACAGGGATGCTGGGCGTTTGTGAAGAGCCAGGAACTACTTCTCGTTCGGCGCGGTGCTGGAGCGCGACTCCAGCTCTTCCAGCTGGGACTCCAGCAGCGTCTTCAGGCGCGTGCGGTACTCGCGCTCGAAGGTGCGCAGCTCAGCGATGCGGTTCTCCAGCGCGGTCTGCTGCTGCTTCACCGTGTTCATGATCTCGGTGTGCTTACGCTCCGCGTCGGCCTTGAGCTTGTTCGCCTGCTCCTCCGCCTGGCGGATCTGCGCCTCAGCACGGGAGTTTGCCTCGTTGGTGGTCTCCTCGGCCTTCTTCTGCGCGTCGGTGACCAGCTGCTTGGAGCGGGTCTCCGCGTCCTGCAGCTGGGTGCGGGAACGGGTCTGTGCGTCCTCGATCTGCTTCTTGGACTTGGACTCGGCCTCGGCGATCTCGCGCTCTGCAGCGGCACGAGCGTCTGCCAGCATGGAGGAAGCCTCGGCCTGCGCGTCGCTGGTCAGGCGGTCCGCCATCTCCTGCGCGAGGCCGAGCACCTTGGCCGCCTGCACGTGGGTGTCAGCGGAGACATCGCTGCGGGCCGGCTCGGACACGGCAGCGGCCGGAGCGGTCGCCTGCTTCGGAGCCTTCGCGGCCTCCTCAGCCTGCTTGCGGGCCTTGGCGGCCTCGTCCTTGGCGGAGCGGGCCTCAGCTTCAGCCTTCTCCTGCGCCTGCTTCGCGGAACGCAGCTGCGCCTCGAAGTCAGCGCGGACCTTCTGCTCCACCTCGCGGCGGATGGCAGCCTCGTCGACCTTCGCGGAATCATCGGAACGCTTCACCGGCGCTGCAGCAACTGCGTCCGTGCCGCCTTCCTCAAGACGGGAACGCAGCTCGTCGTTCTCATCCTGCAGCTGTGCAAGCGTGTCCTCGACGAGGTCGAGGAACTGGTCAACCTCGTCCTCGTTGTAGCCTCGCTTGCCAATCGGCGGCTTGCTGAAAGCGACATTGTGCACGTCAGCTGGTGTCAGCGGCATTTGCGTTCCCTTCGATAATCGTGTGAGTACTCGCTAGCGCGAAGCATTGTTTGCTGAATTGTAACGGTTTCGCTCGACGAGTGTAGCCCAGCCTAGCTGTAAAGCCGGGTTAAAGCTCAAGTAAAGCTACCGCAGTGCCGGATTAATCAGCACGGCGCCAACGAGCATCTGGATGAGCATGAGGATGAAAAACAGGACAATGACACTCACATCCAGGCCCACCCCGCTACCGCCGAGCTTTAGCGGCGGGATGAGTTTGCGCAGCGCATTCACTGGCGGGTCCGTCATCCGGAAGATGGGCTCGGCCACCATGATGAACCAGTGCGGCGGGTCGAACTGCTTGGAAAACGCCTGCACCATCTCAATGATGATGCGCACGATAACCAATAGAGAGTACAGCCCCACAAGGGCGTAGATGATTGCTCCGAAAAGTGCCACGCCGAACCACCCTACCGGCTAGCGCAAGCCAGCAGCACGCTTGAGGTCGTCTTTCTCCAGGTTCGCATTCTCCGGCACGATGGCGAACATCCGCTTGCGCGTCTCAACACCGCGGGAGAGGTTGTGCATGCTCCCGCGCAGGGCGAAGCACAGGCCAGCGGCGAAGTCCACGATGCGCTTCGCGTCGGCGGTGTCCAGGTCGGTCAGGTCCATGACCACAGCGTCGCCGTCGCGGAACGGCTCGCCGATCTCCTTGGCGTCGTTGTAGTTGCGCGGCGCGGCGGTCACGATATGCGGAGTGGAGCGGTAGCTCGGGCGCACAGCGTCGCGGCCGTAATCGCGGGGGGCGGGGCGATCCATGCGGGACGGGCGCTCGGCGCGCGGGGTGCGGTCATACGCGGTAGAACCGGCGGTGTGTGAGTTGTACTGCGGGTCGTCGTAGTAGGCGTCGTCCTCGCCGTTATCCACGGGGCCGAGGCCGAAAAAGTCTTTAGCACTGTCAAAGAAGGACATGCGGGCGGCTCCTTTTATGGGGTGATTCGCGGTGGATTTCAGACTACGGGGCGGGGCCCGAGGAGGGCTGTTCCGACACGCACGATATCGGATCCGCACGCGATCGCGTCGGCGAAATCACCGCTCATACCTGCAGAAAGCCTCAAGTTTCGGTTGAGCTTGGCGGCGTAGTCATCCGTCAACGAGCGCGCCTGAGCGAACACCTCGCGCGGCTGCGAATCCAGCGGTGGAACGACCATGAACCCGGCCAGCTCGAGGTGCTCGGATTCCTCCACCGCTTCCACGATCGCGGGCACGTCCGCCAGGGATGCGCCGCCGCGGGCAGTGTCGCCGTCGTAAGACAGCTGCACCATGCACGGCAATATCTCGCCTTCGCGGTCGCCACGTTCGAGCGCAAGCGCCATGCCGCGGTTGAGCCCGTGGGCCAGCTTCAGCGAGTCCAGCGAGTGCACTTCCGAGGCCCAACGCGCCACCGAATTCGCCTTCTTGGACTGGATCTGGCCGATCATGGCGATGCCGCAGCGGCCTTCAAGCGCGGCCGCCTTGTCGCGGGCCTCCTGTTCCCGGTTCTCTCCCACCAGCTCAACGCCGAGCGAGGCGAGCTCGACAATGCGCTCCACCGGGTGGAACTTCGTTACCGGCAAAAGTGCCACGCTGCCTTCTTCGCGGCCGGCGGCGCGCTCCGCGTCGCGGATCTGTTGGCGGACGGTTTCAAGGTTTTGTGCGAGATCAGACATTAGGCATCCAAATTACGCCAGCTTGCCGTCCGGTCACACCTTCGCGGCGGTGGGAGAAGAAATCGTTGTCGGTGATGGTGTCGCGCGGGTCCGCGTCGATGTGGGTCACGCCCAGGCTCAGCAGCTGGCGCACCAGCCCGGCGCGCACGTCGATGCCGGGCGTGCCCTTCGTTGTGCGTGTGCGGGATCCGGGCAAATGCTTCTCGACGTCTAAAGCCATCCCCTCCGGGACCTCATACGACTCCCCTGCCGCGGCAGGACCCAGCAGCACCTGGATGCGCGACGGTTCGGCGCCGAGGCCCACCATCGCCTCGACGGTGTTTTCCGCGATCCCGTTGCGCGCGCCCATCCGGCCGGCGTGGGCCGCGCCGATGACGCCGGCAGTGTGGTCGGACAGCAGCACCGGAGTGCAATCTGCCACGAGCACGCACAGCGCCAGGTTCTTTTCTCTGGTGACGAGGGCGTCGGTGGCTTCCACGGGGGTGGCCGAAGGTCCGTCGACAAGCGTGACTGTGTTGGTGTGCAGCTGCTCCATCCACACGAAACGCTCCTCGGGCAGGCCGAGCACCTGCGCAAGGCGGGCGCGGTTGGCGGCGACATCTGCGGGGTCGTCGCCGACGTGGGCGCCCAGGTTGAACGAGTCGTAGGGGGCAGCAGAAACCCCGCCCGCACGGGAAGTGAACACCATGCGGACGGGGCGAGTGGAAAGATCTGGCATGCCTGCCAGCTTAACTAGCGCATGAAGTCCGGCACATCGACGTCATCGAAGCCGCCGTCGAAGCCGCCGTCGCGGGCCTCGCGCGGCTCACGCTCACGCTCGGTGAACAGGCCGCTGCGGCTGGACGGCTCGTAGCGGTGGCGCGGCTGGTACTCCTCCTTGGCCGGCTCGGCCTCCACGACCTTGGTCGAGCTCCGCTCCGGCTGCGGCGTTTCCTGCTCAGCCGACTCAGCCGGCTCGGCCGGGCGGGCGTTGGCCTTCTCGTCGAAGCCGGTGGCGATGATGGTCACGCGGACCTCGTCGCCCAGGTTGTCGTCGATGATCGTGCCGAAGATGATGTTGGCGTCCTCGTCGGCCTTCTCCTCCACGATGGACGCCGCGTTGTTGACCTCCATCAGGCCCAGGTCGGAGCCGCCGGCGACGGAGATGAGCACGCCCTTGGCACCCTCCATGGTGGTTTCCAGCAGCGGGGAGTTGATGGCTTGCTCGGTAGCCGTCATCACGCGGTTGTCGCCGCGGGCGGAGCCGACGCCCATGAGTGCGGAGCCAGCGTCGGCCATGACGGAGCGCACGTCCGCGAAGTCGACGTTGATCATGCCCGGGATGGTGATGAGGTTGGTGATGCCCTGGACACCGTTGTAGAGCACCTCATCCGCCGCGCGGAAGGCCTCCATCATGGAAAGCTCCGCGTCGCCCAGCTGCAGCAGGCGGTCGTTCGGGATGACGATGACGGTGTCGCAGACTTCCTTGAGGTTCTCAATGCCCTCGAGCGCCTGGCGGGTGCGGCGCTTGCCCTCGAAGGTGAACGGGCGGGTGACCACGCCGATGGTCAGCGCGCCCATCTTCTTGGCAATGCCGGCGACCACCGGGGCGGCGCCGGTGCCGGTGCCGCCACCCTCGCCGGCGGTGACGAAGACCATGTCGGAGCCCTTCAGAGACTCCTCGATCTCCTGCTTGTGGTCCTCAGCGGAAGTGCGGCCAACCTCAGGGTTGGCGCCTGCGCCGAGGCCGCGGGTGGCCTCGCGTCCGATGTCGAGCTTCGTGTCGGCATCCGTAAACAGCAGCGCCTGGGAGTCAGTGTTTATCGCGACAAACTCGACGCCCTTGAGGCCTTCCTCGATCATCCGGTTGACGGCGTTGACGCCGCCGCCGCCGACACCGACGACGCGGATCATGGCGAGGTAATTGGCGGGAGAGGTCATGGTGGTGGTCTCGCCTTTCACAAGTTGGTTTTTGCAGTTGCTACCCATCTTGTGTGAAAGCATGCGGATTTTTGTTTTCTGGTCCGGCGTGTCACAACCCTAAACCTGTACTTTAGGGTTGTGACCTGCGGTTTTAGCGCGAAGTGACCAGTTCTGGGTTGGAAATATTGAATGTTTTTCCGTCCAGCTGCAGCACGGTCTCAAGCGCGAGCGCCTTGTTCTGGTTGTCCTCGGACGAACCCCACGTGACTGTCCTGTCCCCGTCCAGCTTGAGCACGAAGCTGTGGTCCCCGTCGCGGGTCAGCTCGCGGACCTGCGGGCGGGCCGGGTCCGTGATCGCGGAAGCGACCTCCACCGCTTTCGGCAGTTGCTCCTCGTTAATGCCGACGAGCTGCACCGCCCCCAGCGGCGGCTGGGCGACCACGAAATCCTTGCCCTCGCTGTTGATCAGGTGGGGCTCGCCGCCCTGGTCTATCCAGGCCACCGGGGTGTGCTCCTGCACAGTGACGTCCACCGCATCTGGCCACCGGCGCTTCACCGTCACTGAATCCACCCACGGATTCGCCGCCACGTCCTGGGCTGCCCGGTGCACATCCACGCGCCCCATCGGGGTGCCCACCTCCACGCCGGAGAGCGACTTCACTTCCTCGGCGGGCAGGTTCACCGCACCCTCGATGTTGACGTCGTCGACGGGCATGGCCAGGGTAAACGGCAGCGCCGCCACGACTGCGAGCACAAGTGCGACGCAGCCGGCGACGATGGTGATCGCGCGGCGGGACATCCTACGCCTCCCGCAACGCGGCGAGGATCTCGTCCGCCAGCATGGTCACGCTGCCCGCCCCCATGGTCAGCACCAGGTCACCGGGCTTGGCTACCGCCGCCACGGTCGCAGGCGCCGCGGAAAAGTCCGGCTCCACACGCACCGGCGCGGTCATCTTTTCGGAAATAATCCGGGAGGTCACACCCTCCACCGGCGTTTCACGGGCGCCGAAGATGTCCAGCAGCACGCATTCGTCGCTGAGCGACAGCGCGTCGGCGAACTCGCCTGCGAACTCCTGCGTGCGCGAGTACAGGTGAGGCTGGAAACAGACCACAACGCGGGCGCCGTTGCCCTCAGCGTCGACCTTGTCGCGGGCGGCGGTGAGCACGGCGGCCACCTCCGTCGGGTGGTGGGCGTAATCGTCGTAGACGCGGGTTCCGCCCACCTCGCCCTTGAACTCGAAGCGACGGCGCACGCCGGTGAACTCGCTCAACCCCTGGGCGAGCTTCGCCGGGTCGGCGCCAACCAGCACGCCTGACAACAGTGCCGCGGCAGAGTTGAGCACCATGTGGCGGCCCGGAATCGCCAGAGTGTACATAACACCACCGGAGATGCGGCCGGTGCGCAGCTGCACCTCGACCACGGTGTGCTCGCCCTCCTGCCGTTCGCCTGTGACCACAGCGCCTGCCGGGATCTTGGGGTGGCGTGCGGAGGCCTCCGCGGTGCCGTAGCCGGAGACGGTCAAGCCGCGCTCGAGGGCGCGCTCGCCGCAGGCGGCGGCGTTGTCGTCGTCGAGGCAGACGACCACATGCTTGGCCAGGTCCGCGAAATCGTCGAAGACCTGGAAGTACTTCTCGCGCGTGCCGTAGAAATCCAGGTGGTCCGGCTCGATGTTGGTGATCACAGCAACATCCGGGGAGTAGCGCAGCAGCGAGGCGTCGGACTCGTCGGCCTCCGCAACAAACACGTCGCCGTGGCCATGGTGCGCGTTGGTGCCGGCTCGGTTGAGCTGGCCGCCGATGGCGAACGAGGGGTCCTCCCCCGCCGCCTGCAGCGCCACCACGGCCATCGACGTCGTGGATGTCTTGCCGTGCGTGCCCGCGAGCAGCAGCTGGGTCGAGCCTTCCATCAGCTCCGCAAGCAGGTCGGAGCGGCGCAGCAGCGGGATGCCCTCGCGCTTGGCGCGCACCAGCTCCGGGTTGTCCTGCGGGATGGCGGCGAAGCTGGTCACCACTGCGGTGGGCAGCTCGCCGGACAGCTCCAGGTTTGCTTCGTCGTGGCCGAGCGCGACCTTGGCGCCCTTCGCTTTGAGCGCGCGCACTGGCCGGGAGTCTTTGGCGTCGGAGCCGGTCACTGTCGCGCCGCGGTCCAGCAGGATGTGCGCCACGCCGGACATGCCGGCCCCGCCGATGCCGATGAGGTGGACGCGGGAGAGATCTGTCATTTATGTGTCCTTTCCAGCAGCCGCGGCGATGCGCGCGGCAAGGTCCTCGGCAACGCTGCCGGCACCCGAGTCCTCGAGCGCCGCGCGCATAATCGCGCGGGCATCGGGTTCCAAGAGAGGCAGCAGCTTGTCGACGAGCACGTCGCCGGTCAGCGCCGCGTCGTCGATACGCAGGGCCGCCCCGGCGTCGACGAGGTGGGCGGAGTTGAGCCCCTGCTCGCCATTGCCGTGCGGCAGGGGGATGTAGATGGCGGGGATGCCGGCCGCGGAGTTTTCCGCAACCGTCATCGCGCCCGAGCGGCACACCACCACGTCGGCGATTGCGTACGCGGCCTCCATGTCGTCGATGTACGGCACCGCCGTGTAGTGGTCGTGCGTGACCGGGGCGTCGTTCTTGCGCCCGTAGGCGTGCAGGATCTGATACCCCGCGCCGGTGAGCCGCTCCACCGCGTCGGCCAAGGCCGCGTTGATGCTCACCGCACCTTGCGAGCCGCCGGTGACCAGGATGGTCGGGCGGTCTTCTTGTAGGTTCCACATGCGCAGGCCCCGCTCGCGCTTCGCGCCGTCCGGGTCCACGCCCACGCCGGGGCGCACCGGCACGCCGACGACCTCGCCGTCCATGCCGGAATTGGGCACCGCGTTGAACCCGGTGCCGCCGATCTTCACGCCCAGCTTGTTGGCCATGCCTGCCAGCGCGTTGGTCTCCAACACGAAAAACGGCAGGCCAAGCTGTTTCGCGGCCAGGTACGCCGGGCCGGAGACATAGCCGCCGGTGCCGAAGACGGCACGTGCGCCGCAGCGCTTCATTGCCTGCTTGGCCTGGCGGACACTACGGGCCAGCTTGAACGGCACGGAGGCGAGCTTCCAGGGCTTCTTGCGTGGGATCGGCACCGGGTCGATCAGGGAAAGCTCGAACCCACGGGCCGGAATGATGGTGGTTTCCAGGCCTCGTTCAGTGCCGAGGGCGACCACGTTTGCCCCGTACGCGTCGCGAAGCACTTCCGCGACTGCAAGAGCGGGCTCGATGTGGCCCGCAGTGCCGCCGCCTGCGATGACGACGCTGAACTTCTCGGTAGACATGGCTCTCCTATCGGCGCGGGGTCCGGCGGTGCGGCTGCCTATGGTAGGACGCGGCGACCGGCTGGGTCACCGGCGTGCCGTAGCGCTCGCGGCGCGGCGCGGCCGCAGGCGCCTGGCGGCGCTGCTTGAGCGCGCGGGGCTCGCCGATGAAGAACATGCGGTCGAACATGGGGCGACCGTAATTCTGCATGGACGAGATCGCGTCCGGCTCGTGGCGCGCCACAGACGCCAGCACGCCCATCGCGCCGAGGGTGAACACGGCCGAGGAACCGCCGGCGGACAACATGGGCAGCTGGATGCCGGTGACCGGAAGCAGGCCCACCACGTAGCCCATGTTGATGAAGGCCTGGGAGACCACTGCCGCGGTCAGGGACGCTGCCATGAGCGTCTGGTACTGCGTCTGCGCGCGCAGCGCGGTGCGCATACCGAAGAAGCCGAGCAGCGCGAACAGGAGGATCACCAGGGCGCCGCCCCACAACCCGAGTTCTTCGCCGATGACGGCGAAGATGAAGTCGTTGCGCGCCTCCGGCAGGTAGAACCACTTCGCGCGCGACTGGCCCAGGCCGACGCCGAAGATGTGGCCGTCCGCCAGCGACAAAAAGCCTTGGTGGGACTGGAACGCCACGCCACGGGTGTCGTCGAAGTGGCCGCGCAGCGCGTCGAAATAGACGTGGAAGCGGGCGGAGCGGAAGCTGCCGGAGAGGAAGATCACCACCAACGCCACAACGCCCGAGGCCGCAACCACGCCGACGGCCTTCAGCGACACACCCGCAAAGAGCAAGATGAACGCCACCACCACGGCAAACGAGAGCGCCATCCCCATGTCGCCCTGCATGGCAATCAGCCCCACGCAGAGGATGGAGACGGTGAGGAAGGCGGCGAATCCGTTGTCCGGGGCGAACAAACGGCGCGGGTCCTTGTTGGCCAGGATCTTCGCTCCCCACATGGCGATGGCGACGCGGGCGAACTCGGAAGGCTGCAGGCGCAGCGGGCCGGCGACCAGCCAGGACTGCGAGCCCACCTCGGCACGGCCAGTGCCCAGAGGCGTGAGCACGGCGATGAGCAGCACAATCGCGATGACCATCAGCCAATTACTCAGGCCCCGGAGCCGCTCGGGCGGCGTCTTCAACGCGGCCCAGAACGCGATGAGGCCGAGCACGACCATCACGAACTGGCGCACGGCCAGGGACCACACGCTCGCACTCGCGGCAAACGAGGTCGCCATGGACGAGCTCATGACCATCACCACGCCGAGACCGGCGAGGAAGAGCACGATGCTGCGGATCATGGTGTAGTCGATCAGCGGCCGGGAATCGAGCGCATCCTGGATGCGCCGGAGCCCTGCGCTGAGCTTCGATTCGGGAGCGGGTGCCGCCTTACGCGGCGCGTCCGGCCGTGGTGCGCGTTGCCGGGGTGCGCGTTGAACCGTCATGCTGCCCTTTCGATTGGAACCGCGGAAGAAAACCTCAACCTTTAGTTGAGCTTACTTGTTGTGCGGGTTCCAGTGTCGCATTGCGGCGGCCGCGAATGCGTCGCCACGCGCAGACATGCCGGAAAACATGTCCAAGCTCGCCGCGGCGGGTGCCAAAAGCACGGTGTCGCCCGCCTGCGCCTGGGTGGCCGCCCACGCCACGACCTCGTCCATCGCTTGCTCCGGGTCCTGCGCGTCGGAGACGAAAACGGGCACCTCCGGCACCACCTGCTCGAGCGAGGCGCGGATCATCTCCCGGTCCACGCCCAGAAGCGCCACCGCGCGGAACTGCTTGGCGTGCGCTTTGACCACGGCATCCACGGAAGCGCCCTTGAGCTGCCCGCCGGCGACCCACACCACGGAACCAGCGCCGGTGAGCGCCGAATCCGCCGCGTGCGGGTTGGTGGCCTTGGAGTTGTCCACCCAGTCCACTCCGCCGCCGGAGTGCACGACCGCGCCGCGGTGGCCCTCCACCTGGTACGCGTCCAGCGCGCGTTGGATGTGCTCGGTCGTGGCTCCCTGCGTCAACGCCACCGCGGTGGCGGCCAGCGCGTCCAGCACACCTGCGGCACCGGCGGGCTCGATGCCGTCGGCCGGTGCGACATCCACGGGTGTTCCGCCAAGCTTTGCGACGATGCGTCCGCCCACCACACCAACCTGGCCGTCTGCCGGCTCGCCGAGCGTGAACCCGACGATGTCCTCGCGCCCCGTGTCGGCGGCGATCCGCGCGACCTCGGTGTCGTCGATACCCGCCACCGCCACCGGCGCCTGAAGCACCTTGGCCTTGGCCGCGGCGTACTCGGCGAAGCTGCCGTGCCAGTCAATGTGGTCGTCCGCCAGGTTCAAAAGCACGCCCGCATCGGGAACGAGCTGGGAGGACCAGTGGAGCTGGAAGCTGGAAAGCTCGGCTACCAGCACGTCCAAACGCTCCGGCGCGAGCATCGCCTCCCCCACCGCGACGCCGATGTTGCCGCACGCGCCGGCGCGCAGGCCGGTGTCCTTGCCAGCCTCAATCATCATCTGCGCGAGCATGCCCGTGGTGGTGGTTTTGCCGTTCGTTCCGGTGACCACCAGCCAGGTGCGCGGCTCGCCGAACACGCCGGCGCGGTCCAGCCGGAAGCACAGCTCCACGTCGCCGATGACGTCGATGCCGGCGGATGCGGCGTCCACAAGCAATGGCGTATCCGGCCGCCACCCGGGCGAGGTGACCACGAGCCCGACCTCGCCGAAGCGGGCGCGGGCCTCGTCGCCGGTGCACGTGTCGTAGCCAGCCTCGGCGGCGCGGGCGCGGCCTGCCTCGTTGTCGTCGACAACGGTGAAGCGGGCGCCGGCGCGCCGAAGCAGCTGCGCCGCCCCGAGCCCCGACACACCGGCGCCGGCGACCAGGGTGTAGTCCGACAGGATCGGCTGCGTCACAGGTTCGCCCCGTTCAGCCACTCGCCGTAGAACACCGCAAGGCCGAGCATGAACGCCATGGCGGAGATGATCCAGAATCGGACCACGACGGTCATCTCGTGCCAGCCGCCGTTTTCAAAGTGGTGGTGGAACGGCGCCATGCGGAACACGCGCTTGCCGGTGGACTTGAACGACGCCACCTGGATCACCACCGAGGCGGCCTCGAGCACGAACAGCGCGCCGATGATGATCATCAAAAGCTCCGTGCGCGACCCCACGGACAGGCCCGCAACCAAGCCACCGAGTGCGAGCGAGCCAGTGTCTCCCATGAAGATCTTCGCCGGGGCAGCGTTCCACCACAGGAAACCCACACAGGCGCCGAAGCCGGCAGAGGCCAGGATGGCCAGGTCCAGCGGGTCGCGCACGCTGTAGCAGCCGGCGGCGGCCACGGCCTCGCACGAGTTGCGGAACTGCCAGAAGGTAATGCCCACGTACGCGGCCATCACCAAGGCGGTGGTGCCGGAGGCGAGCCCGTCCAGCCCGTCGGTGAGGTTCACCGCGTTCGACCAGGCGGCCAGCAGGATGTAAATGAAGACGAGGAAGAAGATCGTGCCGATGGTCCCGCCGCCGAAGGTCAGGTCGATCGTCTCAATGTCGCGCACGAAGCTCAAGAACTGCGAGCCCGGTGTCAGCCCGTTCTCGTCAGGGAAGCGCAGAATGAGCACTCCGAAAATCAGCGAAATGGCCAGCTGCGCCACCAGCTTCGCGGTCTTGTTCAGGCCCAGGTTGCGCTGCATGAACAGTTTGATGCCGTCGTCCGCGAAGCCGACCAAGCCCAGAGACAGGGTGAGAAACAGCACGATCAGGCCGGTGGCGGTAAACGCAGTATGCCCTGTGAACAGGGCAACAAGGCTGCCGCCGAGGTAGCCCATGGTGATGCCCACGAGGATGGCAATGCCGCCCATCGTCGGGGTGCCGCGTTTGCGGGCGTGGGACGCCGGACCGTCCTCGCGGATCTCCTGCCCCATCGCCCGCCGGTTGAAGTACCGGATGAGCGCAGGGGTGAGGAAGATCGAAACCAAGAAGCTGATGATTCCGGCGCAGATAACTTGAACCATGGAAGTTGTACCTTGCTATTTCTCTACGTCGCGTGACTACCTAAGCGTATGCCCTTGCAGGAGCGCTTCCGCCACTACCCACAGCCGGGCGGCGTTGGAGGCCTTGACCAGCACAACATCCCGGTCTTTGCGCTCGCGCCAATTGTCCTCCCCTACCGGCGCGGACGCTAGCAGCTCGCGCACCGTCTGCGCCGCCTCGTCGGTGTCGGCGACGGCGGTGGTGCGGATGCCTTGCCCCTCGGCGCGCTGGGTGAGCGCAACCATCGCGTCGGACTTGCCGACGGCCACGAGGTGCGTCACCCGGTATCGCGCCAACTCGTCCGCGAGCAGCGCGTGCTCCTGTTCGGCGCCGGCACCCAGCTCGCTCATCTCTCCGAGCACGGCCACCGAGCGCACGCCCGGGCGGGCGGCGGCGGTATAGCCCAACGCCGCGATGGCCGCGCGCATGGATTCGGGGTTAGCGTTGTAGGCGTCGTTGATCACGGTCACCCCGTCGGCGCGCGTGTTCACGTCCATGCGGTTGACGGACACCGAGCTCGCCGCGGACAGCGCCTCGGCAACGGTGGCCGCGTCCATGCCCAGCTCCGTGCCCACGGCAGCGGCGGCGAGCGCGTTACCCACCTGGTGCGCGCCGAACACGCCGAGCGTGACCCGTTGCGGATCACCGTTCGGCGTGTGCATGGTGAAGGACGCGCGCGCCACCGCGTCGAGCTCAACGTCCGTGGCGTAGTAGTCTGCGGCCGTGTTGCCGGACTCGGAGAAGGTGACCACGCGCGCATCCGTTCGCCCGGCCATACCGGCGACGAGCTCGTCGTCCGCGTTGAGCACGGCGACGCCGTCGCGAGGCAGCGCCTCCACCAGCTCCCCCTTGGCCTTCGCGATGTTTTCACGGGAACCGAACTCGCCGATGTGCGCGGATCCGACGTTGAGCACCACGCCGATTGTCGGCGGCGCGATGGTGGCCAGGTGCGCGATGTGGCCGATGCCGCGCGCGGACATCTCCGCGACCAAAAAGTCTGTGTCTTCGGTGCAGCGCAGCACCGTGTACGGGTGGCCGATCTCGTTGTTGAAACTGCCCGGGGGCGCCACCGTCTCACCGGCGCGCGAGAGCACCGCGGCGATGAGGTCCTTCGTGGACGTCTTGCCCGCAGAGCCGGTCACGCCGACGATGGTCAGCCCGTGCGCCCCCGTCAGCTCGCGCGCGACCGCGGAGGCGAGCTTAGACATGCCGTCCACCACCCCCGCCGCGGAACCGTCCGGGTCATTCGCGGCCAGGTCCGAGTTGTCCCCCTCGCGCGGTGGCCGCTTCTCGACGACTACCGAAGGCCTGCCCACCTCCCGCGTGGTCAGCGACGCGGCAGCGCCGGCCTCTGCGGCCTTGTCCACGAAATCGTGCCCGTCCACGCGCGCCCCCGGGAAGGCGACGAAGAGTCCGCCCGGGCCGATCTTGCGGGAGTCGAACTCCACGAACCCGGTCACGTGCGTGTTCGGGTCGGCTTCCGGGCTCAAGCGCCCGCCGGTGACCTCGGCGATGCGCGCCAGCGTCATGTCGATCATGCTCGAGATTGCCTTTCTGTAATTGCCCTGCGCATCTCTTCGCGGTCGTCGAAGTGCAACTTCTCGGTGCCCACGAGCTGGCCCACCTCGTGGCCCTTGCCAACCACGATCACTGCGTCGCCGGGCCGGGCCCACTCAACGAGCGCGTCAATCGCCTTGCCACGTGGGCTGACCTCGACAATCTCCGCGCTCGCGCCGGCCTCGCGCGCGCCCGCAAGGACTGCGGCGCGGATGGCGGCGGGGTCCTCGGTGCGCGGGTTGTCGTCTGTGACCACCACGAAGTCCGCCCCCTTGGCCGCCTCAGCGCCCATGAGCGGGCGCTTGGAGGAATCGCGGTCGCCGCCCGCGCCCACGGCCACGCCGATGCGCCCTTCCACCTGGCCGCGCAGGGTTGCCAGCACCGCGCCGATGGCAGCCGGCTTGTGGGCGTAGTCCACGACGGCGACAAAGGTCTGGCCTTCGTCGATACGCTCCATGCGCCCCGGCACCGCCGCCTGCTCCAGGCCGTTCAAGAACGACGGGAGCTCCACGCCCGCGGTCTGTGCGATGGCCGCGGCGAGCGCGGCGTTGGCCACGTTGAACGCGCCTGGCATGGGCAGGGTGAACTCGAAAGTATCGTCGGCGGTGAGCTGGATGCGTTGGCGGCCTTGGTCGTCGATACGCACAAGCTCCGCGGTCACATCGGCGTCGCTTGTGGTAGCGACCGTGACCGGCGCTTCGGCGAGATCAGCCATGCGCTGGCCCCACTCGTCGTCGACGCAGATGACGCTGCGCTTCGCCCGCAGCTCGCTCGCCGGGTCGAAGAACAGCGCCTTCGCCTGGAAGTAATCCTCCATGGTCGGGTGGAAATCCAGGTGGTCCTGGGAAAGGTTGGTGAACGCGGCGACGTCGAAGTCCGAGCCGGTGACGCGCCCCAGCATCAACGCGTGCGAGGACACCTCCATGACCACATGCGTGACCCCTTCGTCGCGCATCTGCGCGAACAGCCGCTGCAGCATCGGCGCCTCCGGCGTGGTCAGCTCCGTGGCCACGTCGCGCCCCATGATCTTCGTGCCGGTGGTGCCAATCAGCCCCACTTTGCAGCCGGCAGCGGTCAGCCCCTTTTCCAGCATGTAGGTGGTCGTGGTTTTGCCGGAGGTGCCTGTAACGCCGAGGAGCATGAAGCTTTGCGACGGGTGCCCGTACACCTCAGCCGCCACATGGCCCAGGATTGCCCGCACATCCTCGACCACGAGCACCGGGCGTCGGTCTGCCGTCTGCTGGATAATCGCCAGACCAGCCTCGTCGGTAAGTATCGCGCCCGCGGCGGAATCGAACGCGTAGGTCGCGCCGTGGACACGGGTGCCGGGTAGCGCGGCGAACAGGCCGCCAGGTTCGACGTTCTGGGAGTCCAGGCCGACAAAGGTCACCGGGGTATCCGCGCTCGGCGGGTTGACGATGCGCGCGCCAGCGATGTCGGCGAGCTGCTGCAAGCTTGTCATTTTTCTCAGACCTCCATCTGTATCTACTGGCCCTGCAACGGGTACGGCTCGGCCGGCGGGCTCAGCGGAACGTTCTCACGGTTGAGCAGCCAGCCCGCAATCTGCTTGAAAATCGGGGCCGCGGACTGTCCGCCGTTGCCGCCCTCGAGGACGCCGCGCTGCGGCTCGTCCAGCATGACCGCGACCACGAAGCGGGGATCGTCCGCGGGCGCGACACCGGCAAAGGTGATCCAGTACGCGCTGTTGGAGTACGCGCCGGTGTCCGGGTTGACCTTCTGCGCCGTGCCGGTCTTGCCGGCGAACTGGTACCCCTCCAGGTTGTTGCCCTGGGCAGTGCCGTTGTTGACCCCAGCCGGGTCCTCTTGGAACGTGGCGCGGAACATGTCCAGCGTGGTGCGCGCGGCCTCCTCGCTGATCACTCGGGAGTGCTCCGGTTCCTCCTGCGCGATCTCCTCACCGTCCGGGCCGGTGATCTTGTGGATGATGCGCGGCTGGATCCGCTCGCCCTCATTCGCGATCGTCTGGAACACACCCGCCATCTGCAACGTGGTCCAACTCATTCCCTGGCCGATGGGCAGGTTGGCGAAAGTGCCGCCGGACCACTGCTCCAGCACCGGCAGCAGGCCCGCAGACTCGTTGGGCAGCTCGATCCCGGTGCCCTGGCCGATGCCGAAACGGTTCAGGTAATCCCAGAACCGCTCCTCCCCCAAGCGTTGGGCGAGCTGGAGTGTGCCCACGTTTGAGGACTTACCGAAGATGCCCGCGGTGGTGTACGGCATCACGCCGTGCTCCCACGCGTCGCGCACCGTAATGCCCGCCATATCGATCGAACCGGGCACCTGGTGCACCTCGAACGGGTCCGTCAGCCCCTGGTCGATCGCCGCGGCGGCGGTGATCACCTTCGCCACCGAGCCTGGCTCGAAGGGGTGAGACACGCTCGGGTTCTCAAAGTCCTTGCCCTGTTTGACCTGCTGGTCGACGTTGCCGTTCGGGTTGATCGTGTCGGTATTCGCCATGGCCAGCACCTCGCCAGTGTGGCTATCCAGCACCACGGCCTGCGCTTCCTTGGCTAGCGAGTTGGCCTTGGCCTGCTCCAGGGTCTGCTGGACATAGGTCTGCAGGTCCAGGTCGATGGTCAGTTCGATCTGGGCGCCGCCGACGGCCGGGACAACGTCGCGCAGCGAGCCCGGAATAGATTGGCCGTTCGCGGACACGTCCTCGGTGGAGCGGCCGTCGATGCCGGTGAGGTCCGCGTCGCGGGAGGCCTCCATACCGAACTGGCCTTGCCCGTCCATGGAAACCTTGCCGATGATGTTTTCGCCCACCGCCCCGTTCGGGTACTGGCGGATGTCCTGGTGGTCCGCCGCGATGCCGTGGAAGGCGTCTGCGACGGTGGCGGCCACATCCGGGTCCACATTGCGCACCAGCACCTCGTAGCTGGAATCCGCGTGGAGTTTGTCCAGGATCTCCTTGGCGCTGACCTGGCCGACCTTGGTGGTCGGCTCGCCGGAAGCGGTGTTCGACGGGGTGTCGCTCACCACTTCCCCATCGCCGATCATGCCCGGGATCTCGTTGGCCATTGTGCGCAGCACGTCCTCGACGCGGGCGTCCACCTGGGCGGCGATGTCCTCCGGAGACAGCCCGTCCACACGCATTTCCAGTTCCTGCTGCTCCTTGAGCTCCTTGCGCAGCTGCACCGGAGACACCGTCAGGGAGCGGGCTTGCATGGTGTAGGCCATCTTGTTGCCGTCGCGGTCCACGATCTCGCCGCGGCGCGCGCGGTCCACGTAGGTGCGGCTTCGTTGGTCGTTGGCTTGCTCGCGCAGCTCGTCGCCGATGATGACCTGCACCCAGAACAAACGTCCGATGAGCAACGCGGCCACCGCCAAAAAGGCAATGCCGAGCCAGTACACACGCTTGCCCGTGATGTGCTTCTGAGAAGTCGGCGCAGGCTTCGGATTCTCCCGCGCTACCTGCGAGTTCGCATTAGAGCGTGGCACTGCTCACCTCCCATATCCACTGGCTGGTACCCGCCGTTATGTCGACAACCATCATGCCCCGCCCCCGGGCAGATACCTAGGTGCGCCACGCCTGCCGTTACGGCTGGGCCGCAACGTTGGCCTGGTAGGGCGCCAAGTTGTCAATACGGGGTGCGTTCGCGGCGCGGCCGGGGCGCTGCGTCAGGGCATCCTCCAGCTCCTTCGTCGCACGATCGTCCGAGGACGCGCGGGAGGCGGGCCTGCCCTCGCCGTTGACATCGACCAGCTTGGAGGCCGACTCCGGGTTGTACGGGCGCTGCTCCTCCGCGTGGCCCTCGTCGTTCACGGCAACCACGCCCGGCTCGCCGGCGAGCACCATGCCCATGGAGTCTGCCCGCTGCGCGAGCGCCGCCGAGGAACGACGGTCCTCCAGGTCGCGGTTGAGCGACTCGACCTCGTTCGCCAGCTCCTGCTCCTTGGCCTGCAGCTTCTGAATCGCAAAGGTTTGTGTGGTGGCGATGCCGGACAAGATCATGGCCACCGCGATTCCCACCACCAGCAACGGCAAAGCGATCTGGGACAGCGAAGAGAACTTCGAGCGCACCTTCGTGGTGGCCACCCGGCGTCCACGGACGGACACCACCTGGTTGGATCCCAGCCGGCCGCGGGACTTCGGGTGCTCCACGTGCGGCTTTACGCCGGGCATGGTGCGTACGCGGCTGGCCGAGTGCTGAGTGCGGCCCTGAGTGTGGCCCTGAGTGCGGCCAGGTGTGCGGCTCTGGTTGCGGGTCAGCGTCGCCGATCGCGTTGCTCGTGCGGCCATGGTGTCCGTCCTTGTCGGGCTTAGGGGGTGGGCTGGGGTGGGCTGAGTTTTTCAATGCAACGCACCCTCACGGGCGCGGCGCGCGGGTTGCGTTCGATCTCCTCCGCCGGAGCCTTCTCCGCCCCGCGGGTGACGGTGCGGAACTCCGGCTCGGTGCCCGGCAGGTCCATCGGCAGGCCAACCGGGGTCTTGGAGGTGGTGAGCTCGTTGAACGCGGCTTTGACGATCTTGTCTTCCAGGGACTGGTAGCTCATGAACACTGCGCGCCCGCCCTCGCCGAGCAGGTCGGTGATCACGGGCACGACGTTTTCCACCGCCTCGAGCTCACGGTTGACTTCGATGCGCAGCGCCTGGAACGTGCGTTTCGCGGGGTGTCCGCCAGTGCGTCGGGTTGCGGCCGGGATGGTGGCGTAAAGCAACTCCACCAGGCGCGCGGCACGGCCGAAGGGCTCGCGCTCGCGCTCCGCGATCACGGCGGAGGCGATCTTTCCGGCGAAGCGCTCGTCGCCGTACGTCTTCAGAATGCGGGCCAAGTCGCCGTGGCTGTAGGTGTTGAGCACCTCGGCCGCGGTGATGCCTTCTGTCTGGTCCATGCGCATGTCCAGCGGGGCGTCACCACGGTAGGAGAAGCCTCGTTCCTGCTGGTCCAGCTGCATCGACGACACACCTAGGTCGAACAGGGCGCCCGCGATGCCGTGTTCGCGGGCTGCGTCGAATATGTCGCCCTCGTTGTTCGCAACCGCCTCATCCACGTGGTCGAAACGGCACTGCACTGCCACGAAGCGGTCGCCGAAGGACGCCAAGCGTTCCGACGCCTGACGCAGCGCGTTCGGGTCCCTGTCCACACCAATCACGCGGGCGTGAGGGAAAACGTTGAGGAAGTGCTCTGTGTGTCCGCCGGCGCCGAGCGTGCCGTCGATAAGCACCGCTTTTGCTCCGAATGCCTCAACGCTGGGCGCGAGCAGTTCAGCCATGCGGTCGCGCATGACGGGGACGTGACCGTGCGGGTCGTCAGCGAGCGTGAAGTTCGCCATGGCGTGCCCTCCGTGTCTCTTCAGTGTCCCTAGCTCGTGCGGTGGTTGTCAGCTTCTTTGTCGGCGCGGGGAGCGCATAGAGCCCTGCCCGGGGCGGCTGTTCTGATGTCGGGGAAGTACACCAGAACGCTTCACGCCCCGGACAGAGTCCGTACACGCTCTCCGTAGTCGATGCCTCCTGCGGGGTAGTCAGCCCTACAGCAGACCGGAGAGAATGTCGTCGTCATCCGCCGCAGAGAACGCGGCTTCAGTCTCTTCTTGATACTTATTCCAGGACTCGAGGTCCCAGATCTCGAGAAAATCCACCGAACCGATGACCACGCACTCCTTGGAAAGGCTTGCGTACTCCCGGTGCGCCGGGGACAGGGTGATTCGCCCAGACCCGTCGAGCGTTTGCTCATCCGCACTGGCAGCCAGGTTGCGGATAAAAGCACGCGCCTTGGGGTTTGTGCGGGATGCCGCTGCGGCCTTGCGGGCGCGGGCGGCAAACTCGTCGCGCGGATATACCGCAAGCGAGTGGTCCTGCCCCTTGGTCACCATCAACCCGTCTGCAAGATCCTCACGGAACTTCGCGGGGAGCGTCAGGCGACCTTTGTCGTCGAGCTTGGGAGTGTAGGTTCCCAGAAACATCCGGCGACCTACCTTCCTTCACTTTCTGACGTTGGCTGTGAAATTTTCTCGGCTTCGTTCCGTACCGCGCACGTAGTCAAGATGCGCGCCACGTCACTCCGCTGAGCCCCACTTTAACCCACTTTCCCCCACAAACGCCACACCTCAGCAGTTTTTAGTTCCAGTGTGTCGTGTTTGCGCATTTCAGAGTGCCATTTTTGCCGTGGGGAGTTTACCCGCGAAAACTCAGAACATGCCCCACACGCGCCACACTCGATATCTGCACCCCCACGATTCACGCCCCGAGGGGGCGGCACTGCCCATGTTTCAGCCCCCTTTGGGCGCTAGTGGGGAGAAGTGGGGGATTTGGGGTGGGCACGAAAAAGCGCCTCCCCGACACGACGGGAAGGCGCTGCCGCAAATACCGCTAAGTACTACTGACGGTCTTCGAAACGACGACGGAAGCTCTCCTCCATGCTGGCGCTGCGCTGCGTGCGCGGCTTCGCCTGCCGGGACGAGCGCGCAGACGGAGACACTTGGTTCGACGGGGTGCGCAGCGCCATGATGCCGCCAAAGAGCATGACAGCGAAGCCGATGACGCTCAGCACAATCGTCCAGATACTCAGGCTCGCCAGCGCCACACCACCAAGCAGGAGCACCAGACCCAAGACGATCAGGGCGACGCTGCGCATGGTCAATTGACCGGTCTTTGGCGCGGAACCGAAGCCAGATTCAGTCACGACACTGCTGCCAAACTTCGGGTCGTCCGCGAAGAGAGACTGCTCAATTTCGCGCAACGCCCGCATTTCCTGCTCAGATAGAGACACTGCTCACTCTCCCGATACCGATGGCGGACTGACGTTATCCGTATAACGGCCATGGTACGCAGATTGTTCCCGTGCCCCACTTTCCTCACACTATGCAGCCATCGGAGCCTCCCCAGCCCTGGTGGACAGATAAAACTCCTCCGCATCCGAGAGCAGCCGGTGCACCACAGCCGCACCCGGGTCCATTTCAATCCCGGACGCCACCCTGCCGCGCTGCGTCGAATAGCGCTTGAACACGGCGGCCCAATGCGCCCCGTCATCACCCGTGAGCGCGAGCTTGTCCCACGCGCTCGTAGGTAGACGCTTGCGCTTGCGCACGATCGGCGAGGCCGCGTTGCGCGCCCCGGCAATCCGAAGCGCCGCACGATAGGCGTTTTCCATTGCCACGTCGTGCCGGCCAGCTTCGAAATCATCATGCGCCAGCCCAATCAGCTCCTCGGCCGCGGACAAGAATTGGTCGGCCTTACTCATGCGCGCACCCCGTCCGTACACCGCGCCGGTTGTTGCCGAAACTACGCTTCCCGCCATGGCTTCCTCCTGCATAAACATTGCTTTTGTACAAGTGATGGACTCACCCTAAAACACGCGTTCGACACCACCCGACATACATGGGAACACTTGTTCGACCAGAAGTGTGGGTTCCTGCCACACACAGCGCCCGCAAGTGATTCCATAGAGGGGTGACTGCAACCATTCAGCGCCTGACGGCCGCCGAGTTCCTGATGCTCGCCCCAACGCTCGTAGACATCTATATAGAGGCCATGGGCTACCCGCAGACCATGCGCCGCCAACGCATCCAGGTGTGGAAAGGCGAGGTGCGCTCCCCCGGCTTCACCGCGGTCGCGGCGATCGATAGCGGCCAAGTCGTCGGCATCGCCTACGGCTTCATCGGCACCCGCGATCGCTGGTGGGACCGTCAGCTCGTGCGCGCGATGGACGCAAACGGCGGGATCACGGACCAAGACCGGGAGATGCTGCGCAGCTACTTCGAGGTCGCGGAAGTGCACGTCTCCCCCGCGCTGCAGGGCAAAGGCCTGGGCTCCCGCCTGCTCACGGAGCTACTGAGGGAAGCCCCGACGCGCTGGGCGCTGCTATCCACACCGGAAGTTGCAGACGAGGCGAACAACGCGTTCGGGCTGTACCGCAAGTTCGGATTCACGGACGTGGCGCGTAATTTTCTCTACGAGGGGGATAAACGCCCCTTCGCCATCCTCGCCCTCGATCTACAAAACTGCACTGGGTAGGGTTGCGGGGAGATCATCAACTTCAGGCACAAGGAGCGTAGGCGTGACAGATCTTGGGCTCAACGACGTACCGGCACAGGTGGAGCAGCATCTTGAATCGTTTTTCAACGAGCGTGCGAAAGCTGTCGAGGCCATTGGCGAGCCTGTCGCACAGGCGGTGAGCCACCTGCGGCGCTTCGTCCTCGGCGGCGGCAAGCGCGTGCGCCCCACGTACGGCTGGGCAGGCTTCGTCGGCGCGGGCGGCCTGCAAAGTACGGAAGACCCCGAGGCCGTGCTCCGCGCTGTGAGCGCCCTGGAGCTGATCCAGGCCTGCGCGCTGGTGCACGACGACATCATCGACGCCTCAGACACCCGGCGCGGCAACCCCACAGTGCACCGCGCGATCGAGGCTGAGCACCGCAGCCAGAGCCTGCTCGGCTCCGCGGAGGAATACGGCACCAACGCCGCGATTCTGCTCGGCGACCTCGCACTCGCCTGGGCTGAGGACATGTGGCGCTACTCCGGTGTCTCCCAGGACGCTCTCGCTCGCGCCGCGGAGCCGTGGGTGGGCATGCGCACCGAGGTCATTGGCGGCCAGCTGCTGGACATCATGCTCGAGAGCCTGGGCAGCGAGTCGGTGGAGATGGCCAACCGCGTCAACCGGTTCAAGACCGCGGCGTACACCATCGAGCGCCCCCTGCACTTGGGTGCCGCGCTTGCGGGCGCGAGCGAGTCGCTCATCGACGCGTTCCGTGGTTACGGCCGCGACATCGGCATCGCATTCCAGCTTCGCGACGACCTGCTTGGCGTATTCGGCGACCCTGCCGTGACCGGCAAGCCGGCCGGCGACGACATCCGCGAGGGCAAGCGCACGGAACTGTTCGCCACGGCCCTTGAGCTGCTGGACCAGACGGACCCGGCGGCGGCGCAAGAGCTTCGCGACGGGATTGGTACGACGGAGGATGAGGCGGAGCTGCGTCGATTAGCAGGGCTCATCCGCTCCAGCGGCGCCAAAGACGCGGTGGAGGCGCGCATCGAAGAACTCACCGCCTCCGGCCTCGGCTTCTTGGACGGCGCCGGCATCGACGACGCAGCCGTGGAAGCGCTCACCGTGCTCGCGCACAAGGCCACCGACCGGCGGATGTGATGCGCCCGCAGAGTCTGGGTGTCGCCGCCTGCGCGCTGATTGCCGTGGGCTCGTTCGGCGCAGGCGCGACCCGCTACCGCGGCGGCCTGCTGCGCGCAGTAGGCCTGGAGCACCTCTCCTACGGTCATGGCCGGGCGCTGATGGACATGCTGCTCACCGCCGGCATCATCGGCCTGGTGGTGGCGTGGGTACTGCTGTGGAAAGCCAGGCCCGGTCTAGCCCAGGTGCGCCGCAGCGTGTGCTGGTGGGCAGGCGTTATCGCGCTGTCCGCGCCGATCCTGTCGCGCGACGTGTACTCCTACCTCATGCAAGGCGCGATGCTTCGCGACGGCTTCGACCCCTACTCCGAAGGCGCCGCCATAAACCCGGGGCCGTACCTGTGGGAGGTCTCCCACGACTGGCGCAACACCACCACGCCGTACGGCCCATTGCACCTCGGGGTGGGCAAGGCGGTGACGTCGCTGGTCGGCGAGAACGTCACTTTAGGCCTGGTGGTCTACCGGCTGATTTCCCTGGCAGGGTTCGCGCTGATTGTGTGGGCACTGCCGCGGATTGCGAAGCAGATCGGCGGCGACCCCGTCCTTGCTCTGTGGTTGGGGGCAGCCAACCCGGTGATGCTGCTGCACCTCATCGGCGGCATGCACAACGAGGCCGTCATGGTTGGTCTGGTCAGTGTGGGCCTGTTGTGGTGCCTGCGCAGCCGCTGGTGCACCCCGGGCATCGGGCTGATCGCTCTGGCGGTGTCGCTGAAAGCCACAGCGGCGGTGGCACTGCCGTTCGTGGTGTGGCTGATGGTTAAGCGGCGCAGCAGGACCACCCTCGGTGCCGCCGGCATGCTGGTTGTCTGCGGGGCGTGGGCGCTCGCCGTCAACATCGCAGTGATCCAGCTGGTCACCTGGGCATCCGGCACCACGTGGGGGTGGCTCGAGGAAATCACCGGCAACTCGAAGGTGATCAACCCGCTCGCCGGCCCCACCCTCGCCGCCGAGCTCATCACGCCGGTACTCCAGCTTTTCGACGACACGTTCCGCTACAACACCGCCCTTTCCTGGACCCGCACCGTCTTCTCCGTGCTCATGCTGGTCGGCCTGGCGGCGGTGTGGTGGATCTTCCGCCCCCGCCGTGGCGAGGCCTACGAGCGGCGCTCCGTCGCCGGCACCACCGCCGCCTACACGGTGGCATTTGCCGCCAACGCGGTGACCCTGCCCTGGTACTACGCCTCCGTCATCTCGCTGGCAGGCACATTCCGCCCGCCGGCCTGGGTAGTGCGGGTGACCGTTGGGGCGTCGATAATCGTCGCCCTCGCATTCCAGGGCAGCGGCAATCACCGCCTCTACGACGCGTGGTTCCTCGCACTCGCGGCGATCGCCGCCGTCGTTGCGGTGGAGTGGCTGTTCCGGGACCCGGCTAAAACGCCATCGCCTGCGCGCGGCGGATCACTTCGCGAGCTTTTTGGCCGTGCAGCGCGTCCACAGGACGCCCCGGCAGCGACTCATCCGACGTAAACAGGAACGCCAAGATCTCGTCCGCGTCGTAGCCGCCGTCGGAAAGCACCGTGATCGCGCCGGAGACGAACTTGCTCAAGCCGTCCTCGCCGAGCAGGCTGGCAGGCACAACCTTCTTTCCGTCCTTGACGTAGTGCACCAGCTTCTTCGCGCCGACGTAGTCGTGCACCTTGGTCACCGGCACGCCCAGCTTCTCGGCGACATCCGGAAACGGCAGCAGGGTTTCGTCGATAAGCAATTGCTCAAGATTCGTTTGTGCGCTCACGGTCCGCGATTCTACTCTGGTGCACATGGCAACCTTGCGGGCAGGCACGACACTGGACGGGCGTTACGTTGTCGACCGCCCAATCGCGCGCGGCGGCATGGCCACCGTCTACCGCTGCGTCGACGCACGCCTCGGACGTGAAGTGGCCGCAAAAGTCATGCACGAGCAATACGTGCACGACGAAGTGTTCCGCGAACGCTTCCGCCGCGAAGCCCGCGCAATGGCCCAGCTCAGCCACCCAAACTTGGTCAACGTGTACGACTTCTCCGCGTCCGGCGGCGAAGTGTTTTTGATCATGGAACTCATCACCGGCGGCACCCTGCGCGAACTGCTCGCCGAACGCGGCCCCATGCCCCCACACGCCGCCGCTGCCGTGATGCGCGGCATGCTCACCGGGTTGAGTGTCGCGCACGCGAAAGGCATGGTGCACCGCGACATCAAACCCGACAACGTACTCATCGACACTTCCAGCCGCGTCAAACTCTCCGACTTCGGGCTCGTGCGCGCCGCGGCCGAAACCACCCAATCCACCGACCAAATCGTCGGCACCGTCGCCTACCTCTCGCCCGAACAGGTCGACGGCGGCGCACTGACCGCGGCTTCCGACGTCTACTCCGCCGGCATCGTGCTCTTCGAGCTACTCACCGGCCGCACCCCCTTCAGCGGCGACACCCCCTTGGCCCACGCCTACGCCCGGCTGCGCTCCGACGTGCCCGCGCCGTCTTCGCTGATCGCCGGAGTGCCCAAGCTTTTCGACGAACTCGTCGCCACCGCCACCGCCCGCAACGCCGAAGACCGGTTCCACGACGCCGCCGATTTTTTGGAGGCCTTGGACGACGTGGCCAGCGAGCTGGCGCTGCCCACCTACACCGTGCCCGCCCCGCGCAACTCCGCTGCACACCGCGCCGCTGAACACCCGACCAATTTTGGGCTGGCCGCGGGTGTTGGCGGCGGTGCTGGTGCTGGTGGCGCGGACGGTGCTGGCGGTGCTGGTGCCAGGAGTGCCGCCCACCAGCGGCTTTTCCCCGGCGACGACGCGCCCACCCGCGTCTCCCCCTCCCCCGCCCAGCCTGCGCCCGGCCCGACCCGTGGCCAGTGGCCCGCGGCAGGTCCGGCGCCCGTTCCTACGCCAGTCCCGGCCGCTGGCCCGGCACCTGCGCCTGCGCCGAGGCCTGTTCCGGGGCCGCTTTCCCCCGACGCCCCGGATGCCCCTTCAGCGCGCGAGCCCGCTTCCCGACTTCCCACCGTTAAACCCGTGTCGAACCGTTCTCCGTTCGGCGTGGCCCTGTACACCGTCTTCGTCATCATCGTGATCGTCGCCGTGGCGCTGGGGGCTTGGTGGTTCGGCTCCGGCATGTACGGAGAAATCCCGGAGGTCATCGTCCCCCAACCCTAGCCGGCCGACTTCCACTATGCAGCTGCATAGTGGGTGGCGACCAATCATTGGTGCTGGCCGAGTTGTCCGCAATGCGGAGTCCGCAATCGGAGTCTTTTGTACGAATCGGCAAAACGCCCCGGTTCCCAATTTTCCCACCTGGGGAAATGCTGGAGCGCTGTCGATTTTTACAAAACCTGTCGGCCCCGGAGGCCCCGAAGACCGGTGGAGTACACAGGCGAGCCCTGCCGAAAACTAGTAGCGAAGCATCTCGGCGACAAGGAAGGACAGCTCGAGGGCCTGCTCGGTGTTGAGGCGGGGGTCGCAGGCGGACTCGTAGCGGCCGGGCAGGTCGACGTCGGTGATG
Organism: Corynebacterium sp. HMSC034A01; assembly: GCF_001838175.1. Taxonomy (NCBI): domain Bacteria; kingdom Bacillati; phylum Actinomycetota; class Actinomycetes; order Mycobacteriales; family Corynebacteriaceae; genus Corynebacterium; species Corynebacterium sp. HMSC034A01. The sequence continues at coordinate 38,961 of NZ_KV835964.1, read as the reverse complement.
TCCTGGGCCCCGCCGAGGCACTCGGTGACGTTCTCGCCGGTGAGCTCGATGTGGATACCGCCCGGGTGGGTGCCCAGCTCGCGGTGGACCTCGAAGAAGCCCTGGACCTCGTCGAGGATCTTGTCGAAGTGGCGGGTCTTGTAGCCGTTCGAGGAGGTGAAGGTGTTGCCGTGCATCGGGTCGGACTGCCAGACCACCTTGTGGCCGGATGCCTCGACGGCCTTGACAATGCCCGGCAGGGCCTCGCGGACCTTGTCCTGACCCATGCGGATGACCATAGTCAGGCGTCCAGGCACGCGGTCCGGGTCCAGCTTGTCGCCGTAGGCGACGGCCTCTTCCGGGGTGGTGGTCGGACCTAGCTTGATGCCGATCGGGTTGGAGATCAGGGCGGCGAAGTTGACGTGGAAGTCGTCGATGCCGCGGGTGCGCTCGCCGATCCAGAGCTGGTGGGCGGACAGGTCGTAGAGTCTGGTGTCGCCGTTGGAGTCGGTGGCCAGGCGCAGCATGGCGCGCTCGTAGTCCACCAGCAGCGCCTCGTGGGAGGCGTAGACGTTGGAGGTGCGCAGGTTGTCGTCGCGCACGCCGCAGGCGTCCATGAAAGCCAGGGACCGGGAGATCTCGCGGCCCAAAGCTTCGTAGCGCGCACCTGCCGGGGAGTTGGTCACGAACTCGCGGTTCCAGTCGTTGATGTTGTGCAGGTCCGCGGTGCCTGAAGCCGTCAGGGCACGGACCAGGTTCATGGCTGCAGACGAGTTCGCGTAGGCGCGGACCATGCGCGCGGGATCGTGGCGGCGCGAATCTTCGGTGGGCTCGACGCCGTTGACGATGTCGCCGCGATAGTTGGGCAGGCCGTTGGCGTCCAGGTCGGAGGAACGTGGCTTGGCATACTGGCCGGCGATGCGGGCCAGCTTCACCACGGGCATGGAGGCACCGTAGGTCAGCACCGCGGCCATCTGCAGCAGGGTGCGGACGTTGGCGCGGATGTGGGGCTCGGTGTTGGACTCGAAGGTCTCGGCGCAGTCGCCGCCCTGCAGCATGAACGCCTTGCCGTTGGCGACGTCGGCCAGCTGGGTCTTCAGCTCCTCCACTTCGGGGGCGAGCACGACCGGCGGCACGGACTCCAGGATCTTGCGCACATACTGCGCCTGGGCGGGGTCCCAGGAAGGTTGCTGCTTCGCGTCGCGGGAGATTGCGTCCTGGAACTGCTCGTTCAGGTCGCCCGGCAGCGGGGGCAGGTCCGGCAGTACGTCTTTGGGGATGTCGATTGTCCAACTCACCCATTCAGTTGTAGCACGATTCACCCCAGGCTACAACCACCTTCACCTGCAATTTCCCAAAATGCGAAGATTGAATCTCACTATTTGGACACAGTGCCGGAGGCGTCGATAGGCAATGCCTCCATGCACACCCGGAATTTGCGCAGGTTGTGGCGCGCGTCCACGAGTGCATCGTGGTTGCCGTCCGGGACCTTGGGCAGGCGCGGACGCCCCGCCATCTGCCAGTACTGCTTCAGCTCGCGGGTGTAACGCGGCAAGTCCTTGGGCAGGCCGGCCATGTCACCCCAGAGTTGGGCGAACACCACGTGGTCGTAGGCGCCGACCCACGCCCACAGCTCCGGCTTGCCGCGGCCGGCGGTGAGAAACGCGTGGGCCTCGTCGCGGATCTTCTGCAGCGGCTTCCACGCCGGGTGCGAGGCGCGCGGCAGCTTGCTCAGCACGTTCTCGCGCACCCATTCGTTGGCGTTGGAAGCGTCGAACTCCGTGCTCACGGCATAGAATTCGCGCCCGTCCTCGGCGACAATGCCGATGGAGACTAGCTCGATGGTAGAGCCGTCCTCTATAAATTCAGTGTCGTAGAAATACCGCATCTACTTGCGCGACTCCGACCGGATGTCGTCGAGAAGCTCGCGTCTCGACGGCCCCTTCGGCCCGCCGCGGCGGGGCCAGAACATCACAGCAGCCACCGCCAGTACTGCGAGCGGCCCGGCCAACTTGGGATACCAGCCGGCCTCAGAAGCGACCAGGTAGATCGCCACCACGACGGCGACCAGAGCAAAACGGATAATCAGGGGTTTGTTCACGGGCGTGCCTCCTCCGGGTATTCCCCCGTCTCCGCCAGGGACTTCTTCACGTCCGAGGCGTAGACATCCACGTAGTCCTCCCCCACCATGTCCGCCAGGCGGCGCATGCAGTAGTCCGTAAACGAGCGCATGACCTCGCGCGAGTCGGGGTCGAAGCCGTGCTCGGCGGCCCACGCATGGGGGTGGATCTGTTCGGAGACCCTGATGCGCACCTTCACCGGTCGCGGGATTTTCGTGCCAATCGGATTCGCCTCACCGGAGCCGATCATGCCGATGAGCACGACAGGTGCGCCGGTGGCCATTGCCACACGCGCCATGCCGGTGCGGCCCTTGTACACGCGCCCGTCCGGGGATCGGGTGCCCTCCGGGTAGATGCCGAACAGGTCGCCTTTACCCAGCACTCTTTCCGCCGCGGTCTGCAGCGCGTCGCCGGCGCCCTTCGCCCCGCGGTCCACGGGGATCTGGCCCACCGATGAGAAGAAAAATTTCTGGATGCGCCCGGAGAGCCCCTTCCCCGTGAAGTACTCCTTCTTCGCGGGGAAGGTGATCTGGCGCCGCACCATCAGCGGCAGGTAGAACGAATCCAGCACGGCCTGGTGGTTGGACACCAAAATGGCGGCGCCGTCGTCGGGGATGTTGTCCGCGCCTTCGATGGTGGGTCTGTTCCACACAAGCAGCGGCGGCCCGAGAATAACCTTGAACAGGGAATACCACTTGTTGTTCATCGTCGCTCGCCTTCTACAGCAGTTCACGGGCCAGATCAGCGACCCCGATCATACCCGCCCGGGACCCCAGCTCAGCGCAGAGGATCTCCGGCTGCGGACGATATCCGGCGCCGACGATGTTGGCCTCCATGGAGGTGCGCGCGTCGTCCAGGTAGAGGTCGGCGTCTTCGCTCACGCCGCCGCCGAGGACGACCTGCGCGGGATCCAGCACATCGGCGACGATTGCCAACCCGCGGCCGAGCCAGGTGGAGAAGCTGTCCAGGGCAGCCAGTCCCAGCTGGTCGCCGGCACGGGCTGCGGCCATGATGTCGTGCCCGCTCGCCCGCTTCTCGACGACCGCCCGGTACACCGACGAATCGCGGAAGCTGCCTTTGGTGGCGATTTCAATCGCGCAGTCCACAAGCGACGTGCCGGAGGCGTAGCGCTCCAAGCACCCCTGTTTGCCGCAGGAGCACACGCGACCGCCGGGGACCACGGTGATGTGGCCGATTTCGGGCGCGGTGCCGAATGCGCCGCGGTAAATCTCGCCGTGGTGCATCAGCGTCGCGCCGATGCCTGTGCCCACGGCGAAGAACACCCAGGTGTCCAGGTCTCGGCCGGCACCGTAGCGGTATTCGCCCCAGGCGGCGGAGTTCGCGTCGTGCTCGAGGCGCACCGGCAGGCCCAGCGCCTGCTCGAGGTCGCGGCGCACGGGCTGGTCGTCGCGCCAGGCCAGGTGCGGCGCGAAGCGGACGATTTCGCAGTCCGGGTCCAAAAAGCCTGCCACGGCCACGCCGACTGCCCCGATGTCGTGCTTGGCGCGCAGCTCGCCAACCATCTCGACGATCGTGCGGGTGAGTCCCTCAGCGTCGTGCGGGGTGTCGGTGCCGAGCGAATCGACGATCACACCGTCAGCGTCCACCACGGCGGCGCGTGCGTTTGTGCCGCCGATGTCGAATCCGACGGTCATCGGTGAGTGAGCAACCATGGAATGGCAGTCTAGTCCCGCCGCTTGCCAGCGCCGCATAGCGCAGCCAGCCGCGCCCCGAGCACGTCCCAGGAGAAGTGCTCGGTCACATGCGTGCGTCCGGCGCGGCCCATGCGGGTGCGCCTTTGGTCGTCGAGAAGCAACTGCGCAATTGCCTGGGCGACGGCATCGGTGTCCCGCCCATCGACCACCACCCCCGTCTCCGCGGTGACGGTCTCGGGCGCGCCGCCGGAGTTGCCCGCGACGACGGGCACGCCGCAGGCCTGCGCCTCCAGATAGACGATGCCCAGGCCCTCGACGTCCAACCCGCCGAGGCGCGTGCGCGCAGGCATGGCGAACACGTCCGCGGCCGCCACGATGTCACGCAGCCGCTCCCCCGGCACCGCGCCCGTGAATACGACGCCCTCGCCCGCCATCGCCCGCAGCTTCCGTTCGTACGGGCCGGAGCCCACGATGACCAACCGGGCGCCTTGTGCTTGTCGACGAACCTCCGGCCAACCCCGAATCAGCACATCTTGCCCCTTCCTGGCCACCAGCCGCGAGGAGCAGACCACCAGCGGCGCGCCGTCGACGCCGAGGTCCTCGCGGGTGGCGGCCCGCTGGGATGCTGTGGCGGGACGGAAGAACTCCGTGTCCACGCCGGACGGCAGCGCCACGAACCGGGGGTGGGTGCCGAATGCTTTCAGACGCTGCCGGGTGTAGTCCGAGATGTAGGTGACCGTGTCTGCGCTGCGGCCGATGGCGGCTAGGGCCCGGCGGGCGACGGGCAGCATGCCCCAGCCGACCTCGTGGCCGTGGGTGGTGGCGATGACGGTGGTCGCGCCGGCCCGCTTCGCGGCCGCGCCCATCAATGCCAACGGTGCAGCGGCCCCGAACCACACCGTGCCGATCCCGTGGGCGCGTATCAGACGCTGCATCTCGCGGGCCGTCGCCGGGGTGGGCAGCATGACGCGGCGCGGCCAGCGCACCACCATGTAGGGCACGGAGGCGTCCCACTCTCGCGCGGCGACTGCGTCTTGGGTGGAGGCGAACACCACGAGGTTGTCCGGGCCTACGCGGCGTGCAAGTTCAGCGGCGAAGTCCCGCAAATACGACTGAATCCCGCCCACGGTGGGCGGGAAGTCGTTGGTGACCAGCAGCGTCTTAATAACGCACGGCCCCCTGGACCGGCATGGAGTTCAGCGGCACCACCTGGATCGGGATGCCGTAGTCCGAGGAGTGGACCACCATGCCGTCGCCGATGTACATGCCCACGTGCGTCACACCCGGGTAGTAGCCGATGATGTCGCCCGGCTGCAGGGCATCCATCGACACCGGGGTGCCGCCCGCGAGCTGCGCCTGCGAAGTGCGCGGGATACCGATACCGTTCTGGGCGTAGGCCCACACCATCAGACCCGAGCAGTCGAACGCGTCCGGGCCAGCTGAGCCCCATCCGTACGGCTTGCCCAGCTGCGCCATGGCCGCTGCGACGATTCCGGAGTCCGCGCCAGGCAGGAACGCCGAGTCCACCGGGTTGTCCTTGTTCATCCAGCGCTGGCGGTCAGCCTCGCTCAGGCTGTCCACGCGGCGCTCAATGTCGGCGACGCGCAGATCCAGCTCCTCACGCTCCTCCTCCAGCTTCTTGCGCTTGCCGTCCAGCTCGTTGCGCGCGTGCTGCGCTTCCGCCACCGCGATGCTGGCTACGCTCGCGCGCTCGCCGGCGGCGCGGTTCGCGTCCTCAAGTTCCGAAAGCGCGCGCTGTGAATTGCGTCCGAGCGCAGCCAGGTACGCCGACCGGTCGATCGCCTCCTGCGGATTGCCGGAATCCAGCGTGGTCAAAATCGCATCCGACTGAGGGATACGGTAGCGGGTATGCGCGATGTCGCCGACGTTCTTGCGCTGCGCGTCGGAAACCCCGCGGAGCGACTCCAGCTGGGACTTCGCCTCGGCCGCGCGGGCGTTCGCCGAGCGAAGCTTCGCCTCGGACTCGGCGATCTCGTCTTCCAGCTCCTTGATCTCCTCGGCCTTCGCCGTGGCGTCGTGGGAAACGGATTCCATCTCCTCGATCAAGGTATCTACGTCGTCCGCCAGCGCCGGGGCGGCGGGAAGCACCGTGGTGGCGATGACGCTTCCTGCGACGGTAGCCGCAACGGCGGCGCGGGAGCGGTTGGAGCGGAGCGAGTGTTTACCCACTATGGACACCTCTTCAGATTTCGGCGCGAACGAACAAACTATAGCTGCTCCGGGCGCCGTCGCAAAGCAAAATGCTCAACGTGTGATTTGAGTGAATACTGAGGTAAGAGAGAAAAAATGCCCCGCCCCCGCAAAGCGGGACGGGGCACATTCTCCGGCTACTAGAAGCGAACCACAGAGTGGATCGGCATCATGTGCAGATCACGGTAGCCCACCGGGATACCGGAGTTCAGCGCGTCGATGATCTGGCCGTTGCCGGCGTAGATGGCGACGTGGGAGGCACCACCGTAGTAGGCGACAATGTCGCCCGGCTGGATATCGCTCAGTGCGACCTGCTGGCCGGCGGAAGCCTGAGCCTGGGAGGTACGCGGGATGGACTTGCCAGCCTGCGCGTAAACCCAGGAGGTGAAGCCGGAGCAGTCGAAGGCATTCGGGCCTGCTGCGCCGTAGACGTACGGGGAGCCGATCTTGGACTGCGCAATGGAAACGATGCGCTCACCGATGGACGGCTCCGGCGCCGGTGCCGGAGCGGCAACCGGTGCGGAGTAGGTCTGCTGGACCGGAGCCGGGGCCGCCGGACGGACCTGCTGCTCAACGTTAGCGAGGAACTGGCTGAAGCCCGGGACGTTAGCCACGCCCGGCAAAGCCTTCACGGAAGCGATAGCGTTCTGGACGTTGCCGTTTGCCGGGGCACCTGCGAGCGACGGGATCCAAGCGTCAATGCCCGGAATGGAAGCCACACCCGGCACGTTCTCGATGCCCGGGACCTGAACGGAAACCGGAGTGTTGGGAACACGAACCTCTGCTGCGGAGGCGGCGGCCGGCGCGACCAGTGCGGCGCCCGCTGCGACGGCTACGGTAGCCGCTGCTGCGCGTGCTGCGGTGTTGTCCTGGCGACGGTGCTTTGCCACGATAATTCTCTCCATATCTTCTCTTCGCCAACCGGGTTAGCTGTCGGGCGGGGTGCTGAGAAATGGCCCTGCGCCCCTCGGGAGCACTTCGCTCCGCGGTGGTTCCCCGGTCCCCATGGCGCGCGTTCCGCGGGGTGCGGTCCGCCGCTTCGGGTTACGGCTCATATGTTGTTTTCGGTACATGCTGCCAACGGCTGTTGTCGCAATGTCTCGAACAGGTTACGAAACGGCAACAACGGTGTCCACCCGCCACGCCGTTACAGTTCCGTTATCAACCAAAATTGCCCTTTTCACGGTTTCGCCGCGTCGGCATTTAACTTCCACTCAGACACCCGACGATCCCGCATTTACCCCTTCTATGCTGCGGCTTTTCGAACCCATAGTGCACCCATAGCGACCTCACCCGCTTTGTACTCAAGCACAACCTGAGAATCTCTGTGGTCTTTGTCACATGGCGGAGTTTACGGGATTGTAACCAAGAAAAAGGCCCTCTTCCCGTTGCCGGGAAGAGGGCCTTTTCGCGACCGCTAGAGCGCTGTCTTTACTCCGTGACTACTCCGCGTTCTCGTGGGTTGCGTCGCGGTCGGAGCGGTCCTTGGCGGCCTCAAGGGCACGCAGCGTCTCGACGGCCTCGTGGTGCTTCTGCTCCTCTGCATCGCGCACACGCTCGGTGACACCGATTTCTGCCGGGGAGAACTTGCCGATGGTGTCGGAGTCCGCGAAGCCGAGCTGGTTCATCTGCTTCGGCACGCGTGCACCTGCGTACTCCAGCGGCACCGGGTGGCCGTGCTCGTCCACCGGGCCGAGCGGCTGGTGGATTTCCACGAACGCACCGTTGGGCAGGCGCTTGATCACGCCGGTCTCGATGCCATGCTCCAGGACCTCACGGTCGGAACGCTGCAGGCCGATGCACAGGCGGTAGGTAATGAAGAATGCCAGCGGCGGCAGCACGATCAGACCGATACGGCCAACCCAGGTCATCGCGTTCAGCGAGATCTGGAAGAAGTGCGCCACGTGGTCGTTACCACCGGAGATGGTCAGCAGCAGGAAGAAGGTCAGACCCATAACACCGACACCGGTGCGCACAGGAACGTCGCGCGGACGCTGCAGCAGGTTGTGGTGGGCGGTGTCGCCGGTGACCTTCTGCTCGATGAACGGGTAGGTGATCAGGAGAACGACCATCAGGCCACAGAGCAGGGCCACCCAGAACGCACCCGGGATGGTGTAGTTGCCCAGGTAGAGCTCCCATGCCGGCATGACACGAGCAGCACCGTCGGTCCACAGCATGTAGATATCCGGCTGGGAACCGGCGGACACCTGGGACGGGTTGTACGGGCCAAGGTTCCAAATCGCGTTGATGGAGGTGAGACCAGCCATGGCGGCAAGTACGGCGAACACGACCATCATGTAGCCGATTGCCTCGGTGGCGAACACCGGCATGATGCGCACGCCGACGACGTTGTTCTCGGTGCGGCCCGGGCCCGGGAACTGGGTGTGCTTCTGGAACCAAACCAGTGCGAGGTGAGCCGCAACCAGGGCGAGGATGATGCCCGGCAGGATCAGCACGTGGAGGATGTAGAAGCGGTCCAGCATCAGGTCAGACGGGAAGTCGCCGCCGAAGATTGCCCAGTGCATCCAGGTGCCGATGATCGGCAGACCCAGAATGATGGCGGACATAATTCGCAGGCCAACACCGGAGAGCAGGTCGTCCGGCAGGGAGTAGCCCATGAAGCCCTCGATCATGCCCAGCAGCACCAGGGTGACGCCAATGAGCCAGTTGGCCTCACGCGGGCGACGGAACGCGCCGGTGAAGAACACACGCATCATGTGGGCGAACATCGCCATCATGAACATCAGCGCGGCCCAGTGGTGCATCTGGCGGACAAACAAGCCGCCGCGGACGTCGAAGGAAATATCCAGCGCGGTTGCGTATGCGCGGGACATTTCGACGCCGTTAAGCGGCAGGTACGCACCGTCGTAGATGACCTTGGTGATAGACGGGTCAAAGAACAGTGCCAGGTAGATACCGGTCAGCAGCAGGATGATGAAGCTGTACAGCGCCATCTCACCGAGCATGAAGGACCAGTGGGTCGGAAAGACCTTGTTCAGCTGCGGGCGCAGAACGCCCGAGATTGTGTAGCGCGAATCAACGTTATCCGCGACTTGCTCAAGTTTAGTGCTCATTAGGACTGACGCTCCCAGAATGCCGGGCCGACGGGCTCAATGAAGTTCCCGTTGGCGATGAGGTAACCGTCTTCGTCAACAGTCACAGGCAGCTGCGGCAGTGCGCGGGCGGCCGGGCCGAAGACCGGCTTACCGTACTGCAGAGCGTCGAACTGCGACTGGTGGCACGGGCACAGAATGCGGTTTGTCTGAGCCTCGTAAAGCGAGGTCGGGCAACCGATGTGCGTGCAGATCTTGGAGTAGGCGTAGTAGTCGCCGTAATGGAAGTCCTCCTGCCCCTCACGCTCGACCGCCTTCTCCGCGTCCTTCGAACGCAGGCGGATGAGCATGACCGGGTTACGCGGACCGTGGATCGAGTGCATGTGGTGCTCGTAGACGTCACGCTGCGGGTCGTACTCGTCGCCGTCGTTGACGTCCTCCGGGTAGAGCGGGAACACCGTTTCCATTGCGGCGGCTGCGAGGTCCTCCGGGCGCATGCGCACCAGGCGGGAGACACCCGCGGTGGTGTAGTGCGAGCCGGTTTCGCCCTCGTGCAGCTCGGCGATCGCGCCGGTGTCGCGGCCGAGGTAGACCTTCACACCCTTGTCTTGGATGGTCCAGCCGTGGGTCCACAGGGTGCCGTCGCCGTGGTAGTCCAGCTCGTGGCGGACCTTCCACGGGTTCTTGATCGCGCCACCGAGGGGAGCAATAACCATCAGGCCGGCGAGAACACCGGCGGTGCCGAGCAGGCCCTTCAGTGCCGAACGACGGCCGAGGGTCGACGTCTCCCATGCGTCGTTCAGCAGCGCGGTGGTGGTGCGGCGGTCCAGCTCGCTGGAGCGGCCGTCGTGGCGGCGCTGCACTGCGATCTCTTCCGGCACGAACTTCTTCACGTACTGGATGATCGCGACGCCAAGACCGCAGAACGCCAGCGCGGACGTCAGACCCAGCAGCGGGGTGTAGAGGGTGTAGATGAACAGACCCTCGTCGCCGTGGAACTTCGGCTCCCACGGCCAGAACAGGTACACGCCGAGGAAGGCCAGCGCGGAGATGACCGAGATGGTCAACCAGATGCCGATGCCGGTGGCGGCGGACTTCTCGCGCGGGTCGCCCTCGACCGGGTAGCGCTCCTTGCGGTACGCCACCGTGACGTCGTCGAGCTCGGTGCCCAGGGCAGCCAGCTCCGCATTGCTCATGCGGTCCAGCTCTTCCTTCGTGTAATTCTTCTTCACATCACTCATGAGCGAGATCCAATCCACATAGCAGCGGCAGCGACCAGGGTCACGCCGATGATCCACATCGCCATACCTTCAGAAACGGGGCCGAGGCCGCCGAGGGCGTAGCCACCCGGGGACGGGGTTTCCTTGGTGGACTTGATGAAGGCGATGATGTCCTTCTTCTCGTCAGCGGAGAGCTGGCGGTCAGAGAACTTCGGCATGTTCTGCGGGCCGGTGAGCATGGCCTGGTAGATCTCCTGCTCGTTGGCCGGATCCAGCACCGGTGCGTACTTACCGGAGGAAAGTGCGCCACCGCGGCCGGTGAAGCTGTGGCAGGACGCGCAGTTCAGGCGGAACAGCTCGCCGCCACGGGCGACGTCTGCTTCCTGGATCTTGCCGTCGAAGTCCTTGCCGCGCAGCTCCTCCATAGCCAGCGAGCCGTCCGGGTTGTACACCAGCTCCGGGCCACCGCCGTTTGCCGCGACGTAGGCAGCAAGTGCGAGCGCCTGTTCCTCGGTGTAGCGCGGACGCTTGCGCTCGGCCTGAGCGTCGTTGGACATCATCGGCATGCGGCCGGAGTTGACCTGGAAGTACACGGCACCTTCGCCGGTACCGATGAGCGACGGACCGCGGTCCTCGACGCCCTGCAGGTTCGCGCCGTGGCAGGTGATGCAGGCGACGTCGTAGAGGTCCTTGCCCTCCTGGATCAGTGCCTGGTCATCACGGGCTGCCGTTGCCACCTGTGCGTTCGGGGTCAGAGCAGATGCGAGCAGACCCGCACCGGTCAACCCCAGCGTCAGGGCCGCTGCGCCAGCGAGCGTGCGCTGCGTCTTGCGTCCCTGGCGCTTCTTCTTGGGTGTGTTTTCCATTGTGTTCCCTTTATCGACTTTTCAGAACTTTTCCGCTCCCCCAGGCAAACGCCTGGAAGAGGACTACTGAACGAGGTAGATGGTGATGAACACGCCGACCCAGATGGCGTCGACGAAGTGCCAGTAGTAGGAAACTGCCATTGCGGCGGTTGCCTGAGCCGGGGTGAACTTCGACTTGGCCACGCGCAGCAGCACCACGATGAACGCGAGGATGCCGGCGGTCACGTGGGCCATGTGGAAGCCGGTGATGATGTACACCACCGAACCGAATACGGAGGACTGCGGCGTTACGCCGGCCAGCACCAACTCGGTCCACTCGTAGGCCACCAGGCCGAGGAAGATGACGCCCAGCACAACGGTCACAGTGAACCACTTGCGCAGGCCGAACACGTCACCCCTCTCGGCGGCGAAAACGCCGAACTGGGAGGTGAAGGAGGAAGCGATCAGCACAGCGGTGATGATGCCGCCGAACAAAACGTTGATGTGATCGGTCTGGGTGCTCCAGTCACCATTAGCGAGGCCGTTTGCGCGCGACGTGAAGTACATCGCGAACAAACCGGCGAAGAACATGAGCTCTTGGGCGAGGAACGCGATCGTGCCCACGCTGACCATGTTCGGACGGTTCAGCGCTGGGACGCGATTCTGCGGCGTCGCCATATCTTGGTTTGTCATTGCGGTCGTCACGGGTGAGATTATCCCCTATCTCGTCCTGATATTCATCTCACTCACCCCCGAAATTTTCCTGTGAACCTGTGTGCAACCAGCAGGTTTTGACTGCATCCTTGTTGCGGAGAAACTTTCTTCGTTTTCCCGGGAACTTTTTCGCCGCGCATCCGACTAGATCAATGCTGGTCATCGCGTCGTCCGCCCGTACCCCTCCCCCTCCGAGACGTTTTGGCCAAAATAGTTTCGCACTTTTTCGAGTTGCCGCGAAGTTCCCGAGTGTGCCTGATCTCACACTTTGAGTGGCCCGGCGCAGCGGTCCAAACGGGGGACCAACTTTCGGATGACTGCGCCATAAACCGCACGATAACCATAGAAAATTCCCCCGCCGCGACCATTCGCGGCGGGGGAATTCTCGATTCAGCGTCTAGTGCTTCTCGCGCGGGATACCGTACTGCAGGCTCAGCATGGTGGTGGCCCAAATCAGGAACACCGCACCCAGGGCGAGCAGCCACAGCTGCCAGAAGGCGATGCCCAGGCCGAGCACCAGAATGGCGACGGACATCGTGAACGGCCAGATGGAGCTCGGGGAGAAGAAGCCGAGCACACCAGCGCCGTCCTCGATCTCCGCTTCTTCCCAGTCCTCCGGGACGATATCCATGCGGCGCTCGGTGATGTCGAGGTAACCACCGAGCATGAAGGACATGGCGGTAGCGAGCACGAGGCCGACTGCGCCGACCCACTCCACGCCGAAGAGGTACGCGTCCTCACCGATCCAGGCGGTGGCGAGGATGTAGAACACGGCCATCAAAGCAAGGAAGGTGCCGATGGCGTAGAAAACCTTTGATCCAGTTCCCATGGCTTCGCTCTCTCTTTCTTAAACGTTCGCGTTCGGGTCGACAGTGTTGTTGCCGTCGCGGGAATCAGTGCGGCCCGAGACGAACGGACGGGTGGAGGTCGCGTACGGGTCCTCACCAATGGACTTCAGCGCCTCGGAGTTCGGTGCACCCGGGTTGTCGCGGCGGAACTGGATGTACTGCTCGAACTTCTCCGGGGTCACGGCACGGACCTCGAAGTTCATCATTGCGTGGTAGGTACCGCACATCTCGGCACAACGGCCGACGAAGGCGCCCTCTTCTTCAATGCGCTCGATCTGGAACGCGCGCTGCTGCTGGTTGCTCTCCGGGTGCGCGTAGACGTCACGCTTGAACAGGAACTCCGGAACCCAGAATGCGTGGTTCACGTCGCCGGACGCGAGGCGGAACTCGATCGCAGTGTCAGTCGGCAGCACCAGAACCGGAACTTCCTCGGTGGAGCCGATGGTCTCAATCTCGTTGAAGTTGAGGTAGGACTGGTCGCCCATGGAGGTGCCGTGAATCGGGTTCGCGTTGTGCATGTCCTCCGGGTCGTACTTGGTCTCCTCCGCCAGCGCCTGACGCTCGGCATCCAGACCGTCGTAGTCCTGGCCGTCGGCGGTCAGCTCACCGGCGACGTTGGCGTAGCCGAACTTCCAGTTCCATTGGTAGCCGGTGACGTCCACGGTCACCTTCGGGTCCTTGTCCAGAGCAGTGGTCTTCGTCTGCGCCTGGACGGTGAAGAAGAACAGCACCATCACGATGATGATCGGCAGAATGGTCAGCCCCAGCTCGAGGCCGACGTTGTACTGCGTCTGGCGCGGGAACTCGCCGGCGCCGCGCTTGGTGCGGGCCTTACCGTTCCAGCGCACGATGGCCATGATGAACAGCCCCCACATGATGATGCCGATAATCCAGGCGGCAACCCAGGTCCAGACCCAGAAGTTGTACATCTGGGTGCCCTCCGGGGTGACCGGGTCCGGCCAGCCCATGTCGAGGATGTTTGCGACCGCCTCCGGCGCAGCAACGTCACAGCCAGCAAGCCCGAAGCTGCCGAGCAGGAGCGCGCCCGCGACGCCGGCCTTCTTGGCGAAACCGCGGTTTACTTCCTTATCCACGTGTGTCTGCCTTCCTGTCCACACTAAAAACACTGAATGCCCATGTTCGTGACAGAACATTCCTACGGGGTCAGAATAGTTCATCCGGCTTGGCCCGTCGGAATCTAGGAAGTGGAGGTTGCGGTGGGGCGGGAGGAACGTCGATAAGCAAGTGCTTAGCGACGATAAAGCTTCGCCCGGCAAACGAAGCCGTGAAAAAGTTCATCCTTAAGTTGGCCCCCTTATGGGGCACGGCGAAAGTTGGGCGGTTCCGGTTCACGAAAATCGGCCCCAAAACCTTATTGTTGAGGGGACTTCCCGCCGCGTAAAAACGGCGCACCTTATATATACGGAGAGGTTTGAGTATGTGTGGCCTTCTTGCCCTGCTTACCGCGGACGCAAACGCAGCCCAGTTCGTTGATTCTGTCGAGCGCGCCCTGCCGTGCATGTACCACCGCGGCCCGGACGCCGCCGGCACCTGGAACGACGACTCGGCCGTGTTCGGTTTTAATCGCCTGGCCATCATCGACATCGAGCACTCCCACCAGCCGCTGCGCTGGGGCCCGGCAGACAACCCGGAGCGCTACGCGCTGACGTTCAACGGCGAGATTTACAACTACGTCGAGCTGCGCGAGGAGCTGCAGGCGGCCGGCTACAGCTTCAACACCGGCGGCGACGGCGAGCCGATCGTGGTGGGCTTCCACCACTGGGGCGCGAACGTAGTGGAGCATCTGCGCGGCATGTTCGCCTTTGTCATCTGGGACACCGAAACGCAGACGATGTTCGCGGCGCGCGACCAGTTCGGCATCAAGCCGCTGTTCTACGCCACCACGGACAAGGGCACGGTCTTCGCTTCCGAGAAGAAGTCCATCCTGGAGATGGCGCCGGAGCTCGGTCTAGGACTGGGCCTTGACCGCCGGGCGATTGAGCACTACGTGGACCTGCAGTACGTGCCGGAGCCGGAGAGCCTGCACAAGGAGATCCGCCGCGTCGAGTCCGGCTGCACCGTCACCTTGAAGCCGGGCGGCGAGGTGCACTCGGACCGCTACTTCAAGCCGGACTTCACATCTCAGCCGGTGCCGAAGGGCAAGGAGCAGGACCTCTACGACCGCATCGCGCGTGCTCTGGAGAATTCCGTGGAAAAGCACATGCGTGCCGACGTCACCGTGGGCTCCTTCCTCTCCGGCGGCATCGACTCCACCGCGATTGCCACCCTGGCCAAGCGCCACAACCCGAACCTGCTCACCTTCACCACCGGTTTCGAGCGTGAGGGCTACTCCGAAGTTGACGTGGCCGCCGAGTCCGCAGAGGCGATCGGTGTCGAGCACATCGTGAAGATTGTCTCCCCCGAGGAGTACGCCGACGCGATTCCGAAGATCATGTGGTACCTGGACGATCCGGTTGCGGACCCGTCGCTGGTGCCGCTGTTCTTCGTGGCGCAGGAGGCGCGAAAGCACGTCAAGGTGGTGCTCTCCGGCGAGGGCGCAGACGAACTGTTCGGCGGGTACACCATCTACAAGGAGCCGCTGTCGCTCGCGCCGTTTGAGAAGCTGCCGGGCGCGCTGAACAAGGGCCTGAACCGCTTGAGCCGCGTGCTGCCGGAGGGCATGAAGGGCAAGAGCCTGCTTGAGCGCGGCACCACCCCGATCGAGGACCGCTACTACGGTAACGCCCGCTCCTTCAACTTCGATCAGCTCGAACGCGTGCTGCCGTGGGCGAAGCGTGAGTGGGACCACCGCGAGGTCACCGCGCCGATCTACGCGGCATCCACCGAGATGGACCCGGTGGCCCGCATGCAGAACCTGGACCTGTTCACCTGGATGCGCGGCGACATCCTGGTCAAGGCCGACAAGATGAACATGGCCAACTCCCTCGAGCTGCGCGTGCCGTTCTTGGACAAGGAGGTCTTCGAGGTCGCCCAGACGATCCCCTACGACCAAAAGATCGCCAACGGCACCACCAAGTACGCCCTGCGCAAGGCGATGGAGCAGATCGTGCCCCCGCACGTGCTGCACCGCAAGAAGCTGGGCTTCCCGGTGCCGATGCGCCACTGGCTGGCGGGCGACGAGCTCTTCGGCTGGGCGCAGGACACCATCCGCGAGTCCCAGACCGACGACATCTTTGCCAAGGACCAGGTGCTGGAGATGCTCAAGGAGCACCGCGACGGCGTCTCCGATCACTCCCGCCGCCTGTGGACGGTGCTGGCGTTCATGGTCTGGCACGGCATCTTCGTCGAGCACCGCATCGACCCGCAGATCGAGCACAAGGACTACCCCGTCCAGCTCTAACGCGGCCATTTTCCGGCGAATCCGGCTGCTTGCATGACGGCTGCCTGGTTCAATGGACTGCATGTCAACTGCACGGAAAGTCCTCATCGCAGTAGGCGGTGTCCTCGGCGCACTGATGCTTGTCGCCGTCGCCGCCGCGTTCGTCTACGGCCCCACCATGACCGCGAAGGTTTCGGGAACCGCGCGATTCTGGGGTACGGACACACCAAGCCGCTACGCAAAGACGGTGTTGGACCTGTCGGAGGAGGGCATCTACGGCGACTCCGAGGAGTTCCGGGCCGCGCGCGCCGCAGCCGAAGATGCGGTTCAGGGGGCATCTTCGCGTGACGACGTCCGCTCCGCCCTCAACGATGCCGTGAAGGCTGCCGGCGGCAAGCACTCCAAGCTCATCGAGCCTGGTGCCGAGCAGGACAACGCAAGTGAAGCGGACACCCGCTCCCCGTCCGTGAATGTCAGGGGCGGCGTGGCCTGGGCGACGGTGCCCGGTGTGGGCCGCCACGACGACGGCCAGCACTACGCCGACACGCTTGCCGAAGGGCTGGCCGCCGCCCGCGACGGCGGTGCCTGCGGCGCAGTAGTGGACCTTCGCGGCAACGACGGCGGGGACATGGGACCGATGCTCGCCGGGGTCTCTCCCCTACTGCCGGACGGCACGGCGCTGGAATTTGTTTCCAACGCCTACGCCAGCCCCGTAACCGTCGAGGGCAACGGGGTGCGCGGCGGCGGGAGCCCGACGACCACCTCCGGCGGCAAGTGGGACGCACCAGTCGCGGTGCTTGTCGACGGCGATACCGCTTCCTCCGCCGAGGCCACCATGCTGGCGTTCCGGGGCTTGGACAACGCCAAGAGTTTCGGCACCCCGACAGCCGGCTACGCCTCAGCCAACATGGTCTACGACTTCCCCGATGGCAGCGCACTGATGCTGACCATTGCGAAAGATAAGGCACGCACCGGCGAAATTTTCTCCGAGGACCCGATTCAGCCCGATGAGCCCGGCGACGAAGACGCGGCCCTCGCGTGGCTCGCGGCCGAGCACAGCTGCAAATAGCGCACGAAAAAGCTCCGCACCGATCGCGGTGCGGAGCTTTAGCCGTCGATAAGCAGGAAGTGCTTAGTTGAAGCTGTCGCCGCAAGCGCAGGCGGAACCCGCGTTCGGGTTGTCGATGGTGAAGCCCTGCTGCTCAATGGTGTCCGCGAAGTCGATGGTCGCGCCCATGAGGTACGGCACACTCATCTTGTCCACGACCAGGCGCACGCCGCCGACCTCGTCGGCCTTGTCGCCGTCCAGGTCACGGTCGTCGAAGTAGAGCTGGTAGCGCAGGCCAGCGCAGCCGCCCGGCTGGACAGCGATACGCAGGGACAGGTCGTTGCGGCCCTCCTGATCAAGCAGGGCCTTCGCCTTCGCAGCGGCGGCCTCGGTGAGGTTCACGCCGGTGGTAGAGGTGGGGGCAGTCATTGCAGTCTCCTTCGTGCCTCGACTCAAGTCTTTCGATGTGGAGTGGCGCCCATGCTACGCGCCACTGGCCATGCACAGTGCAACCGGTAGGCGTGCCGGGTTATTCCACTCCCGCACGCGGGCCTTGTAGCCTAATGAGCGTGAAACTTCCCTGGCAGAAAACCGAGCAGAGCGCAGACGCGGCGCAGGGCTCGACGAAAGTCGAGCTGCCTGAGGCTGATGGCGTTGACAAGGCTGACACCACGGCCGAGGCCGAGCAGGCGGAGGAACAGCTCCCCAAGGGCTACACCCCGCCGAAAGGCCGCCCGACGCCGAAGCGCATCGACCAAGAGATCAAGCGCGGCGTGGTGCGCGACCCCAACGCCGCCACCCCGGCGCAGATCCGTCAGCGCGAAAAAGAGCTGAAGAAGACCATGTCCAAGGAGGAGTGGAAGGCACACAAGAAGAAGGTGCGGGAGGAAAACCGCGCCCGCAACCGCGAAATCCAGGCCCGCATGGACGCCGGCGACGAGCGCTACCTCACCGAGCGCGACCGCGGCGAGGTCCGCGGGTTCGTGCGCGACTGGGTGGACTCCAAGCGCTTCTTCAACAACTACGTCATGCCAGCCGCGCTGGTGCTTCTGCTGATCATGCTGATCGGCACCTGGCTGCCGCGCGTGTCCGCCGTGCTGTCGCTGCTGAGCCTGCTGTTCATGCTGACCATCTTCATCGAGGGCTTCATCATCGGCATCCGCGCCAACCGCGCGGTGCGCGAGAAGTTCCCGGAGGCCGACACCGGCTTCGGCCTGGGCATGTACGCCTTCTCCCGCGCCACCCAGCCGCGTAACTGGCGCACCCCGAAGCCGCGCGTGGCCGTGGGCGAGCAGGTCTAGGCCATGCAGTTTCCGCCGGTTGACGCCCCGAAGCAGTCCCACGGCCACGCCGTCGCCGACGCATTGGCGGGCTCTGCCGCAGGGCTGGCGCTGGGCAGGCTGGGCTCCTTGGCGTCGAGGATCGCCTCGGTGCAGGGCAAGGATATCCCCGCCCTGTTTGTCCGCCCGCGCGTGGTGGTCGTGGCGGGCACACACGGCGTCGCTGCACGCGGCGTGTCCGCGTGGACGGAAGACGCGGGCGCCGCACAGGCCGAGCAGCTGCGCGCCGGCGCCGGCCCGGCCCACGCCGCGGCGCGACTCGCGGGTGCGACGGTGCGCTTCATCGGCGACTACCTGGACACCCCCACCGGCGCCATCGACGTGGAGCCCGCCACCTCCCCCGAGGTGTTCGATGCCGCCCTCGCCGCCGGCGCGGAAGTGGCCGACAACGAGATCGATTCGGGTGCGGACCTGATCATCCCCGGCGACATCGGGGTGGGCAACACCACCGTCGCTGCGGCGGTCTACGGCGTGTTCACCCGCACCGAGCCGGTCAAAGCCATCGG
This sequence comes from Corynebacterium sp. HMSC034A01, assembly GCF_001838175.1. NCBI lineage: Bacteria > Bacillati > Actinomycetota > Actinomycetes > Mycobacteriales > Corynebacteriaceae > Corynebacterium > Corynebacterium sp. HMSC034A01. The sequence continues at coordinate 20,082 of NZ_KV835964.1, read as the reverse complement.
CCGCGGCTCCGGCATCAACGACAAGGTGTGGAAGGTCAAGGTCGCCGCCGTGCGTGACGCGATGTTCCGCGTGCGCGGTTTCCGCGAGGACACCGAGCGCGTCTGCGCCGAACTCACTGGCCCGGACTTCGCGTTTCTGGTGGGGCTGATCGCCCAGTCCGCCGCGCGCCGCACCCCGGTGCTCATCGGCGAGGCCTACCCCGCCCTCGCCGCCTACGTGGCCGAGCGGCTCGCCCCCGGCACGAAGGCGTGGCTGATCGCCGGCCAATCCACCGCGGAACCGGCACACGCCGGCTGCCTCGAGGCACTGGGCCTCACACCCGTACTGGCGCTGGAAATGAAAACGGGCCAGGGCGCAGGGGCCCTGGCCGCGCTCGGCCAGCTCAACCTCGCCGCGGAGTTGGCGGGTGAGGTGCTGGCCGAAGGGGCGTCGATAGGCAATTAGCTCTCGATGAGCACGGTGTTCCAGCCGTGGGTGTCCTCGACATCGCCGGTCTGGATGCCGCGGAGGCGCTCGCGCATGGCCATGGTGATCTCACCGGCCTCGTTGTTGTTCACCGTGAACTCGCCCTCATTGGACTTCACGGTGCCGACCGGGGTGATCACGGCCGCAGTACCGCAGGCCATGGTTTCGGTGATCGTGCCGTCCTCGACGCCGGAGCGCCACTGCTCGACGGTGATCTTGCGCTCCTCGGCGGTGTAGCCCAGGTCCTCGGCCACCTGCAGCAGGGACTTACGGGTGATCCCCGGCAGCAGCGAGCCGGTCAGCTCGGGGGTGATGATCTTCGCGTCCGCGCCCGAGCCCTCGACGAACATGAGGTTCATGCCGCCCATCTCCTCGATGTACTTGCGCTCGATCGCGTCGAGCCAGACCACCTGGTCGCAGCCCTTCTCCGCCGCCTGCTGCTGCGCGAGCAGGGACGCGGCGTAGTTGCCTGCGAACTTCGCGTCGCCCGTTCCACCGGGGGCAGCGCGGACGTAGTCCTCGGAGATCCAGACGCTAACTGGCTTGATACCGCCGGAGAAGTACGCGCCGGCCGGCGAGGCGATGATGTAGAAGCTGTAGCTCGACGACGGCTTCACGCCCAGCGTCTTCTCCGTGCCGATCATGAACGGGCGCAGGTACAGCGATGCCTCGCCGCCGGCCTCCGGCACCCAGTCCTTGTCAATGTCCACGATCTGGCGCACCGCTTCCAGGAAGACCTCCTCCGGCAGCTCCGGCATCGCCATACGCGCGGCGGAGTTGTTCAGGCGCTTCGCGTTCTGCTCCGGGCGGAACGCGGTGATGCTGCCGTCCGCGTGGCGGTAGGCCTTCAGCCCCTCGAAGATGGCCTGGCCGTAGTGGAACACGTTGGACGCCGGATCCAGCGAGATCGGCTCATAGGCGCGCACCTGCGCGTTGTGCCAACCTTCGTCCTCGGTCCAGTCGATGGAGACCATGTGGTCCGTGAACTGCTGGCCAAACGCCGGGTCTTCGAGGATCTTCGCGCGCTCGGCGTCGGGGGTGGGGTTCGCGGTGGGGGTAATTGTGAATTCGATCTCAGCCATACGGGCCAGGGTACTCCCCTCGTTCAGTACCCTCACAGGGTGTAATTGCCCGCACAACGAAAGGACATCCATGGCCTTCGACATCAGCCTTCCCGCCCGCGGCACCACGGTGCACACAACGCTCGGCGCCACCGCCCCTGAGGGTGCGGCGCTGCTTATCCCCGTCGCGAACGGCGAGGACGGCATCGAGGTCCCGGTCACCGCGCTCGCCCCCAAGGGTCTTCTGGAGGCACTGGTTGCGGTCGGCGCCAAGGGCACCGAGGGCGAGGTGACGCGTCTGCTTATCGACGGCTCCCTGGTCACCGCATTCGGCCTCGGCGACGCCTCCGAGATCGACGATGAAGCCGTTCGCCGCGGCGTCGGTGCGGCTGCGCGCGCGTTGAACGACGTGGAGCGCGCCGCCATCTCCGCCGAGTTCGGCGTCGCCCCCGTGGTGGAGGGCCTACTGTTGGGCGGCTACACCTACACCGGCTTGAAGTCCCAGGCAGAGGTGCAGGACGACGAAAACGCCGACGCCGAGACGCCGCAGACCACCGAGGTCACCGTCATCGACGCCGACGAGGACGAGTACAACGCCGCCGTGATTGTCGCCGAGTCCGTGAACCTGGCCCGCGACCTGGTCAACACCCCCGCCAACTTCCTCTACCCCGAGTCCTACGCGTCCGTGATGGGCGAGGTCGCCTCTTTTGCGGGCTTGGATATCGAGGTGCTCGACGAGTCCGCGCTGGAGAGCCAGGGCTTCGGCGGCATCCTGTCTGTGGGCCGCGGCTCCTCACGTCCGCCGCGCCTGGTGCACCTGACCTGGGCGCCTTCCGGGGCAGCAAAGAAGGTCGCGCTGGTGGGCAAGGGCATCACCTTCGACACCGGCGGCATTTCGCTGAAGCCTGGCTCCGGCATGGAGGACATGATCTCGGACATGGGCGGCTCCGCAGCCCAGCTCGCCGTGATCGCCGCGGCGGCGCGCCTTGAGCTGCCGGTGCGCGTCGACGCCTGGCTGCCCCTTGCGGAGAACATGCCGTCCGGCACCGCCACCCGCCCGGGCGACGTGATCACCCATTATGGCGGCATCACCAGCGAGGTCATCAACACCGACGCCGAGGGACGCCTCGTGCTTGCCGACGCCGTCGCCCGCGCCTGCGAAGACAACCCGTCCTACCTGATCGAAACGGCGACCTTGACCGGCGCGCAACTGGTGGCGCTGGGCAACCGCACCGCCGGCGTGATGGGCTCCGACGAGCTGCGCGACCTCATCGCCGAGACCGGCCGCGGCGTCGGCGAGCAGGCTTGGGCCATGCCGCTTCTGGAGGAGCAGGAGGACGAGCTGAAGTCCCCCATCGCCGACATCCGCAACACCCACAACGCGCGCACCGGCGGCATGCTGTTTGCGGGCCTGTACCTGTCCCGCTTCGTGCCGGAGGACGTCGAGTGGGCGCACGTCGACATCGCCGGCCCCGCCTGGAACGGCGGCGCCCCCTACGGCTACACCCCGAAGCGTGCCACTGGCGCGCCGGTGCGGACGATTGTGGAGACGTTGTCGCGCCTCGTCGATAAGCAATAGCTAGCCGTAAGGATTCTCGCCGCGCTCGAACCGGGCGCGGCGCTGCTTTTGCTCCTCCCGCTTGCGCAGGATGCGCTCCTGCTCGATCTTTCTGCGCATGCGGTCGGGGTAGCCGGTCTCCTCGACGTCGTAGAGCATGATGCCCAACATGTCGGCCACCTGGTCGATGCCCTTCGGGCCGCCGATGCGGCGGCGGGTGTAGTTGCCCTTCTCGTCCACAAGGACGACGGACATCTCGTTGACCATCGTCTCCGGCTCGACAAAGCCCTCCACGTACGACCGCCCGACGACCCAGTCACGCAGGTACTGCGCATCGTCCGGACGAATCGTCTCCCCCGGTGCGCGGGGCGGTTTAAACGTCGTGGACTTCTTGCCTTTGCCGAACAGGTTGAACACGTCCCACATCATACGGTGCACTTCGGGCAGGAAAGGTCACCCCTTGGGCAACGTGCGGGGCTTGTTACAGGTACGCTTTGTGCCTGTATAGCTTCCAACGTTTCAATGAGGAGACTTAAGAAATGGCGCACTCAGTTGAGATGCCCGAGCTGGGCGAATCGGTCACCGAAGGCACGATCACCACGTGGCTGAAGGAAGTCGGCGACACGGTCGAGGTGGACGAGCCGCTGCTCGAGGTCTCCACCGACAAGGTCGACACCGAAATCCCGTCCCCGGTCGCAGGCGTGATCCTGGAGATCAAGGCCGACGAGGACGACACCGTTGAGATCGGCGACGTTATCGCCATCATCGGCGACGAGGGCGAGGAAGCGGACTCCTCTTCCGATGAGAAGGAAGACAAGGCTGAGGCTGAGGAGCCGGCCGAGGAGAAGGCTGAGGCTGAGGCGCCGAAGAAGGACGACAAGCCGGCCAAGAAGGCCTCCGGCGACGCCACCGACGTGGAAATGCCGGAGCTGGGCGAGTCCGTCACCGAGGGCACCATCACC
>NZ_KV835964.1:345-15935 GCF_001838175.1 Corynebacterium sp. HMSC034A01 | reverse complement strand
CTCCACCGACAAGGTCGACACCGAGATCCCCTCCCCGGTTGCTGGCACCCTGATTGAGATCCTGGCTGAGGAGGACGACACCGTCGAGGTCGGCGACGTGATCGCCCGCGTCGGCGACGCCGACGCCGCGGCAGCTTCCGACGAGGCCGAGGCAGAGGAGCCGGCCGAGGAGAAGACCGAAGAAAAGGCTGAGCCGAAGGAAGAGAAGAAGGCCGAGCCGAAGAAGAAGAGCTCCGGCGAGGGCACCAAGGTTGAGATGCCGGAGCTCGGCGAGTCCGTCACCGAGGGCACCATCACCCCCTGGCTGAAGGAAGTCGGCGACGAGGTCGAGGTGGACGAGCCGCTGCTCGAGGTCTCCACCGACAAGGTCGACACCGAGATCCCGTCCCCGGTCGAGGGCACCATCCTGGAGATCCTGGCCGAGGAGGACGACACCGTCGAGGTCGGCGATGTCATCGTGATCATCGGCGACGCCGACGCCGCCGTTGAGGCAGACGACGCCGACGAGGACGAGGCAGAAGAACCGGCCGAGGAGAAGGTCGAAGAGAAGGCTGCGCCGAAGGAAGAGAAGAAGCCGGAGCCGAAGAAGGAAGAGTCGAAGGCTGAGAAGGCCGAGAAGACTGACAAGGCTGACTCCAAGAACGCTTCCGCCAAGGTGAACAACGGCGACAACGTCCCGTACGTCACCCCGCTGGTGCGCAAGCTGGCTGAGAAGCACGGCGTGGACCTGAACGCGGTTGAGGGCACCGGCGTTGGCGGCCGCATCCGCAAGCAGGACGTCCTGGCCGCGGCCGAGAGCGGCAAGGCCGAGGGCGCATCCGCTTCCCCGTCCGCGGCGACGCAGCAGGCGGATGCCCCGAAGGGCGAGCGCGCCAACTGGTCCACCAAGTCCGTGGACCCGGCGAAGGCGGAGCTCATCGGCACCACCCAGCGCGTGAACCGCATCCGCGAGATCACCGCCGCGAAGATGGTGGAGTCCCTGCAGACCACCGCGCAGCTGACCCACGTGCAGGAGGTCGACGTGACCCGCGTTGCGGAGCTGCGCAAGAAGGTCAAGCCGGCATTCGTCGAGAAGCATGGCGCCAACATCACTTACCTGGCCTTCTTCATCAAGGCCACGGCAGAGGCGCTGGTGTCCCACCCGAACGTCAACGCGTCCTACGACGCTGACGCGAAGGAGATCACCTACCACTCCGACGTGAACATCGGCATCGCTGTGGATACCCCGATGGGTCTGCTGGTGCCGGTGATCAAGAAGGTGCAGGACATGAACCTGGCCGACATCGCGAAGGCGATCACCGACCTGGCGTCCCGCGCGCGCGACAAGAAGCTGCGTCCGGACGATCTGTCCGGTGCGACCTTCACCGTGACCAACATCGGTTCCGAGGGCGCGCTGCTGGATACCCCGGTGCTGACCCCGCCGCAGGCCGGCATCCTGGGCACCGCCGCGATTGAGAAGCGCCCGGTCATCGTGACCGAGGACGGCATCGACTCCATCGCGATCCGCCAGATGTGCTACCTGCCGTTCACCTACGATCACCAGCTGATCGACGGTGCGGACGCAGGCCGTTTCGTCACCACGATCAAGGACCGCATCGAGCAGGGCGATTTCGAGGCTGACCTCGACGTCTAAGCCCTAGATGCGCTGAACCCGGCACCGTTTTTAGGTGCCGGGTTTCGTCGTTGTTGCATACAGTGGCGGTATGACTGACACGTTCAAATCATTTCGTAACTCCACCGACCACTTCATGCGCGAGGCCCTCGGCGGCCTTGTTGCCGCGCACCCCTGCGCCGAGTGGCACGACGAGGGCTTCGTGGGGCTTTTGCTTGACGACGCCACCAAAGGCGAACAACGAGTCACCGTCATCTCCGGCGGCGGGTCCGGCCACGAACCGATGCACGCCGGTTTCATCGGCGCAGGCATGTTGGATGCTGCCTGCCCGGGTTTGCTGTTCACTTCCCCCAACGCGGTGCAGATCGACGCGGCCACCGACTGGGCGGACCGCGGCGCGGGCGTGGTGCACGTGGTGAAGAACTACACCGGCGACGTGATGAACTTCACCGTCGCGGCGAACCATGCCGACGCTGAGGTGGCGCAGGTGCTGGTGGACGACGACGTGGCCACCGAGATCGACAACGACGACTCGCCGGGCCGCCGCGGCACGGGTGCGACGGTGATTGTGGAGAAGATCGCGGGCGCTGCCGCGGCGCGTGGCGACGACCTGCAGGCGGTGGCGAAGGTTGCCCAGCGCGCGGCGGATCAGTCCCGCAGCATGGCGGTGGCGCTGCAGCCGGGCCACTCCCCGACCTCGGACCGCGCCACGTTCGACTTGGGCGAAGGGCAGATCGAGGTCGGCGTGGGCATCCACGGCGAGGCGGGTGTGGAGCGACGAGACATCGCCGGCGCGCAACTGACCGCCGCGGCCCTGGTGGAGGAGCTCCTGGGCGGCATCCTGACCTCGCTGCGCGAGGCCGGCGTTGAGGGCAGCGACGTCATGCTTTTTGTCAACGGCCTGGGTGGCACGAGCCAGCTGGAGCAGGACCTGGTGTTCGGCGAGGCGCTCAAGCAGCTGACGGAACTGGGGCTGAAGGTGCGCCGCGGGATGCGCGGCACGCTGGTGACCTCGCTGAACATGGCGGGCATTTCGCTCACACTCACCGTGCTCGACGACGAGCTGATCCAGCTCATCGACGCCGACACCGCCGCCCCCGCCTGGCCCGGCACCGTCGCGGACCCCGAGTACGCCGACGCGCGCATGGTCGACGACGAAACCCAGCCGGACAGCGGCGAGGAAAACGCGTGGCTGTCCGGCTTTGTTGAGCGCCTCGCCGCCAGCTACGACGACCTGACCGCCCTGGACCGCGAGGCCGGCGACGGCGACTTCGGTCAGAATATGGAGGCGGCCTTTGGTGACGTCGTTAGGCCTGTGCGGGGTGCGGATGCAGAGGTGCTCAGTTTCTTCGCCCACCGCATGCTGGTGCGCGCCGGCGGCACCTCGGGTGCGGTGCTGGGCACGTTCTTCCGCCAGATGGCGGACGTGTTCGACAACGCCGGCGTGGACTCACGCGACGCGGACGGCGATGCGTTTGCCACGGCGCTGGCCGAGGGGCTTAAGCGCGGCGTGGACGCCATCACGGAGCTCGGCGGTGCAACAGAGGGCGACAACACGCTCATCGACGCCCTCGCCCCCGCCGCACGCGCCGCAAAGGACGCACGAGGCACGGTCGACGAGGTGCTCGCGCACGTTGCCGCCCCGGCGGTCGAAGGCGCGAAGGCGACCCGCGGCATGCATGCGAAAAAGGGCCGCGCGTCCTACCTCGGCGAGAGCGCAAAGGACGTGCCGGACCCGGGCGCGATCGCGGTGACGTGGCTGTTCGGCGAAGCGGGTGTAGGCGAGTTCTAAATCGGGCGTTCGGGGGCTGAGAAACAGCTAAGCTGTCGCGTGGTTATAACGACCCGATTTTCAAGGAGCCTCTCTTGGATTACATCTCCCGTCATATCGGCCCAGACCAGGCAGAACAGCAGAAAATGCTGGATGCGCTGGGCTACGATTCCCTCGATGCGTTGATCACCGCCGCGGTGCCGTCCGGCATTCTGGCGGAGCAGCCGCTCGACCTGCCGGAGGCGTTGACGGAGTACGAAGCCCAGGCCCGCTTGCGCGAGCTCGCAGACAAGAACACCGTGCTGCGCGCGTTCTACGGCCAGGGTTTCTCCTCTACCCTGACCCCGCCTGTGATCCGCCGCGGCGTGGTGGAAGACGCCGGCTGGTACACGGCCTACACGCCGTACCAGGCCGAGATTTCGCAGGGCCGCCTTGAGGCGCTGCTGAACTTCCAGACCATGGTGCAGGATCTGACCGGTCTGGACATCGCGAACGCTTCGCTTCTCGACGAAGCATCCGCCGCCGCCGAAGCCGTCGGTTTGATGTCGCGTGTGGTGAAGAAAGGCCGCCGGGTGCTTCTAGATTCGCGCCTGCACCCGCAGGTGATCAAGGTCGCCTCCGAGCGCGCCCGCGCGATCGACCTGGAGGTCGAGGTGGCCAACCTGGCAGAGGGTGTGGTCGGCGAGGACCTCGTCGGCGCCGTGTTCGCCTACCCGGGCACCGAGGGCGACATCGTGGACCCGCGTCCGGTGATCGAGGCGATCCACGAGCGCGGCGGCCTGGTCGCCGTCGACGCCGACATCCTGGCACTGACGCTACTTGAGTCCCCCGGCGAGTTCGGCGCGGACATCGCCATCGGCACCACACAGCGCTTCGGCGTGCCGCTGTTCTACGGCGGCCCGCACGCGGCCTACATGGCGGTGCGAAAGAAGCTGCAGCGCCAGATGCCGGGCCGCTTGGTGGGCGTGTCCAAGGACGCCGAGGGCTACCCGGCCTACCGCCTGGCCCTGCAGACGCGCGAGCAGCACATCCGCCGCGAGCGCGCCACCTCCAACATCTGCACCGCGCAGGCGCTTTTGGCCGTCACCGCGTCCATGTACGCCGTCTACCACGGCCCTGAAGGCTTGACGGACATCGCGCGTGCGGTGCATAAGCGTGCCGCGGACTTCGCCGCGTCGCTCGAGGCGGCCGGCGTGAAAGTCAAGCACGCCGAATTCTTCGACACGGTGGCGGTTGAGGTTGCGGGGGCACCGGAGGTCGTCGCAAAGCTGGCGGATGCAGGCTACCTGGTGCGCGCAATCGACGAGACCACCGTCGGCGTCTCCTTCGGAGAGGACACCACCGACGCCGACGTGGAGGCGTTGCTGGCTGGCTTCGGCGCCTCCGCTACCGAGGGTGCCTCGCGCATCCCGGCGGCGCTGGAGCGCACCACCGAATTCCTCACCCACGAGACGTTCAACCGCATCCACTCCGAGACGCAGATGATGCGCTACATCCGCGAGCTCGGCGACAAGGACCTCGCGCTGGACCGCACGATGATCCCGCTGGGCTCGTGCACCATGAAGCTCAACCCGACCGCCGGCCTGGAGGCGATCACCTGGCCGGGCTTCGCCAACGTGCACCCCTACACCCCCGACGAGTACACCGAAGGCTGGCGCGAGCTTATCGACGAAATCCGCTCCTGGCTGGTGGCAATCACCGGCTACGCCGAGGTGTCCGTGCAGCCGAACTCCGGCGCGACTGGCGAGCTGGCCGGCCTGCTGGCCATCCGCGCGTACCACGTGGCCAACGGCGACACCGAGCGCGACATCTGCCTCATCCCGGCATCCGCCCACGGCACGAACGCGGCGTCCGCGACGCTGGCGAACCTGCGCGTCGTGGTGGTCAAAACCGCAGACGACGGCTCCATCGACCTGGAGGACCTGGACGCGAAGCTGGACAAGCACGCCGAGGCCGTGGCCGCGATCATGCTCACCTACCCGTCCACGCACGGCGTCTACGAGGAGGACGTGCGCGTGGTCTGCGACAAGGTGCACGCCGCCGGCGGGCAGGTCTACATCGACGGCGCGAACATGAACGCCCTGACCGGCATCGCGCGCCCGGGCGACTTCGGCGGCGACGTGAGCCACCTGAACCTGCACAAGACCTTCACCATCCCGCACGGCGGCGGCGGCCCGGGCGTGGGCCCGATCGGCGTGGGCGAACACCTGATCCCGTTCCTGCCGGGCGACCCGACCGCCGCCGACGGCGAGGGCGGCGGGCCGGTTGCCTCCACCCTGTACGGCTCCGCTGGCGTGCTGCCGATTTCCTGGTCCTACATCGCCATGTCGGGTGCTGCGGGCCTGCGCAGCGCCACCGAGCACGCCGTGCTGGGCGCGAACTACATCGCGCGCCAGCTCGGTGACTCCTTCCCGGTGCTCTACACCGGCAACGACGGCCTGGTCGGCCACGAGTGCATCCTGGACCTGCGCGAACTTACCGACGCCTCCGGCGTCACCGCGGCCGACGTGGCCAAGCGCCTCATCGACTACGGCTTCCACGCCCCCACCCTCGCCTTCCCCGTCGCCGGCACGCTGATGGTGGAGCCGACCGAGTCCGAGGACTTGGCCGAGCTGGACCGCTTCATCGAGGCGATGCGCTCCATCCGCGCCGAGATCCAGGAGATCATCGACGGCAAGGTCGAGTACGAGAATTCCGTCGTGCACAACGCGCCTTTTACCGCCGCGAGCGTGAGCCGCTCGGAGTGGCCGTACGAGTTCACCCGCGAGAAGGCCGCCTACCCGGTTGCCTCGCTGGTGCACGCGAAGTATTTCTCGCCGGTGCGGCGCATCGACGAAGCCTTCGGCGACCGCAACCTCCAGTGCGCGTGCCCGCCGCCAGAAGCGTTCGACATTGAAACTGAGTCTTAAAGGAGAAAACCCATGCCACAAACCCCGCTGCATGCCACCCACGAGAAGCTCGGCGCCAGCTTCACCGATTTCGGCGGCTGGGAGATGCCGCTGAAGTACGGCTCCGAGCTGGAGGAGCACCGAGCCGTGCGCACCGACGTCGGCATCTTCGACCTGTCCCACATGGGCGAGATCACCGTCCAGGGCCCCGACGCCGCCGCGTTTTTGGACTACACGCTCATCTCCAACTTTTCCGCGCTCAAGGAGGGCAAAGCGAAGTACTCCATGATCGTCGCCGAGGACGGCGGCATCCTGGACGACCTGATCACCTACAAGTTCAGCGAGAACCACTTCATGGTCGTGCCCAACGCCGCGAACACCAACGCTGTCTGGGCCGCGTTTGAGGCCCGCAAGGGCGACTTCGAGGTGCAGCTGACCAACAATTCGGAAGCGTTCGCGCTGGTTGCGGTCCAGGGGCCGCGCGCGCTCGAGGTGCTGGAGCCTTTGCTTAGCGACGACGCATCCGCCCTGTCCTACTACTCCGGCGCCTGGATGACCCTCGACGGCGTGGAAACCTTCGTCGCCCGCACCGGCTACACCGGCGAGGACGGCTTCGAGCTGTTCTGCGCAAGCGAGGACGCGCAGAAAGTGTGGGACGCCGTCATCGGCTCCGGCACCCCGTGCGGCCTGGCGGCGCGCGACTCGCTGCGCCTGGAGGCTTCGATGCCGCTGTACGGCCACGAGCTGACCGCCGAGATCACCCCGGTGGAGGCCGGCATGGGCCGCGCGTTTGCCAAGAAGGAGGCGGACTTCGTGGGCAAGGAGGCCCTTTCCGGCCGCGAGCCGAGCGTGGTCATCGCGGGCCTGACCTCCGAGCAGCGCCGCGCCGCCCGCGAAGGCGCCGAGGTGTTTCTGAAAGACTCCGACGAGAAAATTGGCGTGGTCACCTCCGGCCAGCCGTCGCCGACGTTGGGCTACCCGGTTGCGCTCGCGCACCTGGACCCGGCACACGCTGAAGAGGGTACGGAAGTGGAAATCGACATCCGCGGCCGCCGTTACCCGTTTACTATTGCACCGACCCCGTTTTACTCCCGAAAGGACGCATAACCATGGAGCTGAAGCCGGATTTCTACTACTCCGAGGACCACGAGTGGATCAACTCCACCCCGGACGAAGCAGCAGGTAAAACCGTTCGCGTGGGCATCACTCACGTCGCGGCTGACCGCCTCGGCGAGGTCGTCTTCGCGGAGCTTCCGCAGGTGGGCGATACCGTCACCGCCGGCGAGACCTGCGGCGAGATCGAGTCCACCAAGTCCGTCTCCGACCTGTACTCCCCGGTCACCGGCACCGTCACCGCGGTCAACGAGGACATCGACGGCGCCTACGAGGCCATCAACAACGACCCGTACGGCGAGGGCTGGCTCTTCGAGGTGGAGGTCGAGGAGGTCGGCCCGCTGATGACCGCCGACGAGTACGCCTCCTCCAACGGCGTGTAGTCCCCACCTGGCGGCGGGGACTAGGGTGGCAGGGTATGACTGCCCCGCGCGACCCGTTTTTCCCCGCCGACAAATCCATCCGAGCCTCAGCCGCGCCCATTGACGTGCGCGAGCTGGGGCTCGTGGACTATCAGGAAGCCTGGGACCTCCAGGCAGACATTGCTTCTCGACGGGCCAAAGGCGAATTACCGGACACAGTGCTGGTGCTCGAGCACCCCTCCACCTTCACCGCCGGCAAGCGCACGCAGCCCGAGGACATGCCGGACCCCGCCTACCCCGTGCCCGTGGTGCCGGTGGACCGCGGCGGACGCATCACCTGGCACGGCGAGGGCCAGCTGGTGGTCTACCCCATCATCAAGCTCGCGGAGCCGGTGGACGTGGTGGACTACGTGCGCCGTCTCGAAGAAGCGCTCATCCAGGTCGTGCGCGACGCTGGCGTGACCACGGCGGGCCGTGTCGACGGACGCTCCGGGGTCTGGGTGCCGGAGGAGACGCAGGCGGTGGACCCGGAGGCGTCGACACGCGAACGCAAAATTGCCGCCCTGGGCATCCGCATCACCCGCGGCGTGACCATGCACGGCCTCGCACTGAACTGCAACAACACCCTCGAGCACTACGAGCACATCGTCGCCTGCGGCATCGACGACGCCGACGTGACCACCCTGTCACTCGAGCTCGGCCGCGACATCACCCCGGCCGACATGGCCGCCCCGATGGTGCGCGAGCTGAAGCGCGCCCTGTCCGGCGAGCTGGTCGTAGCCGACCACACCTTCGCCACCCGACCAGACCCCTCGAAGGGTTTGACACGGAAGGTACGGTAAGTGGCGTGACTGTAGCACCAGAAGGCCGCAAGCTTTTGCGCGTTGAGGCGCGCAACTCCGAAACACCGATTGAGAAGAAGCCGCGGTGGATCCGCAACTCCGTCAAGACCGGTCCCGAATACGAGGACATGAAGCAAAAGGTCAAGGGCGCGGGCCTGCACACCGTGTGCCAAGAGGCGGGCTGCCCCAATATCCACGAGTGCTGGGAGTCGCGTGAGGCGACCTTCCTCATCGGCGGATCCCGCTGCTCCCGCCGCTGCGACTTCTGCGACATCGCCTCCGGCCGCCCGGATCCGCTGGACCGCGACGAGCCGCGCCGCGTGGCAGAAGAAGTCCAGAGCCTCAACCTGAACTACTCCACCATCACCGGTGTCACCCGCGACGACCTCGACGACGAGGGCGCCTGGCTCTACGCCGAGGTCGTGCGCAAGATCCACGAGCTCAACCCGCACACCGGCGTGGAAAACCTCACCCCGGACTTCTCCGGCAAGCCGGACCTGCTCCAGGAAGTCTTCGAGGCCCGCCCCGAGGTCTTCGCGCACAACGTGGAGACCGTCCCGCGCATCTTCAAGCGCATCCGCCCGGCGTTCCGCTACGAGCGCTCCCTCGACGTGATCCGCCAGGCCCGCGACTTCGGGCTGATCACCAAGTCCAACCTGATCCTGGGCATGGGCGAAACCCGCGAGGAAGTCCTCGAGGCGCTCCACGACCTGGTGGATGCAGGCTGCGACATCATCACCATCACCCAGTACCTGCGCCCCGGCCCGACCTACCACCCGATCGACCGCTGGGTGAAGCCGGAAGAGTTCATTGAGTACCGCGACGCCGCCTACGAGATGGGCTTCGGCGCCGTCATGTCCGGCCCGCTGGTGCGCTCCTCTTACCGCGCCGGCAAGCTCTACGTCGAGGCGATGGCCCACCGCGGCCTCGAGCTGCCGGAGAACTTGAAGCACTTGGCGGAGACGTCGCAAGGCGATACCGCCCAGGAAGCCTCCACCCTGCTGAAGAAGTACGGCGCATCCGCCGACCACCCAGTGGAGACCCGCTAGGGTCTTTGGCCCGCGTCTTAGCTGTGGCATACAGTTATGGCCATGGCTAAGACGCAGGACAAGGAAGCGGCGAAAGCCGCCAAGAAAGAACAGCGCGCCGCGAAGCGCGCCAAGGGCAAAGCAACCCGCTCCCAGCTGAAGCAGGCGTTCGACATCCAGCGCAAGCGCGACAAGGCGCTGATCCCCATCATGCTCGCCTGCGTGCTGGGCGGCGGGTTGCTGTTCTTCCTCCTCGGCCTGCTCATCGGCGCGAAGTGGTTCTGGCTGATCATGGGCCTGGTCCTGGGCGCTGTGCTGGCGATGTTCATCTTCTCCCGCCGCCTGGAAAAGTCCATGTACGACGAGGTCGGCGACACTCCCGGCGCCGCCGGCTGGACGCTGGAGAACATGCGCAACACGATGGGCATCGTCTGGCAGACCAAAACCGGCGTGCAGGCCAACACCCACATGGACACCGTGCACCGCGTGGTGGGCAACCCGGGCGTCGTGCTGGTCGGTGAGGGCAACCCGAACCGCCTGAAGTCCCTGATGGCCAAGGAGCACAAGCGCGTGGACCGCCTGCTGGCGGGCGTGCCCATCTACGAGGTCTACGCCGGCGAGGGCGAAGGCCAGGTGCGCAACCGCGACCTGCAGAAGCACCTGCTCAAGCTGCCGAAGAACTACCAGAAGGACGAGGTGTACAACCTCGCCGCCAAGCTCGACGCGATGGATTCGCGCGGCCGCGGTGCCCAGGCGGCCGGCCTGCCGGGTGGCCCGCTGCCGAAGCAGGCGCAGAACATGGCGGGCATGAACCGCAAGATGCGCCGCATGCAGGAGCGCAAGGGCGGCAAGTGATCGAGCACAACCCCGGCATGGACGCCGAAGCGAACACCTGTCTTCGCTTCGGCGTCTTGCTGTTGTCCGCCGGCGCGTCCGGCTACCGCGTCATCCGTGCAGTGAAGCGCTGCGCGCGCTCGGTGGGCTTTGACAGCGCCGACGTCATCGTCGGGTTTAACACGATCAGCTGCACGTTCCACCGGGGCGAGCAGTTCCGTACCGCGGTGTCTGTCGTGCCGCTGCCGGGGGTGAACGCCTCGCGCATTGAGGCGTTGGAGACCGCCGCGCACTCGCTGTTGCAGAGCTACCGCACGCCCGAGGTCATCGATGCAGTGCTCGACGAGATCGAGCGCATCCCGTCTCCACGCTGGGGCCTTTGCCTATCGACGTTCGCCGCCGGACTCGCCTGCGCCGGATTCGCAGTACTGAACCAGTTCGGGCTCGCCACCGCCGCACTAGTGTGCCTGGCGGCGATGCTGGGCCAGCTCGTGCGGGCGATGTTGCACAAGGCGCACTTCAACCTCATCGGCATCACGATGGCGGCGTCGTTCGTGGCCTCGTCGGCGTTCCTGCTGCTCGACCGGGTGCTGCCGTTTGCCAGCGTGGTCTCCCCCGGCTTCATCGCCGCCGTGCTCTTTCTGATCCCCGGATTCCCGCTGTTCACCTCGTTTGTGGACCTCGCGCGCTTCGACTTCACCGCCGGCATCCCGAGACTGTTCTTCGCGCTCGAAATCATCGTGGTGATCATGCTGACCGTCTCCGTGGTGGCCATGCTCTCCGGCACCCCGGAGGTGCAGTCGGCGGCGGTGCCGCGGTCAGCGGAGTTTCTGGTCTCTGGGGCGCTGGCCAGCTTCGTCAGCGTGGGCTGCTTCGCGTTGCTGTTCAATTCGTCGAGACGCATGGCCCTCATCGCCGCCACGCTCGGGATGGCGGCCAACGCCGTGCGGCTCGTGCTGCTCGCGGACGGGGTGCGCTCCTACCTCGCCGCCTTCGTCGCCGCGCTAATCATCGGCGTCGCCGGCGGGCTCTTGGGCCGGGTGGCGAAGGTGCCGCGCACCACCGTGACCATCCCGGCCGCAGTGGTGATGATCCCCGGCCCCGTCATCTACGCCGCCGTGCACAACTTCGCCGACGGCGACATCCTCAACGCGCTGTCAAAATTCACCGAAGTGTCGTTCGTGGTGCTGTTCATCGCCGGCGGGCTCGCCGTCGCGCGCATGCTCACAGACCCGAACTGGGCGTTTTTCCGCTACATCGACTTCGGCCACGAACTCGTCGGCGAGGAACGCCCCATCAACAACTAAGTGCGGATGACCGTCGTGGTGGTGGCGCGGTCGTGCATGCCGCGGCCGTCGGCATCCACAAGCGCCGCCGGCAGCACAAAACCCGTCAGGATCGTGCGCACCGCCGCGCGCCACAGCCCCACCGGAGCCTCCTTGTCCACACGCGCCACACCCATGCCCAGCGCTGCCATGCCCGGGGTGCGGGAGAACAGCCAGCCGCACACGATGCCCAAAACGAGCCACAGCAAGTACGTCGCGGTGTAGCGGTCCCCCAACGCGGACGTGTTCGCGGTAATCAGCGACGCCGCCACCGCGCACAACGCCCAATCAATGAACACCCCGCCCATGCGGCGCAGCACCGACGCCTGCGAGCCCTGCCCCTCCTTGGGCATGCCCAAAAACTGCCCCGGGTACTCCGGCAGGGCGTCCTCGCCGGAAAATTGGTTGGGGATTTCGGGACCGTCGTGCCAGGTTTGTCGTCGAGAAGCAGCCATGCCTCCGAAGCGTAGCGGGAGGTCCGCGTAGACTTGAAACCGCTTATGTCCGACACACAACGAGGAGTACCACCCGTGTCCTTCGACAACATCGAAGACGTCAAGAAATTCATCGCCGACGAGGAGGTGGAATTCATCGACGTGCGCTTCACCGACGTGCCCGGCATCGAACACCACTTCTCCATCCCGGCATCGATGTTCGACGAAGACGTGATGGAAGAAGGCCTCGCCTTCGACGGCTCCTCCATCCGCGGCTTCACCACCATCGAAGAATCCGACATGACCCTCATGCCGGACCTCGCCACCGCCAAACTGGACCAGTTCCGCGGCTCCAAGACCCTGAACGTGAAGTTCTTCGTCAACGACCCGTTCACCCACGAGCCGTTCTCCCGCGACCCGCGCAACGTGGCCAAGAAGGCCGAGGAATACCTGCGCTCCACCGGCATCGCCGACACCTGCTCCATCGGCGCAGAAGCCGAGTTCTACCTGTTCGACTCCATCCGCTACGAGGTGGAAGGCCACGCCGCGTTCTACGAAATCGACGCCGAGGAAGGCTGGTGGAACCGCGGCAACGAAGTCGAGGCCGACGGCTCGCCGAACCTGGGCTACAAGAACCGCTGGAAGGGCGGCTACTTCCCCGTCGCCCCGCACGACAAGACCGTCGAGGTGCGCGACGCCATGGTGCGCAACCTCGCCGCCGCCGGTTTCGACATCGAACGTTTCCACCGCGAGGTGGGCAACGGCGGCCAGCAGGAGATCAACTACCGCTTCAACACCCTGCTGCACGCGGCCGACGACCTGCAGGACTTCAAGTACATCATCAAGAACACCGCGACGCTGTACGACAAGACCGCCACGTTCATGCCCAAGCCGCTCGCCGGCGACAACGGCTCCGGCATGCACGCCCACCAGTCGCTGTGGAAGGACGGCGAGCCGCTGTTCTACGACGAGTCCGGCTACGGCGGCCTGTCCGACATCGCCCACTGGTACATCGGCGGCCTGCTCGAGCACGCCGGCGCCGTGCTGGCGTTCACCAACCCGACGCTGAACTCCTACCACCGCCTCGTGCCGGGCTTCGAGGCACCGATCAACCTGGTGTACTCGCAGCGCAACCGCTCCGCCGCGATCCGCATCCCGATCACCGGCGCGAACCCGAAGGCCAAGCGCATCGAGTTCCGCGCGCCGGACCCGTCGGGCAACCCCTACCTCGGTTTCGCGGCGATGCTCATGGCGGGCATCGACGGCATCAAGAACCGCATCGAGCCGCATGCCCCGGTGGACAAGGACCTCTACGAGCTGCCGCCGGAGGAAGCCAAGGACATCCCGCAGGCGCCGACCTCCCTCGAAGCCGCGCTCAAGGCCCTGGAGGAGGACCACGACTTCCTCACCGAGGGCGACGTGTTCACCGACGACCTCATCGAGACCTACATCAAGCTCAAGTACGACAACGAGATCACCCCGGTGCGCCTGCGGCCTACCCCGCAGGAGTTCGAGCTCTACTTCGACTGCTAGGTTTGCATACCCTGACCTGCAGTAAGGCAG
Organism: Corynebacterium sp. HMSC034A01; assembly: GCF_001838175.1. Lineage (NCBI taxonomy): Bacteria > Bacillati > Actinomycetota > Actinomycetes > Mycobacteriales > Corynebacteriaceae > Corynebacterium > Corynebacterium sp. HMSC034A01. The sequence goes on along the minus strand of NZ_KV835964.1, from coordinate 2,163 downwards.
GGCGAACTTCCTTGCGGGGGTAATCGGGCTGGGCGATGATTGGGCCATGACCGATCTGATGAACCGCCCCCACCCCGACTGCCCGGCGGATTGTCCGGGTACGGCGGAAGGTGGCGTCGATAGGCATGAGCCCGGCACCGGCGAGCGGCTGAACCGCCTGCGCGCCGCGGTGCTCGGGGCGAACGACGGCATCGTCTCCACCGCCGCCGTGGTCGTCGGCGTGGCGGGCGCGACGTCCGATGCGACCACCATCGCGATGTCCGGCCTCGCCGCCGTGATCGGCGGCGCGGTGTCGATGGCGCTGGGCGAATACGTCTCGGTGTCCTCGCAGCGCGACTCCGAGCGCGCCATGGGACTTGCCGAGGAGATGCAGGTCAACCCGTGGTCCGCGGGCATCGCATCGTTCCTGTCGTTCTTACTCGGCGCCGCACTGCCCTTTGCGACGGCGCTGCTCGCCCCCGCATCCTGGCGCATCGCCGCCATTTTCGTGCTCACCCTGGTGGCGCTCGCGTTGACGGGCGCGCTGTCCGCGAAGCTCGGCGAGGCCCCGGTCGCGCGCTCGGTGACGCGCATCGTCGTCGGCGGCACCATCGCGCTGGCGGCGACGTTCGCCATCGGCTCGCTGTTCGGCGCGAACGTGGGTTAGAAACACACCGCGGTCCGACAGTGACCTGCCCAACCGGAACCCGACCACATCGGTGCAAAACCGCAGGTCGGGTTTTCGTGCTGCTGGGGCCGTTGTGGTGCAACGGGGGCTAACCGGGAGGCCGTGCGCGCACCTTCCCACAAAAGGGATTACCATGCGCGGAGTGACTGACAAGTTCCGCCAACTGCCACCGCCCGGCCCCGCGTGGGGCGGCAGCCTCATGGGCACCTCGATCGTGTCGCGACTCCTCGTGGAGATGGACCATAAGTTCTTCTCCGCAGTCTTCGCCGCGATCGCGTGCTTCATCCTCGTCGTGCTCGTGTTCGGGTTCGCGCGCTACCGCCACCCCAGTTTCCAGCGCACCACTATGGCGGAATGGTCGATGTTCTTCATCGGCATCCTCGCACTGGGGGCCGCGCTTTCCGGGCTTACCGACGAAGGCGTCTACCGCCTCATCGGCTTCTGGGTCGGCGCCCCCGTCACCGTCATCACCTGGGCTATCCAGCTCAGCCGCTTTGAGGGCGCGCCGAAGTTCACCTGGGGCCTGCCGTTGGTCGGCCCGATGATTTCCGCGTCGGTGGCCGGCTGGCTCGCCCGCGACTACGGGCAGTTCTACCACGTGCTGGGTACCGTGTTCTTCCTGATGTCCCTGTTCACCGCGGTGCCGACGTTCGCGCGCGTGTACTGGGCCGCGTGGCACGGCAAGGTGGACCTTTCGGGGCCGCTGTCGGCGACGGCGTGGGTGCCGCTGGGCGTGATCGGCCAGTCCACCACCGCGATGCAGATCCTCTACCCGGGCAAGTTCTCGATCTACTACGGCTACGTCGCACTCGTGTTGGCCATCCCCCTGGCTATTTGGGCGATGTTCAACTTCTACCCCAACGTCGCGCGCTGGGTGGAGTACTCGCCTGCCTGGTGGTCGTGCACCTTCCCGCCGGGCACGGTGAGCATGGGCGGGCACCAGGTGGCGTTGGTCAATGGCTCGCACTGGCTCGACGTCGTTGCGTTGACCATTCCGCTGCTACTCATCGTGCACTGGTCGCTGTGCTCCGGCCGCTTCATCTCCTGGGTGCTTGAAGGGCGCAGGTAAAAACGGCATGCCGATGTGCCCGCCCTTTTGGGGCGGGTTTTGGTGTTTCAGGGGTTAGTCGAAGAGCAGCTCCATTGCGCCC
>NZ_KV835964.1:0-245 GCF_001838175.1 Corynebacterium sp. HMSC034A01 | reverse complement strand
CGGCGTTGACCCCGTTGTGGAACGGGCACAGTTCGGCGAGGTTATCCATGTTGGTCATGCCCCCATAGCGCCAGGCGTTGATGTGGTGCGTCTGCGTGGTCTCAGCGGAGTGTTTGCAGTCGGGAAACGCACAGCTCGGGCAGAGCAGTTTCGACATGACCTTCTGCTTGGCGTTGGCGCAGCGTTTACCGTGGTAGAGGTTGACCGGGCCTTCCTGGGGGTGGAACGCGGCGACCTCTAACACG
>NZ_KV835963.1:0-395 GCF_001838175.1 Corynebacterium sp. HMSC034A01 | reverse complement strand
TGCCGTTTTTGTCGACTGTGTCGTTTCGGGTTCGCCATTCTTCTTTGGGGTTGTCGTTGGGCGTGGCTTTGACTCCGGCGGTGTATGCCTGCTGCGGGGTGCGTCTGCCCAGGGCGCGGTGGGGTCGGGTGCAGTTGTAGTATTGGCGAAACTCATTGAGGAGTTGTTGCAGTTCAGAAACCGTTTGTGCTGCGGGTCGGGCGGTGATCCATTTTTTGAGGGTTTGGTGGAACCGCTCAATTTTTCCTTGGGTTTGGGGGTGGCCTGGTCGGCCGTTTTTCTGTTGGATTTTGTGTGCGACGAGCACTTTTTCAAACGCGTTTCTCCCACCTTTGCGCCCGGCTAGGCGGGCGGTGAACACCAAACCGTTGTCCGTCAGTGTGGATGCTGGCGGG
>NZ_KV835962.1:0-20170 GCF_001838175.1 Corynebacterium sp. HMSC034A01 | reverse complement strand
ACACCGAAAACCCGCCCAAAAAGGGCGGGCACATCGGCATGCCCAAAAACGGCGCTACAGCGGGCGGCCCATGTCGGTGCGGGAGATCTCCACGGCCTTGCGGATCACCTCGGCCAGCGCAGCCTCGACGCGCACGCGTGACTCGTCGTTTTCCAACAAGTCTTTGCGCACCTCGAACATCACGGCCAGCACGGAGGTGTTTTTGTCGTAGTCCACCGGCACGTACGCCCCGACGAACGGTGTATTGCGCTCGACGTTGAACCCGGCGGCGGTGAAGGTGCGGGCGGCTTCGTCGGCAAGCACAGCTGGCGTGTGCACGGAGTGGGTGCCGATGCAGATGTCCGGCAGGAGTTTGCCGGGGTGGATGCGGTACTCGTCGGGTTGGTTGTTGTAGGAGTGCACGTCCACGATCACGGCGCACCCGCAGTCTTGAATGCGTCCGGAGACCAGCTTGGACACCGCGTCGGCGTACGGGAAGTAGTACTCGGCCTTCAGGTCGGCAACGTCCATGTCCAGCGGCCGCAGCGGGTTGCCGTCGCCAAGTTTGAGGAAGATGGCACCGCGCCCGGTGGAGTCCATGGATTCGCGCTCATTGGAAAACCGCCCCGGGTCGGCGACGAGGCGGGAGAGGTTGTTCACGATCATCCACGGCGCGCAGCCGGACTGCTCGGCGGCGGCCGCGGCGAGGGTATCGGTGTGGTCGTCGGTGACGCGGTCGAGCTCGCGCGCGATCTGTTCGTCGGTAGCGATGAAATCGGCTGCGACCTTGGCGGGAATCTCGCGCGAGGCGTGCGGCACGTGCAGGATCACCGGGCAGTCAGTGCTTCCTTCGTGGATGGTGAAGTTCATGGTTCCGCAGGATATAGCGCTTCGGGGCATCGTGCTTCTCGACGGCACCTTCGGCCTCAAACGCATCCAACCAACCTTCCATGGGGAAGGTTCCCCATTTGTCGTGGAACCGGTTGGCGTTGGCGACGATGTCCTCGAGGTGCTCCCACGGCGGCGATGAGACCGGGTGCCACTGGTGGTAGGCATGCGCCCCGCCGACCCAGACGAGCGGGATGTGGTGGCGCTGAAGTTCGCGGGCGAAGTCGGTGTCTTCCCCGCCGTAGCCTTCGAAGGTGGGGTCGAAGCCGCCGAAGTCGCGCTCGATGCGCGCCCAGGTGGTCGTGGTGAGGGCGAACGAGAGGGACCAGAACAGGTCGTAGTTGTCGGCGTCGATGAGCTCGCCGTCGGCCGGGTTGGGGCGGGCGGGGTGCGGGTCGGGGTCGGTGATGCGCAGCTCGCCCTCATTCATGTAGGTCACAGGCCCGGCGGCGACGGCCTCGGGGCGCTCACGCAAAGCCGAAACGTAGCGCGGCACAAGCGCGTCGGAGGCGAGGCAGTCCGCATCCAGGAACACGAGCACCTCGGCGCCGCGCTGGGCAGCCACCTTCGCGCCCAGGTTGCGGGCGGCGGCGAGGTTGCGCGGGCCGGCCACCACGTGGCTTTTCGGCACCGCTTTGGACAGCGCGTCCGCGTCGCCGAGTGCGACGGTGACGTGGTCGACGCCCATCGGCATGAGGTTGACCTGGTGGGTCAGGTGGTCGCGCCGGTTCGCGTCGGCAAGCGTGATCACGCAGGTGGCGGGCTGGCCGGGGTCGTCTGCCACGCCGGCGATGACTTCGGCGGCCCGGCGCGCCGCGCCATCTGTCTGCCAGCGGGCCCAGTCGGTGTCGCGGCGGCGCAGCAGTTCGGGCCATTCGTCGGGGGCGGGGAAGGCGTTTCGTACCGTCGCGAGTCCCTCGAGCGCTTTCGCGCCCGCCTTTTGTTCGGTGAACGGGCGCGGCTGCGGCAGGATCACCGCCGGAGTGTCGGTGGCGGCGAGGTCCGCCACGGAGTTCTGCCCACCGGCGGTCACCGCGATGCCCGCGGACTGCAGCAGCTCCGTCGGGTCGTCGACGTGGTTGTCGCCGCCCAAAAAGGTGAAACGGTACTCGGGGCAGGCGCGCTGCACCGCCTCCCAATCGGCCGGCGACCACGTCGAGCCGCCCAGGCCTGCCATCACCACCACGTGATTCGGGTCTCGCTCGACGTCCTCGCACGGGGTAAGCCGCGAGATCCCTCCGACGGCGTGCAGCCGGTCAGCGTGGGCGCGCAGGTGATCGGGCACTTCGACCCAGTCCGGCCACGCCGCCACGATCGCATCCGCCTGCGCGTACGCCAGCTGGTGTGGGGCGTCGCCGCGGTAGCCCGGCATCGCGTGCACCACCACCGGCACACCCATGATCCGCACGAACGCGGCGACCTCGTTGGACACATCCACGTAGAACGCCTCCGGCTGGTTTTCCGCCACCCAGTCGGCGATCTGCGCGAACCTTGATGCGATCTGCGGCGCCCGGTACGGCGCGTAGTGCAGCGTGCCGCCGGCGGTCATCGCACGCCCGGAGCGCAGTTCGCGTGGGCCGTCGCTGGCGTCGTCGAGAAGCGAAACGTCCCCGCCGGCGGTTGAGAGGATCTGCGCCTCGCGGCCCATCGCGCGCAGTTCGCGCTGGATGGCGCGGCAGCGGTGCATGTGCCCAGAGCCGTGGTGGTGGGCGTAAATGCCGATCATTGTCCTACCTTTCCAAACGCCGCCACCTGGCGGAAGATGTCGGTGTAGTGCTTCGCGGTTTGGGTAAGCGAATGCCTCTCGACGACCCAACGGCGCACCACGTCCCTCTCAAACCCACGCGCCTTAGCAATCGCGGCGGCAAGCGCTGCGACGTCGTCGGCAGGGGCGAGGGCCGCCGGGGCGTCGCGAAGCAGCTCGCCCATGCCGCCGCGGCGAAACGCCGCAACGGGGGTGCCGCAGGCCATCGCCTCGAACGCGACGAGCCCGAATGGTTCCTCCCACCGCGGGCTGACCACCGCGACGCCGCACCCGGCGACAAGTTTGCGCAGTTCCGCGTGGGAGAGCTCGCCGATCCACTGGGCGCCGTCGCCCAGCCGCGGCCCGATCTCGTCGCGGAAGTAGTGGTGGTCGCCGTTGCGCCCCGCCAGCACGAGGGGCACGCCGGCGGCCCGGCAGGCGTCGATGGCCAAGTGGGCGCCCTTTTCCGGCACGAGGCGGCCGAACCACACCGCGGTGCCGCCGCCGCTGCCCGGCCGCCAGAGGTCGACGTTGACACCGTTGGGGATGATCACCGGTTCACTGGGCAGGCGCCAGTCGCGCGCGGTGGTGCGGCTGACGGCGGCGAACCGCCCGGCGCGCAAGCCGGCGGCAGTGATGGCGGCCTGGATCTCCTCGACCATCGGGGTGTGCAGCGTGGTCAGCATCGGCAGCGGCTCCGGCGAGGCGGCCGAGGGGAAGATGTAGGGGTTGAGGCTGTTGTTGTGCACCACGTCGTAGCCGCGCGCGACCAGCAGGCGGCGCAGCCTGACAAACGCGGCGTTTTCGCGCTCGCGCCCGCCTTCCGGGTAGGTGGTGTCGGTGGCTTCCTCGGCGCGTGCGCCCCAGTCCACCCCGGGCAGTTCGAGTGTTTTGTCGTTGCCGTCGGAGCCTTCGGCAGCGAAGAAGTCCACGTCGTGGCCGAGCTCGCGCAGCGCGGCGACCATGGTGTGGCAGAACGCCTCCAGCCCGCCGGCGTACGGCTCGCGCACGGGGTAGCGCGCGGGGCCGACCAGGGCGATGCGGAGTTTGCCGGTGCGCAGGTCGCGCGAGGCGGGTGTCGCGGCAACGGTCACTCGCCCACCACTTTCCGGTAGATCTCCTCGTGTGCGCGGCGCACCTCGCTAAGCTGGCGCGTCCTGTCGCCGGCGTACGGCACCGGCCCGCGGGCGAGCAGCCGCGCCGCAGCCTCGCCGGCCGCGCGGCCGTCGCCGGTGCGGTACACCTCCACCGCCTCCGGCGTGTCGGCTTGCCCGGCGTAGCAGCCGCAGTCCGGCACCGCCACAGGAACACCCAGGTCGCGGCACATTTCCAGCCACCCGGAGTGCGTGCCGCGTGTGTACGGCAAGATACACACCCCGGCGCGGCCCACGGCAGCGTGCAGCTCGTTGTCGCTCATGGGTTCGTGCACCACAGTGCCTATCGACGCCAGCTCCGCTCGCCCATGCACATACACATCCAACGGCACCTGTGCCGCGATATCGCGGTAGAACTGCGTGTCCGCGACCACGTTGGAGCGCACCGACTTCAGAAACACCGCCGCGCGCCCGCCCGGGGCCGCCGCCACCGGCTCCTCGACGATCCGCGGGTGCGGCACCACGCGCACGTCCCCCGCGCCGAAGTCGCGGGTAAGAATCTCGGCGGCTTGGTCGGTGAGGGTGATCAGGGCGGATGCTTCGTCGATAAGCAATTGCAACCGCTTGTGGTGTTCGGTCTGCTCCTCAAGATGCGGGTTGTCCAGGTCGTGGACGGTGAGCACCAGCGGCACCGGCAGCGCGCGGCAAAGCTCAGCGATCTGCGCGGGCGTGCGGTGCTCGAAGCCGAAATGGATGTGCACGAGGTCCACGGCGGGCGGGTCGCGCCAAAACTCGGCCTCGAAGGCGGGGTGCGGCCACCAGTTGCCGTCGATGTCCGGGTCCGGCAAAAACTCCACGCCAGCAGGGCGGATAGCCTGCGTGTACGGGTGACCGGAGGGGATAGACAGAACGCGCACCCCACTAATATAAACGTTTTCGCATACTGTGTTGGCATGTCGTTGCTCGTCGTTGTTGGCAACTGCCAGGCGGAGTCCACCCGCAAGCTTTTAATGTCCACCGGACACTTCACCGGCGAGCGCATCGCCCCTGTCCACGAGCTTGAAGCAGCAGACATGGGGTGGTTTTTGGACCTTGTCGCCCGCGCCGACGTGCTGGTGACCCAGCCGATCCGCGACAACTACCGCGGCCTGCCCGTGGGCACCCGGCAGCTTCGCACTGCGGCGCGGCGTGTGGTCGTGCCGGTGCTACGTTTCGACGGGCTCATGCCGTACCAGGCCATCATCCGCGACCCTTTTGACCCGTCGTTGAACCCGCCGGGGGTGCCGTACCACGACCTGCGCACCTTGGCGGCCGCCGCAGGGCACGCCCCGGCCGCTGCGCCGTCGCCGGAGGCGTTGCGGCGCGCCGCCGCGATGTCCGTCGAGCAGATGCGGCTGCGCGAGCAGGCCCACGGCGCGGTGGTGGTGTCGGACTACCTGGAGACGAACCCGGTGTGGCACACCGTCAACCACCCGGACAACGCGACGCTGGCGTTCATGGCGTCGCGCGTGTTGGAGGAGCTGGGGCTTTCCGACGCCCCCGTGGCCCCCGACTACGAAATGCTCGGCGGGCTAGATGCGCCTATCGACGCCGCGGCCGCCGACGCGCTCGGCGTTTCAGTTACGGGACGCGACACGTGGCGCGAGCGCGGCGGCGGGACAATCGACGCCGACGAGATCCGCGCCGCCCAGCTGGAGTTCTACCGTCAGCGCCCGGCGCTGGTCGCCCACGGGTTGCAGCGCCACGCGGAGCGCCTGGCGAATCTAGGGTTGGTGCAATGAAACATCTCATCGTCGGCCCCGCGGGCCACGGGGTAACCGAGTACGCCCTCGGGCTCGCGCGCGCCACGGGTGCCGAGGTCATCCGCGAGGAGACGTTCGGCGATGCCCCGCTTTCCGGTCCCGTCCACGTCACGTTCACCGACCACCTCTTCGGCGACACCGCCGAGCGCCTGCTGGCGCGCATCGACGGCCCGCTGTCGGTGAGCCTGCACGACATCCCCCAGCCGGAGGAGGGCGCCGAGCGCTACGCACGTCGCGCACGCGTTTACCGCGGGCTCGTGGAGGCGGCGGACGTCGCGGTGGTCAACTCCAACCACGAGGCCTCGTTTTTCGACGCCGCGACAACGGTGATCCGCCTGCCCATCCCGGTCATCGATTCGCCCTTCGACCCCGAGCCGGGCAGCGTCGGCGTGCTGGGGTTTCTCTACCCCGGCAAGGGCCACGAGGACCTCATCGACGCCCTGCCCGACCACCGCCTGCGCTTCCTCGGTGCGGTCTCAAAGGGCCACGAGGACTGGGCCGACACACTCGACGCCGAGATCACGGGCTGGCTCACCGACGCCCAACTCGCGCGTGAAATGGGCCGCATCGCCGTGCCGGTGTGCCCGCACCGCCACTTCTCCGCCTCCGGCTCGCTGATGGCGTGGCTAGGCGCGGGCCGGACCGTGCTGGTGCGCGACTCCGCCTACGCCCGCGAGATCGACGCGTGGCTGCCCGGGCGCGTGACGTTGGTGGCTGACGGGGGCTGGCGGGAGGCCGTCGATAGGCATGAGCCCAAGCAAATCGACCCGCCGCGCTACGGATGGGCCGAAGTCGCGCAACTGTGGGAGGAAACATGGCGTTTAGCTGGCCTGATGTGAGCGTTGTCATCCCGCATTACAACGACGCGGAAGCGCTCGAGCGGGTCGTCGCGGCGGTGCGGGCGCAGGACTACGCGGGCGAGGTGGAGATCATCGTGGCCGACGACGGCTCCGCCGAACCGCCCAAAATCGAGGGGGCGCGCGTGGTGCGCCAGGAGGACAAGGGCTTCCGGGCGGCCGCGGCGCGCAACCTCGGCGCGGACGCTGCGCGCGGCGAGGTGCTCGCGTTTCTCGACGCCGACACCGTGCCCGAGCCCGGCTACCTCTCGGCGGTCGTGCCCCACATCGTGGGGGATGCGCGGGCGGTGGTCGTCGGCGCGCGCCGCACCGGCGCCGAGGATAAAGAGCCGCAATGGCTTATCGACGCCTGGTCCGCCACCGCCAACCTCCGCAACGCCGACCACAGCTCCTGGCGCTACATCATCTCGGCGGTGCTGACGTGCTCGCGCGAGTTCTTCGACGCGGTCGGCGGCTTCGACGGCACGCTCGTCGGCTACGGCGGCGAAGACTGGGAATTCGGCTTCCGTGCCTGGAACGCAGGCGCCACGTTCGTGCACGAGCCGACGGCCGTCGCGCACCACGCGGAGGAGGACTTCGGGCAGCGTTACGACGACCCGGCGGCCGCCACCGCCGTCAAAAACGCCGAGTCGCTGGCGCTGGCCCGGCGCGTCACGCACCCGCTGGCGCGCCCGGACGGGGTCATCTTCGATACCTTCGACCTGCAGGTGGAGGTCCCGGAGCTGGACGGCGAGGGGGTGCGCGACTTCGTCATCGCGGAGTGGCTGAAGGTCGGCGCGTACGTGCGCGTCGCGGAGGTGCCGGCGCTGTTCGCCAACGACCCGCGGGTAGGCACCGCGGAGGTCGAGGCGCGGGTGAGCGTCGCCCTCGGCGCGGGCTGGGCGCCGCAGGACTTGAGCGCGCTTTTGGCTGTGGAGTACGTGCTCTCCCCCGACGGCACCGTGGTGCGCACCAAACGCGCCGCAGCACTCGAGCTGGAGCCGGTCACGGCGCACCCCGAGGACTTCGGGCTGACGCCAGTGGCGGGCCCGCTGCAGCTGGAGCGCTACTTCGCGGGCTGGTGACGCGGCTTACGGCAGCTCCGGCGCGACGCCGGTGCGCTCGTATTCGGCGAGGATGTCGATGCGGCGCTGGTGGCGTTCCTCTTCGCTCCACGGCTGGGACACAAAGGCGTCGACAATCGCGAGCGCCTCCTCTTCGGTGTGCATACGGCCGCCGATGCCGATGAGCTGCGCGTTGTTGTGCTCGCGGGCGAGCTTCGCGGTCTCTTCCGACCACGCCAGGGCGCAGCGGGCACCCTTGACCTTGTTCGCGGCGATCTGCTCGCCGTTGCCGGAGCCGCCGAGCACGATGCCAAGCGAACCCGGGTCGGCCACCACGGCCTCAGCCGCGGCGATGCAGAACGCCGGGTAGTCGTCGGCGGCGTCGTACTCGTGGGCGCCGCAGTCGGTCACCTCGTGGCCCTGGGCCTCAAGGTGGGCCTTGATCTGGTTCTTGCGCTCGAATCCGGCGTGGTCTGCTCCAAGGTAAATACGCATGGCGCTTAGCGTACCTGGGGCATCTCCGTGCGGGTGCGCTTGAGTTCGAAGAAGTACGGGAACTCCGCCAGGCCGACGGCGTGGTCGAACAGCTTGCCGGCCTCTTCGCCTTCCGGCACGCGGGTGATCACGGGGCCGAAGAACGCGTTGTCGCCGAGCTTGACCACCGGGGTGCCCACGTCGTCGCCGACGGCGTCCATGGCGGAGGCGTGGAAGCCGCGCAGCAGGTCGTCGCAGTCGGACGTGTTGGCCACCTCGGCGAAGTGGTCCGGCAGACCGACCTCCGCCAGCGCTTTGGCGATGATCTCGTCGTAGGCGCCGGACCCCTTCTTGCCGCCTTCGCCGCCGGCATGGATCATCGTGCCCATTGTGGTGTACAGCTCGTCGACCTTCTCTGGCTGCTCTTCCTTAACCTTCGCGAACACGCGCGCCGGGCCCCAGTTGGCCTCCATGGCTGCGGCGTAGTCGTCGGGGATGTCGCGGCCGTCGTTAAGCACTGCGAGCGACATGGGCACCCACTCGACCTCGATGTCGCGGACCTTCTCCACCTCTTTGATCCAGCGGGAGGTCTGCCATGCGAACGGGCAGGATACGTCAAACCAGAATTTCACTTGTTCCGTCATGGCGCCCACGATAGCGCGTGTAGGTTGGGGCAGATGAAGACCAATCTGACTCGCAAGGACGCGCAGGCGCGCGCCGAACTGATTTCCAACGTCCGCTACGACATCGCTGTGGACATCACCGGGGCGGAAGAGTTCACCACTGTGAGCACCGTGCATTTCGATTCGAAGGCGGGCACGACCCACTTCGACCTGGTCGCGGCCGGGTTCGAGGCCACCCTCGACGGCGAGGAGACGGGCCGGGAGCTGTCTCTCAGCGACGGCCCCCACACCCTGACCGTCACCTCCCACGACGCCTACAACCGCACCGGCGAAGGCCTGCACAAGTTCACCGACCCGGTGGATGGCAAGGACTACCTGTACACCCAGTTCGAGCCCGCGATGGCGATGAAGGTCTTCGCCGGCTTCGACCAGCCGGATCTGAAGGCCACCTACAAGGTCAGCGTGACGGCCCCGGAGCGCTACACCGTGATCCTCAACGAGGCGGTCGAACGCGCCGACAACGGCGACGGCACCTCCACCTGGACCACCACGATCGACTACCCGCTGTCGACCTACCTCATCGCGATCTGCGCCGGCGAGTTTGAGCGCATCTCCGACACCTACGACGCCGGCGACGGCCGCACCATCGAGCTCGGCCTGTACGCCCGCGCGTCCCTGATCCCCCACATGGATTCGGAGCGCCTGTTCCGCCAGACCAAGGAGGGCTTCGACTTCTACCACGCCAACTTCGGCCGCAAGTACCCGTTCGGCGACAAGTACGACCAGGTGTTCTGCCCGGAGTACAACATGGGCGCGATGGAACACGTCGGGTGCGTGACGTACCGCGACGAGTACATCTTCACCTCCGAGCCGACCCCGTACCGCCTGGAGCGCCGCAACGACACCATCCTGCACGAGATGGCGCACATGTGGTTCGGCGATTTGGTCACGATGCAGTGGTGGGACGATCTGTGGCTCAACGAGTCGTTCGCCACTTGGTCGGCAGCGACGGCGCAGGTGGGTATCGGTGAGTATCCGGAGGCGTGGACGACGTTTGCCACGGTGGAGAAGGCGTGGGCGTATTCGCAGGACCAGCTGCCGTCGACGCACCCGATCGCGGCGGACGCGCCGGACATTGAGACCGCGGAGCAGAACTTCGACGGCATCACCTACGCGAAGGGTGCCAGCGTGCTGAAGCAGCTGCAGGCGTACGTGGGTTACGAGGAGTTCTTCGCGGGCGTGCGTAAGCACTTCGACAACCACGCCTACTCCAACGCTACGTTTGACGATCTTCTCGGCGCGCTCGAGGAAGCTTCGGGCCGCGATTTGTCTAACTGGGCTGAGCAGTGGCTGCGTACTACCGGTGTGTCGCGTCTTTACCCGGAGATTTCGGACACGTTCACTGTGGTGCAGGAGTCGCCGGTGTTGCGCGATCACCGTGTTCGCGTGGGGCTTTATTCGCTTATCGACGGCACCGTGCAGCGCACCCACCAAGTCGAACTCGACATCACCGGCGAGCGCACTGAGATCCCTGAATTTTCAGGCGTGAAACACGATCTCGCCCTGGTGAACGACGAAGACCTCACGTACTGCCTGATGGGTCTCGATGCGGAGCAGCAGCAGTTCGCCGTGGAGCACCTGGGCCAGATTGAGGATTCGCTGGCGAAGACTTTGGTGTGGTCTTCCTTATGGGAGTCTGTGCGCGATGGTCGTCTGCCGGCTCGCAAGTATGTGGAGTTGGTGGCGCGTGAGGTTGGCCCGGACATGCAGGAGCGGATCGCCGCTCAGGCTACTGAGGCTGTGAAGCGCTACGTTGACCCGGCGTGGCGCCGCACCGGTTTCGATCTGTTGAACGAGGCGTTCCGTGGCCAGGAGCCGAAGGCGGTGTTCGACCGTGCGCTTGCCCGTCTGGAGCCGACTGAGGAGACGGTTGAGTACTTCAAGGATTTGCTGAAGTCTTCTGAGAATCAGGAGGTTCGTTGGTTGGCGATCACGAACCTCATCGCCGCCGGCGCCCTGCCGCTGGAGGCCGCGGATGAGGAGCAGGACGAGACGTCGGAGGGCGCGATTTCGCGTCTGCGGGCGAGGGCGGTCGTCGATAAGCGTTGGGCTTGGGACAAGCTCATGAACGACGACCTGACCAACCTTGAGGCCCGCTACCTCATGGACGGACTCACCTTTACCGATGCAGACCTTGAGGGGTTGACCGACGAGTACTTCCGCGCCGCGCCGGCTTTGTGGGATCGTTTGACCAACGAGATGGCGCAGCGCACCCTGGAGGGCATGTACCCGCGTTGGGATGTCACACAGGCGGCGGTTGAGAAGGCAAACGCTCTGCTTAACGCGGACGTCCCGAACGGTTTGAAGCGCGTCATCGCCGAAGGCCAAGACCGCGCAGCACGCGCAGTGCGCAACCGCGCGGCCGACGCCGCAGCAAACTAAAGCTGCTTGAGGGCTTGTTCGAGGTCGGCGATGAGGTCGGCCTCCTCCTCGATGCCCACCGAGATGCGCACGAGCTCGCCCGGCACCTCGAGCGCGGAGCCGGCGACGGAAACGTGCGTCATGGTGGCGGGGTGCTCGAGCAAGCTCTCCACGCCGCCTAGGGACTCCGCCAGGCAGAACAGCTTGGTGGACTTGCAAAACGTCTTGGCCTGCTCGGTGGTCTGAAACAGCACGGAGACCATGCCGCCGAAGCGGGTCATCTGCTTCGCGGCCACCTCGTGGCCCGGGTGGGTTTCCAGGCCCGGGTAGCACACGCGCGCGACCTGGGGCTGGGCATCCAAGAACTTTGCGACGGCTTCCGCATTGTCGCAGTGCTTGTCCATGCGCACGGAAAGCGTCTTGAGGCCGCGGCCGGTGAGGTAGGTGTCGAACGGGGACGGGTTCGCGCCGACCCAGCCGAAGAAGAAGCGCAGCTGCTCGTGGAAGCCGGGCACGCGCGCGTCGTCGCCGCAGACGATGCCGCCGACGACGTCCGAGTGGCCGCCGATGTACTTCGTGGTGGAGTGCACCACCACGTCCGCGCCGAGGTCGAACGGTTTTTGCAGGTACGGCGAGGCGAAGGTGTTGTCCACCACCAGCGTGGCCTGCTTTTTCACGGCGGCGATGGCTTCGATGTCCACGATGTCCAGCATCGGGTTCGTCGGCGTTTCCACCCAGATGGCCTTGGTGTTGTCCTGCACCGCCGCGGCGACCTCTTCCGGGTTGGTCATGTCCACCACGGTGTTCTCCACGCCCCACTGTGTGAACACTTGCTGGATCAGGCGGTAGGTGCCGCCGTAGGCGTCGTTGGACACGACGATGTGGTCGCCGGGTTTGAGCAGGATGCGCAGGATGACGTCGATAGCCGCCATGCCCGAGGAGTAGGCCACGGCGTACTCGGCGCCCTCCAGCGCCGCGACCGCCTTTTCCAGTGCGGTGACGGTGGGGTTGCCCACGCGGGTGTACTCATAGCCGCCGCGCAGCTCCGCCAGCCCGTCCTGGGCGAACGTGGTGGAGGCGTAGATCGGCGTGTTGATCGGCCCGTACAGGCTGTCGGGTTCGTAGCCGGCGTGAATGGCGTCGGTAGCAAATCCAGTCATGTCTGCAAACAGTAGACCAAGCGGTTCATTCCGCGGGCATTTTTATGCACTAGACTCGTGCCCGATGAAAGCGCAATCAGAAACAGTGGAAAAAGTCGACGAAGCCGTCACGGGCGTGAGCAACTGGTGGAACGACCCGGCCACCCACGAACTCGTGGTGGAGCGTCCCGTGAAGATCCTGCTGATCATCGTGGTGGCGCTGGTGCTGAGCTGGGTGGCGCGCAAGGTGATCAACCGCGCCACCCGCCACGGCATTGAGCGCACTCCCCTGATCGCCCCCACCGCCGAAGACACCCCGCAGTACCGCGCCCAGGAGGCCCGCCGCCGGCAGCGCATGAAGACGCTGGGCAACGTGGGCCGTTCTGTCGCCGCGATTGTGATTTGGACGTGGGCGATTCTCGCCGTGCTGGATCAGCTGGGAGTGAACGTGGCGCCGTTGATCGCGTCCGCCGGTGTGGTCGGCGTGGCCATCGGTTTTGGCGCGCAGTCGCTGGTGAAGGACTTCTTCTCCGGCATGTTCATCCTCATCGAGAACCAGTTTGGCGTGGGCGACACTATCCAGGTCGGAGATGTGGTCGGCGAGGTGGAGGAGATGTCGCTGCGCATCACCACCCTGCGCGACATCGACGGTGCGCTGTGGCACATCCGCAACGGCGATATCGAGCAGGTGGGCAACCACTCGGCACGCTTTTCCACGGCGCGTCTGCAGATCCCGGTGTCGGTCATGGCAAATCCGGACAAGGTCTCGCGCGTCATCGAGGACACCGCCGTCGCCGCGTGCCAGGACCCGGAGATCCGCAATCTGGTCATGGGCACGCCGACGATGTTGGGCCCCAGCGAGTTCAACCCGACCTACGTGTCGTTCCGTTTGAGCGTGACCACGATGCCGGGCGAGCAGTGGGGCGTGGCCCGCCACCTGAACCACCGCATCCTCGCGGCGCTGCACGAGCAGGACGTGGTGCTCACGGCGATGGATTCTGTGCTTGTAGAGATGAAGGAGAGCAATGGAGATCGGCCCTAAGCAGGAGCAGACGCTTTACGACGCCGTCGGTGGCGACGCGTTCTTCCACCGCCTCGTCGAAGGCTTTTACACGCAGGTCAAAAAGGACGACCTCATCGGCCCGATGTACCCGGACCAGGACTGGGACGGCGCGCAGAACCGCCTGCGCTGGTTTTTGGTGCAGTACTGGGGCGGCCCACGCACCTTCCAGGAAAAGCGCGGCAACCCGATGCTGCGCAAGCGCCACCTCCCCTTCGCCATCGGTGAGGCGGAGGCGGACCGCTGGTTGGAGCTCATGGGCAATTCCATGGAGCAATTTACTGACGACGAGCTGCCGCCCGCCTACCGCGCCCAAATGTGGAACCACATGCAGCGCGTAGCCTACATGATGATCAACCAGGGCCCGCGGGCGTATTAGAACAGCAGGTTCGGCCGGGTGCTGCGGTAGACGGAGCCGAACGGCGCGTCTAGGCGCACCCAGCTGCCTGAGGTTGCAACGCGCAGGTGGCGCGGGATTTCGGCGGGGGCTTCGAAGCCGGGGATGAGCCCGAGGGCGGTGCAGGCGAAGATCATCCGCATGGGAATCTCCACCGGGTTGTCGCTGTCGGCATCGGCGGTGAGCACGGTGCCGTCGAGAAGTGAGCGGGGCGGGCCGGCCGGGCCGGAGAATTGGCGGGCCAGGTTGCGGCCCTCGTCGGCCAGGCGGCGGGCGACGCCGATGGGGACTTCCTCGCGGGCGATGAAGCCGCTGGCCGGCGGCAGGGCCCCGGGCCAGGCGGCGTCGCGGGCGGGGCCGACCTCGGCCTCCCCGGACTTCAGCGCGTCGAGCAAATCGCGAGCGCTGACGGTGGCGCCGGGGTGCGTGGTGGTGCCGGAGGTGCGTCGAGAAGCAATAGCATCAAACGGCGTGGTCACAAACACGTCGAGCTGGCCCTCCCCCACCTTTTGGATGCGCGCGGAAGCCTGGGCGTCCAGCGCGAGCGCACGCGAAAGCAGCGCGGTGAGCCCGCGCGCGCCGCGCTCGATGCGAACCTCGACCACTTAGGCCCCGGCCGTCTTTGACAGGATGCCGATCTCCTTCTGCGTGATCTCGCGCGGCGAGGTCGTGGTGGTATCCACCGTGACCTGCACGCACTCGACCACGCAGCAGACCTTGCCCTGCGCATCCTTGATTTCCTGGCGGGTGGTGAACGACGTGTTGCCCACATTCGACACCTGCGTCTCCACCGTCACCTCCGTGGTATTCGGCAGGATCGGGCGGACGTAATCCACCTCGAGGCGGCGGACGAACACCACGAACTCGTGGCCCTGGGAGTAGAAGAACTCCTGCGCGAACGCCAGGCGCGCCTCCTGGGCGAGCTCGATGTAGGCGGAGTTGGTCACGTGCCCGTAGCGGTCGAAGTCGCTCCAGCGCACCGGGATGGTGTGGACGTGGATCTCAGCCATGGTGTGCTCCTAGCGGGTGAGCTTGCGGTGGGTGACGCGCGACGGCTTGGCGGCCTCTTCGCCGAGGCGCTCGACCTTGTTGGCCTCGTAGTCGCCGAAGTTGCCCTCGAACCAGAACCACTTGCCTTCTTCCACGTTGCCCTCCCAGGCGAGGATGTGGGTGCAGGTGCGGTCCAGGAACCAGCGGTCGTGCGAGATCACCACAGCGCAGCCCGGGAAGGCCTGCAGCGCGTTTTCCAGCGAGCCGAGCGTTTCGACGTCCAGGTCGTTGGTCGGCTCATCCAGCAGGATCAGGTTGCCGCCCTGCTTCAGCGTCAGCGCCAGGTTCAGGCGGTTGCGCTCGCCGCCGGAGAGGACCTTGGACGGCTTCTGCTGGTCCGGGCCCTTGAAGCCGAAGGCGGACAGGTAGGCGCGCGACGGCATCTCGTTCTGGCCGACGTGGATGTAGTCCAGGCCGTCGGAGACGACCTCCCAGACGGTCTGCTCCGGGTCGATGTTCTCGCGGTTCTGGTCCACGTACGAGATCTTGACGGTGTCGCCGACCTCCACGGAGCCGGAATCGGCCTCCTCCAGGCCAACGATGGTCTTGAACAGCGTGGACTTACCTACACCGTTGGGGCCGATGACGCCGACGATGCCGTTGCGCGGCAGGGTGAACGACAGGTCCTTGATCAGCACACGGCCGTCGAAGCCCTTGTTCAGGTCCTCCACCTCGACGACCTTGTTGCCCAGGCGCGGCGGGGTCGGGATCTGGATTTCCTCGAAGTCGAGCTTGCGGTACTGCTCGGCCTCTGCCGCCATCTCCTCGTAGCGCTCCAGACGGGCCTTGTTCTTGGCCTGGCGGGCCTTCGGCGAGGAGCGGACCCAGTCCAGCTCCTTCTTCAGGCGCTTCTGCAGCTTCTGGTCCTTCTTGCCGGCGACTTCGAGGCGCTCGGCCTTCTTCTCCAGGTAGGTGGAGTAGTTGCCCTCGTAGGGGTAGAGCTTGCCGCGGTCGACCTCGCAGATCCACTCGGCGACGTTGTCCAGGAAGTAGCGGTCGTGGGTAATCGCCAGCACGGCACCCGGGTAGGTCTGCAGGTGCTTCTCCAGCCACAGCACGCTCTCGGCGTCGAGGTGGTTGGTGGGCTCGTCGAGGAGCAGCAGGTCCGGCTCGCTCAGCAGCAGTTTCGCAAGTGCTACTCGACGGCGCTCGCCACCGGACAGGTTGGTCACCGGTGCGTCGGAAGGCGGGCAGCGCAGTGCCTCCATGGCCTGCTCGATCTTGGAGTCGATCTCCCACGCGTCGGCCGCATCGAGCTCTTCCTGCAGCTTGCCCATCTCTTCCATGAGCTCGTCGGAGTAGTTCGTCGCCATCTCCTCGGCGATCTCCTCGAAGCGCTGCTTCTTCTCAAACAGTTCGCCGAGGCCCTCCTCGACGTTGCCGCGTACGGTCTTTTCCTCGTTCAGCGGCGGCTCCTGCAGCAGGATGCCCACGGACGCGCCCGGCTGGAGGAACGCCTCGCCGTTGTTCGGCTGGTCGATGCCTGCCATGATCTTGAGCAGCGACGACTTACCGGCGCCGTTCGGGCCCACGACGCCGATCTTGGCGCCCGGGTAAAACGCCATGGTGACGTTGTCCAGGATGACCTTCTCGCCGATGGCTCGGCGGACGTTTTTCATCGTGTAGATGAACTCAGCCACTACGAATCCCCTTTGTTAGTGCGGAGGTAAATACCGCACTTAGGGTACATGACGCACGCGTGCGCCCCACCGCTTCCAAGGCGCACCTGAAGCGGCGGGGCGAGGACTGCGAAAAACTAGAACGGGGCGCCGCCGGTGGCGGCGAGCTCCTCCCCTGCTGTGTCTGTGTCGGTGTCGGCGTCGTTGCGGGTGACCCCGTCGACGTCCTCGGCGCTGACGCGGCGCTCCTCCACCTCCGGCGTGTCCGAGAAGCTGCCCCAGCCGCCCTTGGGCTCGGCGTTTTCGGCATCTTCGCCGTTGAGCTTCTTGTTCAGTGCCTTGGCGTCCATCGCCTTGGGCATCTCGTGGCCGTCGATCGCGTTGCCGGAGGCAGACGTGCGCACCGAGTTGACCTGGTAGCGCGCGAGATCGAACGCGACGTGGCGCGCCTTGAGCGTGGTCTTGGAGCGCAGCGCCGGCTCGCCCTTGTCGTCCTTGCCCTCCCAGTACTCGTGGACCAGCTTGCCGATCACAATCACCGGGAAGCCCTTGCGCAGCGACGCGCCGGCGTTGACCGCGAGCTGTCCCCAGCACTCGACGTCGACGTAGAACTGGTTGTAGTCGCGCCAGACGTCGTCGCCGTTGTCGTTCTTTTCTTTCTTCACGTCCGAGGTGGCCACGCGGAAGCGCAGCACGGCGTTGCCCGAGTCGAAGGTTTTGAAGTACGGCTCGGCGATGAGGTTGCCGAGCAGCGTGTAGTCGATGTTGGCCATTTTCAAGGCCCCTTTCTGCTTGCGTGCGGATGGTGTGCGGTTGCGGGGGCGGGTGTGCCGTCGATAAGCAATTGCCCCCTGCGCGAGCAGAGTCGCACGAAACGTAAGGCAGAAAAAGGGGTCGGCCAAATTGTGGATAACTTCACCTGAGAAATTCACAATCCGCAGCTAGCGGCCATGAATTTGGGAAAGCATCTCGTTGTAGCGGCGCCATTCCTCGTCGTCGGTTTCCTCCGCGCGGCGGTCCGAGGCGGCCGTTTCCGCCTTATCCTCGCGCCACCAACGGATGAACAGCTCGCCGAAGACGATCACCAGCGGGAAGGAACCGGACGCCCACGCGATGCCGCCGCCGTCCTTCTGCACGGCCAAAAGGTCCGGGTTCCACGGCAGTTCCAGCGAGCGGTAGAACTCCTCGCCCATCACGGAGCCGAGCTGCATGAGGTACACGCCCATGAACAGGTGGAACGGCATGGACACCCACAGCCACAACAGGCGCACCTTCGCGGTGGGGCGGCCCTCGATTTCGTCGGGGCCGATGAGCTCCCAGAAGTAGAGGTAGCCGGAGATGAGAAACGCCGCGTTCATGATCACGTGGCCGGCGTGCTCGGAGATCATGAGCTCGTAGAACGGCTGGATCACGTACATGGCGTAGAAGAACACCAAAAACTGGATGGTGGACACCGGCGAGAACGTCACCGCGCGCAGAAACTTCGAGCGCTGGAAGCTTTCCGCCCACAGCCGCGGGTTGAATTCGCCGGCCGGGTATGCCTCGCGCACGAGTGTCAGCGGCGCGCCGAGCACCAGGAACACCGGCACGCCCATGGACAGGATCATATGCACCGTCATGTGCGCGGAGTAGGAGGCGGGCATGTGCATGCCCATGCCGGAGCTCAGCGTGACGACGACCATCGCGCAGCCGGCCAGCCACCACAGCGTGCGCGCAACCGGCCAGCCGTCCACCCGGCGGACAAGGTGGAGGTAGTACGCCGCAAGCAGGATCGCAATGACGCTGAACAGCAGCTCCGGGCGCCAGGTAGTCAGCCAGTTCGTCCAGGTCAGCGACTCGGTGAGGTTGTAGCCCATCTGGATCTGCATGCGGGTCAGGTTCGGGTCCAGCGGCGGCGGGGGCGGGGTGCGGCCGAGCGTGACGGCCAGACCGGATATCGCCGCCATGATGAGCACCTCGCCCGCGGCAAGGCGGGTGAACGCCCTGGGCTGGGTTTCAAGCTGTGGGATGGTGCGCTCGCGGTGCACGTAGCCGATCATGCCGAGGACGACGATGCCGACGGTTTTGATGATGAGCACCCAGCCGTAGTTGTACTGCGTCAGGTCCTCCAGGCGCACCCGCACCAGCGCGTTGACCACACCCGAGACGGCCATGGCCAGGATGGAAAACAGCGCGATGCGGGAGTAGCGCTGGGTGGCGGCGGGGAGGCCGGGGCCTCGTCGTAAAGCATGTGCGACGACCGCCATCAGCCCGCCCACCCAGAGCAGCATGGACACGAGGTGCCAGATCAGGGAGTTGGTGCCGAAGTCGTGCGCGCCGCCGGTGGCCGAGTGGCCCGTCAGCGCGATCGGCATGACCACCACGATCGCGCCCAGAAACAGCCAGACCTGAGACCACCAGCTGGACGCGGTGTAGCCGAACGCCGCGACGACGGCGGCGAATGCGGCGACGATGAGCCACACGCGCGCATCCGCGACCTGGTCCAGCGCCTGCGACCACGCGGCTGCCTCGAACAGGACGGTTTTGAGCGGCTGGCCGGAGACGTCCGAAAGCACCAGCGGGATCATGACCAGCCCGATCAGCGCGATGCCCGCGCTGGCGTGGGCGCCGGTGCGCGAGGCGAGGTGGCCGTCGACCGTCAGGCGCGCGCCGTTGAGATCTTGTTGGGTCTGCTTCGGCGGGATGAAGAAAGCCGCAAGCAAAAACGAGCCCGTGGCCAGCGCCATGAGCAGCCACGCGACGCCCCTCAGTGCCGGCAGGCCCACCGTGGTGGCCGCTCCCGGATCCGGGATGCCCAGCTCCGCGAGCGAGCCGCCCGAGAACGTCTCCCCCACCGCGCCGGCGACAACGGCCGCGATGGCGAATGCGGCCAGATACAGCGGCCAAGCGGGGGCGACGGTGCGAGTGCGGGCGGGTGCAGTCATGCCGCATACCCTACTTTCGCGCTGCGCAGAGCCATAACTACAATCAGCCGGTGTTGCCCCCATAGCTCAGTGGATTAGAGCATCCGGTTTCTACCCGGCTGGTCGCGGGTTCGAATCCTGCTGGGGGCGCAAATTTCGGCTTTGAGCAGGCACTTTACTGAGCCGGCTACCACTGGGCAGCATGACCGACGAACCGCGCAGATTCGCATAGAGTGCGACCGACGGGGCGCTCAATATCGTGGATAGATAGCCCACTGCAACAAGTAGACAAAAACCATGGGTAGCCCGCAGAGACTGGCAATCACGTAAATGGTCCTGACCGTGTTGGCGGAGGTTCCGTATGTTTCAGCTACTCCAGCACAGACCCCTGCTATGAGCTTGCCCTCCTCGACTTTGTGCCATTTTTCTCGCTGGGACATTATGAACATCCTTACTCAAATGTCGAGAGGTCGCTATTGCTGCTTGCCACGTTAATCTGGCGACTCCCCGGTCGTGGCAAGTTCAACCGTTAGAACCACCTACATGCCGGGTTCCAATCCTGCCGGGGCGCTTTCTTTTGCATGGTCAGGGCAGGAATTCGGTGTGGGGTCCCGCTCACGGCGCCGAGTGTTCGAAAACACGGGTTCTAATGTCGGAGCTGGTGCCTATGCTGCAGCCACAAAAGTTCAACACAGTTGCACAACAACCATCTCGCACGCTATCTTTTACCTCGGACGCACTACGGTGCTCCACTTCCGAGGCTCGTGCGAAAGCGCGAGCTTTCGTGCATTTAAGGGGAAAAATGTACATCGGCTATTTCGACGAGTTCGGCCACAATGGCGCCTATATCTCGCGACACGACCCAAGCTATAAGACCCACCCCGTATTCGGGATAGGCGGGTTTATCATCCCTGCCCACAACGTACGTCAGCTGTCAGGAACGTTCCGGCACATCAAGGAGTCCGGCCTCAAAGCCGAAATCGACGCGAAGGTCATAGCTAAAGGTAAGCGTGTCGAGGAATGGGAAAAGAAAGGCGCAGCTCTTCTCTGTTTAGACCACGTGTTTAGTAACGGTGT
>NZ_KV835961.1:3374-3799 GCF_001838175.1 Corynebacterium sp. HMSC034A01 | reverse complement strand
GGCCCTGAATTCTCTGAACCCGGAGATGGCGCGCGCCATCGACGAAACGCTGAAGCGCTGGCGTGACGACGACACCGTCGCCCAAGTTGTCATCCAGTCCTCGGCCAAGCACTTTTGCTCTGGTGGCGACGTCCGTGCCGCACGTGAAGGTGTCCTCGAGGGACGTCTGGAAGAGGTCGATGCGTTTTTTGCCGACGAGTACGCCATGAACTTAGACATTGCGAACTACCCCAAGCCGTACATCGCGCTGTGCAGCGGCGTGATCATGGGTGGCGGCATGGGGGTGTCGGCGCACGGTTCGCACATGGTGGTCACCGAGGATGCGTTTGCGTCCATGCCGGAGATGAACATTGGCTACGTCACGGACGTGGGCATGTCGTGGTTGCTGCAGAACCTGCCGAAGCACCCCTCGCAAGCGCTCGGCG
>NZ_KV835961.1:2844-3274 GCF_001838175.1 Corynebacterium sp. HMSC034A01 | reverse complement strand
TGACGGGGTGCTCGACGGGATCGTGGAGCACGGGCCCGGCTACCTCGACGAGATCGGGTTGGAGCAAGGAGAATCGCAGCTCGAGGCACTGTACGAGGACATCGAGGCCACCTTCACCGGCTCCTGGGCCGAGATCCGCGAGCGCCTTGACGGCGAGTTCGGCGAGAAGGTGCAGGAATTGACCAAGCAGGCGTCCCCGTCGTCGCTCGTGGCGGCGGCGGAACTCATCGCAGCCAACGCATCGCAGGATCTGGCCGGCGCGCTGGACAATGAGCGTCGTCTCGGTGCCGTGATGGTGCGTGAGCCGGACTTTGCGGAAGGGGTGCGGGCGGTGCTCGTCGATAAGGATCAGGCCCCCAAGTTCGCCCCCGAGGCGGACCCCTCCAAATATCGGGACGTGCTGCGCTAAAGTAAATGGCGGTGTGGGGCT
>NZ_KV835961.1:0-2744 GCF_001838175.1 Corynebacterium sp. HMSC034A01 | reverse complement strand
AACCACAAACCCCCGCGACGACTGGAACCATAAGCTCACCCTCGCCCAGGAGATGCTGCCGCTGATCAGTCGCCTGCACCGCGAACACAACGCGGTCACCTCGGTTTACGGTCGCCTGCTGGTGGGTGTGACTGACATCGAGATCATCAAGGCACACCGCTACGCGCGTCGTATCGATGAAAAGGAGCTCCCGCTCGACGAGACACTCCCGATCCTGCGCGAGCTGGTGGAGATGGATCTCGGCACCGCTTCGATCGACCTTGGCCGCCTGGCAAAGGAGTTCAAGCACTCCGACGAGAAGGATCTGCGTGCCTTCCTCGAGGCGCAGCTCGCTGACGTCATCGGCACCTCCTCCGAGCTCGATGCACGCGACGTCGTGCTCTACGGCTTCGGCCGCATCGGTCGCCTGCTCGCCCGCATCCTGATTGCCCGCGAGGCAATGTACGGCGGCGTGCGCCTGCGTGCGGTGGTGGTGCGCAAGAAGGGTGACATCGACATCATCAAGCGCGCATCCCTGCTGCGCCGCGACTCCATCCACGGCCCGTTCAACGGCACGATCACCGTTGATGAGGAGAAGGAAATCATCTGGGCCAACGGCACCCCGATCCAGATGATCTACGCCAACGACCCGGCCGAGATTGATTACACGGCGTACGGCATTAACAACGCCATCGTCGTCGATAACACTGGCGTGTGGCGCGACCGCGAGGGCCTGTCCCAGCACCTGCAGTCCAAGGGTGTGGACCGCGTGCTGCTTACCGCGCCGGGCAAGGGCGACATCCCGAACATTGTCTACGGCATCAACCAGGACATGATCGGCGAGGAGCGCATCCTGTCCGCCGCGTCCTGCACCACCAACGGCATCACCCCGGTGCTGAAGGTGATCAACGACCGCTACGGCGTCAAGCATGGTCACGTGGAGACCGTCCACGCGTACACCAACGACCAGAACCTGGCCGACAACTTCCACAAGGGTGACCGTCGTGGGCGTGCTGCTGGCCTGAACATGGTGCTCACCGAGACTGGTGCTGCGAAGGCCGTGTCCAAGGCGCTGCCCGAGTTTGAGGGCAAGCTCACCGGCAACGCGATCCGCGTGCCCACCCCGGACGTGTCCATGGCAGTGCTCAACCTGGACCTGGAGAAGGAAGTGAACAAGGACGAGGTGAACACCTTCCTGCGCCGTGTGTCCACCCACTCCAACCTGCGCCAGCAGATCGACTACATCAACTCGCCGGAGGTTGTGTCCACTGACCTTCTGGGTACTACCCACGCGTCGGTTGTCGACGGCCTGGCCACCATCGCATCTGGCAACCACCTCGTGCTCTACGTCTGGTACGACAACGAGTACGGCTACTCCCACCAGGTGGTTCGCGTCGTCGAGGACATCGCGGGCGTGCGCCCGAAGGTGTACCCGGAGCGCAAGGATCCGGCTGAGATCCAGTAGCGCGCCAGCTACAGGGAAAGAGCGGGTGCAGGCGGCAGGCCTGGTATCAGGCCTGAGAACCACGCCGCGCCCGCGCCCAACAAAGCAAGCACAGCGAGCAGGGCACCAGCGATGCCGATCGTTTTCGCGTCGGCAGCCGCGCTGCCCTGCGCTTTGAACTGCTGCTCCTCAGACAGTGTCGGGGTGGGGGCCGATCCCTTGGAGTGAAACGCCAGGGTGAGGTTCAAACGACCGTCGTTAAGCGTAGTGCCCTCGTCATAGTTGAGCAGCGACGCCGCGCCACCAGCGGCGAGCGTAGGAGTCACTTCTGCTGTGTAGCCACCGCCGACGGTGGCAGTGATGGGGCGGGGGAGTGTGAACGTGGCCAAAGTGGCATCATCCGCGACCTTTCGCTCGGCTCGGGCGCCGGGAAGTCCTCCCTCGACGATGTAGTCGGCGGTGATGGCGGCGGTGGTCGACTCGGTCACGAGGATCTTGAGATCGTCGTAACGCAGATTCAGGCCCCACGTCCCGCCCTTGCCGAGACCGGCGTGGCCGTAGAAGTGCAGCGAGCCCTCCAAGTCAACGACCGTGCGATCCTGCTCAACGACGGTGCTGCGCGGGTTGACTGGGAATTCGAAGCCAGTCACCTTGCCTTTTGTGTCAGTGATTGCCTTGGTTCCTCCGGCGGTATGGATCTCGCCGCCGGCAATGCCTTGGACATAGCGTAGGAACGAGGCCTTGATGGGCCACGTGACGGTGCCGGAGGCTTCTACACCTGATCCGACGGGGGTTTCCGCGTTTGCAACGGGGGTAATCAGTGCGCTCAAAACGACTGTTGTGGCAGTGCACAGGGCGGCAGTTTTCCTCATGCTCAATAGGTTAGCCTGCATTTACTTACCATGCCCTTAATTCTGGAAAGTTTCTGGACAATACCCCCTATGGTAAGGCTTACCTCATTATGGTTAGCTTAGGCTTACCTATAGTCTATTTGGAGGGAGCTTCAATGAGGAAGAAGTTGTTTGTGAGCGCCGCTACCTTTGCGCTCGTTGCTGGGGCGGTGCCGGTGCCATCCGCGATCGCGGCTGAGGCGCTGCCAAATCTGCAAGATGCGCGCCTTGATTGGAACCTCAAGCGCAGCTTTTCCAACTACCTCACCGGCCCAATTGCACAGGGCAAGGTTGAGGTTACCGAACCAGGCGATCTGAATAACTTCGGCGGCTTCTTGGAGTACAACCCTCCGACGCAGCGTTTCCAGTCAAGCGAAGTTCCCCTGAAGTATGGCTTCAAATTCAACCCGGCCAACTCGAAGTTGGACGCC
>NZ_KV835960.1:0-311 GCF_001838175.1 Corynebacterium sp. HMSC034A01 | reverse complement strand
GCCATCTCCGGGTTCAGAGAATTCAGGGCCTTGGGGCGGTCGAGGGTGATCACCCCGGTCGCGCCGCGTACTTCGGTCTTCACAAACTCAGTCATGCCGCCCAGTGTTCCACATCACACCGGTATGGTGTGGGCAATGCAGACGCCACGACTGATCGCACTCGACATGGACGGCACCCTCCTCACCCCGGAAGGCCAGGTACCTGAGCGCTTTTGGCAGCTTTACGACGACGCCACCGCCCAGTCCGTCACCATCACCCCCGCCTCCGGCCGCCAACTGGCAACACTGCAACGCATGTTCCCCGCATGCGA
>NZ_KV835959.1:0-569 GCF_001838175.1 Corynebacterium sp. HMSC034A01 | reverse complement strand
CAAGGCGGCACACCCACCAGCGTCGCCAAACGCTTCGGCATCTCACGGCAACGCGTCCACCAGATCCTCAACGCCTACGACGCAGGCGGCGCCGAGGCAATCGCACCGAAATCACGCGCCCCTCACACCCACCCGCACGCCGTCCCGGAAGCACTACGCAACGAAATCATCGACATCCGCAAACAACTCACCCGACACGGACTCGACGCCGGGCCCGAAACCATCGCCTACCACCTCGAACAGGCCGGCAAACGCGCCCCTTCAACCTCAACGATCCGCCGCATCCTCACCAACGAGGGCTTGATCACCCCGCAGCCGCAAAAGAAGCCCAAAAGCTCCTACATCCGCTTCGAAGCCGCGATGCCCAACGAATGCTGGCAAGCCGACATCACCCACCTCTTCCTCGCCGACAACACACGCGTTGAAGTCCTCGACTTCCTCGACGACCACTCGCGATACCTGTTGTCAATCACCGCGGCCGCCGCATTTACAGGCCCCGCCGTCGCCGCCGAACTCACCCGCCTGATCCACGCATACGGCCCGCCAGCATCCACACTGACGGACAACGG
>NZ_KV835958.1:0-79290 GCF_001838175.1 Corynebacterium sp. HMSC034A01 | reverse complement strand
CCCGGTTAACCAGAACGTAACCCCTATTCACTTTGCTCGTTCCCTCCAGGCGGCCGAACCGCTCGGAAGCAACGGATGGATATATAACCACGAACCCAAACACAACACAAAACGCCCAGGCCAGAGTGCAAATCAGGCCTGGGCGACAGCTCGTCGTAAAGCAGGGTGCTACACGCGTTTTGCTCCCGCGAAGTTCTTTTTGCCGCGGCGCAGCACAAGCCAGGAACCGTGGAGGAAGTCGTCGTCTGTGGGCGCCCACGCCTCGTCCTCGATGCGGACATTGTTCACGTACGCGCCACCTTCCTTGATGGAGCGGCGGGCGGCGCCCTTGGAGTCCGCGAGGCCTGCGCCGACGAGCAGATCCACGATGGTGGTCTCGCCGGAGAACTCGAACACATCGGTCTCAGAAACGGACGCAGCCAGGGTTGCCTCGTCCAAATCCGCAAGCTCGGCGCGCCCAAACAGTGCCTGTGATGCAAGTTCGACAGCCTCGCGCGCCTCGACGCCGTGGACCAGATCGGTCATCTCCTGCGCAAGGCGGCGCTGCGCCTCACGCTTGAACGGGCGCTCCTCCACCTCGACCTCGAGGCGGGCAAGCTCTTCCTGGTCCAGGAAGGTAAACCAGCGCAGGTAGCGGATCACGTCGGCGTCCGCGGTGTTCACGAAGTACTGGTACCAGGTGTACGGGCTGGTCATCTCCGGGTCGAGCCACAGGGACCCGCCGCCGGTGGACTTGCCAAACTTCTTGCCCTCGGAGTCCGTGACCAGCGGCACGGTCAGCGCGTGGGTCTGCGCGCCGTCGATGCGGCGGTTCAGATCCACGCCGGCCACGAGGTTGCCCCACTGGTCGCCGCCGCCGATCTGCAGGATGCAGTCGTGCTCGCGGCGCAGCTGCACGAAGTCGTTCGCCTGCAGCAGCATGTAGGAGAACTCGGTGTAGGAGATGCCGTCGTTTTCCAGGCGACGCTTCACCGTCTCGCGGCCCAGCATGGTGGACAGGGAGAAGTGCTTGCCGATGTCGCGCAGGAACTCGATCGCGCTGAGATCCTTGGTCCAGTCGTTGTTGTTGACCAGCTTCGCGGCGTTGTCGCCGTCAAAGTGCACGAAGCGCTTGAGCTGGCCGGAGATGCGCTCCGCCCAGTCCTTGACGGTGTCCGCGGAGTTCATGGAGCGCTCCCCCACGTCGCGCGGATCGCCGATCATGCCGGTGGCGCCGCCGGCGAGCACGATCGGGGTGTGCCCGGCTTCTTGGAAGCGGCGCAGCATTAACAGCGGCACGAGGTGGCCGGCGTGCAGCGACGGGCCGGTCGGGTCAAACCCGCAGTACAGGGTGATCGGCGCTTGCGTTGCCTCGTGCAGGTTGTCCAGGTCGGTGGACTGGTTGATCAGCCCGCGCCAGGTCAGTTCGTCGATGATGTTTGTGGAAGTCATGGTTGCTTTCTACTTCTAGTTCGCTGGGGTGTAGGGCTCAGCTTCGTCGATGAGCAAAACCGGGATGCCGTCGTCGATGCGATAGGCAATGCCGAGGCGTTCGTTGACCAGGAGCTGCTTTTCCTGGTTGTACTCCAGCGGCCCCTTGTCCTTGGGGCACGCGAGGACGTTGAGAAGCTTCGGATCCAGACTCATGGTTTCGGATCGTACCCGTCGCCGCCGCGGTAGCTGTCGTCGAGTCCGGGCAACTCGCCGAGCTCCTCACGCAGGAACTGTGCCTGAGAGTCCATCGCACGTAGGTTGTCGTCCAAGATGCCCTGCCGCACCCGTCCTGCCGCACGGGTGAGCGTGGTCAGCGAGTCTACGACCACTCGCACCGCGGAGGCGTCGCGGTACTGCGGGGCATCGAGATACGTATCAACGACCTCCGGGTAGTACACCTTCACCACATTCCATATCGTTTGGCGGTGCTCCGGGGTGGGTTCCAAATGCTCCCACTCCGAGAGCACGAACCGGACTGTGTCTTCGAGCGCACGCGCCTGCGCCATCACCTGGCGCGGCGGTCGGGCGCCGCCCAAACGCCTGGACGTCTCCTGCAACGACCGCTCCAGCACCATCGGGGTGGGCTCCGCCGGCGCGGGCGGCAACTCCTTGGGCTTGCGCGCGGGGGTCAGCGCCGCACCTGCACCGTAGGCCGCCAGCGCCGCCACTGGCCAGTAGATGCCAATGCCCACCACAAGGTGCAGCACGACCACCAATATGGCAAGCACCAGCCCAACCTGGTTTTTCGGCGACGCGAAATAGCGGGCAACTGGGTTGCCGGAAGGATCATTGGAAGCCACGGATCTCCTTAAACGCCGCCGCGAGGTCGCCGCCAAGCGCGTCGAACACTTCGCCGCCGGTCAGCTCCGCCAGTTCGCGCATCTCCCACTCGCTCGCGTCGCCGTAGAGGATCACAAACACCGGCACGGAGCGCTGCGCCGCCGGCAGCTGCTCGTACTCCTTTTTGAATTTGGAGAAGCGCGGGCCGACGGTGTCTTGGCCGTCGCTGAGCAAGACTATCGACGGGATTCCGCCGGCCGGGTCCGTCTCCCGCAGCGCTTCCAGCAGCGTCTGGTACATCGCCGTGGAGCCGCTTGCGCTCAGCCCGTCCACATACTCCGTCAACTCGGCGGCCGCAGCCGGGTCATCATGGGAGAAACGCGCCGTGACAGGGGCATTCGGCCGGCTGTCGAAGGACTGCAGCGTGACGTTCTCCCGGTCGCGCAGGGAGACGTCGCCGGTGAGGGTGGAAGCGGAGCCGTCGATAAGCGAATGCATGATGTCTTTCAGCGAGGCGATGCGCTCGCCCTCCATCGAGCCCGAGGTGTCCAGCACAAACGTGGTGGTGCCTGGCTGCCGGTAGGTGTTGTCGTAGGCGTACAGCAGTTCGTCCACCACGCCTTCGTTCGCTGGAAACGGCAGCTCGATGACCTGCTGGTCCGCGATCTCCGCGGGGAGATTGTCCACCTGGGCCACCGGCCTGCGGAAGGTGTCCGCGATGTCGGGCTGGTGCTCGAGGAGCCAATTCGCAAGCTTCTCGACGCGATCCCGCGCGTCCGCATTCGCCGGCTGCGCGAGCGCGGACAGCGGGTAGTCCGCGGAGATGACGCCGTCCGCCGGAACCACAACCTCGATGGGCTGGCCCTGCTGACGCATCTGGTGCAGCGTGGACTCGTAGTTGACAATCGCGTCCGCTCGCCCGGGGTCGTCGGCGAACGCCTCAGCCAGCCAGCCGGAGGACCCGGAGACCATGGATTGGGCCTGGAACAGCTGCTCAAGGCGCGGGCCGACGCGCTCCAGGTCGGCCGGCGCGATGGCGTCGCCGGTGTCCGCCAGCGCGGTGGCCACAGCAACCAGAGCGGAGAACCCGGAGTTGGACGCCTGCGGGTTGGTCATACCGAAGCTGAACTCGCCTGCCTCCGCGGCCTGGGCGAACTCCGCCCACGTGGGCTGTTTTGTATCCCAGCCGAGTCGCTTTGCACTGTCCTCCCACACGCCGAACGCGACTGGGCTGGTGGCGATCTTCGACTCGCCGTCCAGCTTGTCGGTGGCGCCGATGAGGTTGACGTAGCGGTTGGTGGCAAACCAGGTGGCGTCCACTTTCCCGTCGAAGTCGCCGCGCTTGAGCGTCTGCGAATTGTCCAGGGTGCCGCCGGGAAACTGCATGTCGATAGAAAAGCCGAGGTCCTTGGCGGCCTGGTCGACCAGCCCTTCAAGGTCCTTCAGCTCGGTGGCGGCGACGATGGTCAGGTCGGCTGGAGTGCCCGACCCGGAACCTGCGTCGGAATCTGAGGAGCCGGACGTGCCGCCGTCGAGCGAGGTGCATGATGCGAGTATGAGCGACATCAGGGCGGCGAGAGCTACGAAAAGGCGTTTCACTGGTCGTCCTCCTTTACCGGTGCGGGAGCGCCGGCATAGCGTTGTCCCACTCCGTCGATGAGCTGCTCGAGCCTGTCGTAGGAGGGCGGGTCGATGGAATTGACGTAGCCGGAAGGCGCGTCGAGGCCGCGGTCCTCGAGCTCCTGCGCTAGGCTGCCGGAGTTCGCGGGGCGGAACCCGTGGCGGGCGGCGAGCTGCTGCAGCTGCGGGTCGTTTGCGAGCAGGCGCCCCAGCTCCTTGCCGCCCTCCGAAACACCGACGATGCCGTGGTTCGCAAGCACCGTGGGGCTCAAGTGCAGCAGCACCATGTCGTCGCGGATGCGCGAGTTCGGCCGCATCTGCTCTCCCAAGAACTGTGCCTCGTAGACCATCACCATCGGCGCGGCGCCCATGCCCTGGCTCAGGTAATCCGTGAATGGGCCAGACGAGGACGCCTCGCTGTACCCTTGGGCGGTGAAAAATGGAGCAATTTCGTCGATGAGGTACCCGACGTCGTCTCGGCGCTCCGGGTCGCGCTCGGCCACCTCCCACGCCAGAAGCGACAGGTACATCGCCGCGGAGTTGGAGGTGCGGATGTCCGTGGAGCGGATCTGCACATTGCGTGGTGAGGGGTACGCCTCGCCCAGGTCCCGCCAACGCTTTCCGGAGCGGGCCAGGTCCATGTACGTGTTCACGTCCAGGGTGTACGCGCCGTTGTGTTCGCTGACCACCCCTTCTGCAACCAAGAGGTCGGCGATCGGCTTCCAGCTCGCCACCGCCATCGGCGTGAAGAACGGGAAGTCCACGGAGTAGCCGCTGCCCTGCTCGCGCACCTTCTGCGTCGCCGGCGCCGACGACGGGAAGACGAAGTCCTGTTCCGCAATGTCCGTGGTGGTGGCAATCTGGCGCGAGCCGGCGGTGGTGACGCTGACGCTGTATCCCAGCTCTTCTAGCCGCGCCACCACGTCGGGGTCTTCGAAGTAGGCGCGTTTCTCCGAGCCGATCACGCCGTGTAGCTGGGTCAGCTTGCTGCCAGGCTCGTCGGATGTTCCCCCTTCATCCTCGCCGCCGAAGGGCAGCAGCCCCCGTCCCAGCGCGACGGCGGCGATGACCACCCCAACTAAAATGACGCCAAGCACCACGGAGACTTTCCGTCCCCGGGGCTTGGCGTCGTGGCTGCTCGGCACATTCATATCTCACATGCTAAATGGCCGGGCCGAGATGCGCGCCACAATCGAACAACTATTGCGAGCGCACCGGTGCCTTCGCCCACTCGCGCGCGGCCTTGTTCGCCTCGCGCACACGCTCGCGCTGCTCCTCTACTCGCGGGCGCGCGGTGCCGCCGCGGGTGTCGCGGGATGCCACCGCACCGTCAACGGTGAGCACCTCCCGGACCTCCGGACGCAGTCGCTTATCGACGCTTTGCAGTTCCTCATCCGTCAGATCGACCAGATCCACGCCGCGGGATTCCGCGATGCGCACGCAGGCGCCGGATGCCTCGTGGGCCTCGCGGAACGGCACGCCCTGGCGGACCATCCACTCGGCCAGGTCCGTCGCCAACGTGAAGCCTGCCGGGGCCAGCTCGCGCATACGGTCCTCGTGGAAGGTCAACGTGGACACCAAACCGGTAAACGCCGGCAAGAGAATGGATAGCTGGGTCACCGAGTCCACCAGCGGCTCCTTGTCCTCCTGCAGGTCGCGGTTGTACGCCAGCGGCATCGCTTTCAGCGTGGACAAAAGGCCGGTGAGGTTGCCAATCAAGCGTCCAGCCTTGCCGCGGGCGAGCTCCGGCACGTCCGGGTTCTTCTTCTGTGGCATGATCGATGAGCCCGTGGACCACGCGTCGTGCAGCGTGACGTAGCCGAACTCCGGGGTGGACCAGGCGATGATCTCCTCGGCGAAACGGGAGACGTCGATGGCGATCTGCGCGAGCACGTAGGCGGACTCGGCGGCGAAATCGCGCGAGGCGGTGCCGTCGAGTGAGTTGTCCGTGGCGGAGTCGAAGCCGAGCTCCTCTGCGATCGCTTCCGGGTCCAGGTGCAGCGAGGAGCCTGCCAGCGCACCGGAACCGTACGGCGAGACCGCGAGGCGCTTGTCCGCGTCCTGGATGCGCTCCAGGTCGCGCAGCAGCGGCTGGGCGTGGGCCAACAAGGAGTGCGCGAGCAGGATCGGCTGCGCAGCCTGGAAGTGGGTCTTGCCCGGCATGATCGCGTCCGGGTGGGCCTCGGCCTGCTGGGCAATCGCGTCGATCAGGTCAGACACGTCCTGGGCAACACCGCGGAGTGCATCTCGCAGCCACATGCGGAACATCGCGGCGACCTGGTCGTTGCGGGACCGGCCCGCGCGCAAGCGGCCGCCGATCTCAGGACCGACGCGGTCGATCAGGCCGCGCTCCATCGCGCCGTGCACGTCCTCGTCGATGGGCAGCGGGCCGAACGAGCCGTCGGCGACGTCGCGGCCGAGCTTGTCGAGGCCGTCGAGCATCACCGTGAAGTCTTCGTCGCTAAGCAAACCTGCCCTATTGAGCACCTTCGCGTGTGCTTTGGACGCCAGCACGTCGTAGGGTGCGAGCACCCAGTCGAAGTGCGTGGACACGGACAGTGCGAACATCGCCTCCGAGGGGCCGCCGGAGAAGCGGCCGCCCCACAGCGCGCCCTCGTTGGTCTTGTGCTGCTGCATCGACTACTTCTCCTGGTCGGAGCCAGCCGCGCGATCGCGCTTGTTGGCGATCTGGGAGGACAGGCCGTGCAGGCGCACAAAGCCCTTGGCCAGGGTCTGGTCGAAGGTGTCGCCGGTGTCGTAGGTGGCCAGGTTGAAGTCGTACAGGGAGTGGTTGGAGCGGCGGCCGTTGACGGTGGCGGTGCCGGCGTGCAGCACCATGCGGATGTCGCCGGTGACGTACTCCTGGGTGGACTCGATGAACGCGTCCAGGGAGCGCTTCAGCGGGCCGAACCAGAGTCCGTCGTAGACCTCCTCGGACCAGCGGGCGTCGATGAGGCGCTTGTAGCGGGCCAGCTCGCGCTCGACGGTGACGTCCTCAAGCGCCTTGTGCGCGGTGATCAGGGCAACCGCACCCGGTGCCTCGTAGACCTCGCGGGACTTGATGCCCACCAGGCGGTCCTCCACCATGTCCAGGCGGCCGATGCCCTGGGCGCCGGCGCGACGGTTCATCTCCTCGATCGCTTCGAGGACGGTGACCTTGCGGCCGTCGATAGCCACCGGCTTACCGGCCTCGAAGGAGATGATCACCTCGTCCGGTGCGTTGCCCAGCGCCGGGTCCTCGGTGTAGGCGTAGAGGTCCTTTGTCGGCGGGTTCCACAGGTCCTCCAGGAAGCCGGTCTCAACTGCGCGGCCCCAGACGTTCTGGTCGATGGAGAACGGCGACGCCGCAGACTGCTCGATGGGCAGGTCCTTGCCCTCGGCGTACTCGATGGCCTTGTCGCGGGTCCAGGCGTAGTCGCGGGCCGGAGCGATGATCTCCAGGTCCGGGTCCTGGTTGAGGAATCCGACCTCGAAGCGGACCTGGTCGTTGCCCTTGCCGGTGCAGCCGTGGGCGACGTGGGTGCCGCCGTACTTGTGGCCGGCCTGAACCAGGTGCTTGACAATCAGCGGGCGGGAGATTGCGGAGACCAGCGGGTATTCACCCTGGTACATGCCGTTGGCCTTGATGGTGGGCAGGCAGTACTCCTCGGCGAACTCGTCCTTGGCGTCCACGACGATGGACTCCACAGCGCCGCAGTCCAGCGCACGCTGGCGCACGGACTCCATGTCCTCGCCGCCCTGCCCCAAGTCCAGGGAGACGGCGATGACCTCGCCGCCGGTCATTTCGGCGAGGTAAGGGATGGCGACAGAGGTGTCAAGGCCGCCCGAGTACGCGAGCACAACGCGGTTAGTCATGGTGAAAGTTCTCCTTCGAATTCCAAGACGATTCAGAATTATTCAGTGTACGTAAAATTATGCGATGGGTGCGACGATGTCTATTCGCCGACGTTTTCCTTCAGTCCGAACAGCTGCTGCGCCAGCTCTTTGCCGGTGAGCGGCTCGCGGGCGAGGACGAACACCGTGTCGTCGCCGGCGATCGAGCCGACCACCTGGTCCAGCCCCACGCGGTCGATGTAGCTGGCCAGGTACTGGGCCGCCCCGGGCGGCGTGCGCACCACGGCAAGCTGCCCGGAGTAATCCACGGAGACCACCAACTCCTCAATCATGCGGCGCAGCTTCTCGCGCGGGCCGGAGTGCGCCGTTTCCAGCGAGTCCGCCTCGCCGCCCACGGTGTAGTAGGCGCGGCCGCCCGCGCGTGGGCGCACCTTTTTCGCGCCGAGCTCATCCAGGTCGCGCGAGAGGGTGGCTTGGGTGATGTCGATGCCCTCGTCCAGCAGGAGCTCGGACAGCTGCACCTGGGAGGACACGCGGGTTGATTCGAGCAGCTCGAGGATTCTCGCCTGCCGCGCGGTGCGGGATACAGGTTGGGTCATACTTGGTGCTCCAAAAGCCAGGCCAGCAGCGCCTTCTGGGCGTGCAGGCGGTTTTCCGCTTCATCGAAGACGCGCGATTGCGGCCCGTCGATGACGTCCGCGGCGACTTCGCTCCCGCGGTACGCGGGAAGGCAATGCAAGAATATTGCATTCTCCGCCGCGCGCGACATCAGGGCAGCATCCACCTGGTACGGCAAAAACGGCGTGCGGCGGTCCTTGCCGTCGGCCTCCATGCCCATGGATACCCACGTGTCGGTGATGACAACATTCGCGCCCTCCGAGGCCGCGATATCCGAGGTCACGTCGACTTTGGCCCCGGTTTCCTCGCCGCGGCTCCGTGCGCGTTCGACGAACTCCTCGCGCGGCTGGAAGCCGTCCGGGGCGATGACGGTCATGTCCACCCCGGCGGTGGCAAACCCGATGAGGTAGGAGTTGGCCATGTTGTTGTCCCCGTCGCCCAGGTAGACGGCCTTGAGCCCCTTCAGCCCCGCCGGACCCTCGTCCGGGCAGAAGTTCTCCACCACCGTCTGCAGGTCCGCGAGGATCTGGCACGGGTGCAGGTCGTCGGACAGCGCGTTGACGATCGGCACGGTGGCCGTTTCCGCCATCTCCCGCAGGTTGTCGTGGGAGTAGGTGCGCCACACAATCGCCTCAACGAACCGCGACAGCACCGCGCCGGTGTCCTGGTAGTTCTCCTTCGTGCCCATCTGCGAGTTGCCGCTTTCGGTGACAATCGCGTGTCCGCCCAGCTGCGCGATACCGGCGTCGAAGGAGTAGCGGGTGCGGGTGGAGGTTTTGTCGAACAGCACCGCGACTGACTTCGGGCCTTCCAGCGGCCGGCGCGAGAAGGGCTCGCGCTTCAGCTCCGCGGCGAGCGTGAGCACCTCGGCCTGCTCATTCGGTGTGAGGTCGTCGTCTGCCAGGAAATGTCTGACCATCGGTTTAGCTCCGTTCTTTCGCTGCTTCAATCGCGCCGGCGAGGCGCTTCATCGCTTCTTCAAGCTCATCATCACTGATCACCAGCGGCGGCGTGAGGCGGATGACGTCCTCGCCCGGTGCGTTCACAATCAGGCCTTGTTCGAGCCCATGCTTGACGACGAGCTTCGCCACCGCCTCATCCAGCACCACCCCGAGCATCAGGCCGCGCCCGCGGACCTGGGTGACACCGGGGATCTGCGAAGCTGCGTCGCTAAGCAATTGCCCCTTGCGGCGCACCTCGGCGAGGAAATCCTCGTCGACGACCCGCAGCACGGCGTTCGCCGCGGCGCAGGCAACGGGGTTGCCGCCGAAGGTGGTGCCGTGCGAGCCCGGGGTGAAAAGTTCTGCCGCCTTGCCGCGGGCGATAGTCGCGCCGATGGGCAGTCCGCCGCCCAATCCTTTGGCCATGGTGATCACGTCCGGCAGGATGCCTTCGTGCTGGAAGGCGAAGAAGTCGCCGGTGCGGCCGACGCCGGTTTGGACCTCGTCGGTGATAAAGAGGATCCCGTGGGCGTCGGAAAGCTCACGCACCGCTTTAAGGAAACCCTCCGGCGCGGGGATGACCCCCGTTTCGCCCTGGATGGGCTCCAGGATGATCGCTGCGGTGTTGCCCGGGTCCTGCTGCACCAGGGCTTCGAGTGCCTCGATGTCGCCGTACGGGAAGAACTCGACGCCTGCCGGCATGGGTTCGAACGGTGCGCGCTTGTCCGGCTGGCCCGTCAGCGCGAGCGAACCCATGGTGCGTCCGTGGAAGCCGCGCTCAGCTGCGAGGATGCGGCGGCGACCGGTCAGGCGCGCGAGCTTGAAGGCGGCCTCGTTGGCCTCGGCGCCGGAGTTGCAGAAAAACACCCGCGCGGTGTCGTCGCCGACGCGGGCGCGCAGCGCTTCGGCGGCCTGCACCACCGGCTGGGAGCCGAAGAGGTTGGACACGTGGCCAAGCGTCGCCACCTGGGCGCTCACCGCCTCAACGACGGCCTGGTGCGCGTGGCCGAGCGCGTTGACAGCAATGCCGGCGAGCATGTCTATGTAGGTGTTGCCGTCCGCGTCCGTGACGGTGGAGCCCTCGCCGGAGACAAGCTCCACCGGCGGCGCCGGGTAGGTATCTAGCAGCGCGTTAGTCCAACGCGAAGAAAACTCGCTCATGCGTCGTCCTTTCTAAAGATCGTTCCGTCCGGGTAGTGCGCGCGGTCGTAGTCGTCCGGCAGCACCATGGTGCCAACGCCGCCCATGGTCAAAAGCTCCAGCAGCACGGAGTGGGCCACGCGGCCGTCGATGACGTGCGCAGCCTTCACCCCGCCCTGGACCGCGGTGAGGCAGGCCTCCATCTTCGGGATCATGCCGGTGTCCAAGCCGGGCAGCATCTTGGCCAGCTCGCCCGCCTCAATCTTGGACAGCAGCGAGTCCTTGTTCGGCCAGTCCGTGTAGAGCCCCTCGACGTTGGTGAGCACCACGAGACGCTCGGCGCCGATCGCAGCGGCGAGCGCACCCGCGGCCTCGTCGGCGTTGATGTTGTACACCTCGCCGTGCTCCCCCGGTGCGATGCCGGAAACCACCGGGATGCGGCCGGCCTCGATGATGTCCATCACCGCCTCCGGGTTCACGTCCGTGATCGTGCCCACCAGGCCGATGTCCTGCAGGTGGCCGTCGACGACCACCTCGCGCTGCTTCGCGGTAAACAACCCGGCGTCCTCGCCCGAAGTACCCACCGCGTAGGGCCCGTGCGAGTTGATCTTGCCCAGCAGGTCCCGGCCCACCTGGCCGAAGAGCACCATGCGCACCACGTCCAGGATCTCCGGGGTGGTCACGCGGAAACCGCCGATGAACTCCCCGCCGTCCAGCCCCAAGCGGCCGAGCATCTGGGTGATCTGCGGCCCGCCGCCGTGCACCACCACGGGTTTCGCACCCACGGTGCGTAAAAACACCATGTCGGCTGCGAAGGCTGCCTTTAAGTCCTCATCGATCATGGCGTTGCCGCCGTACTTGACCACCACGATCTTGTCCCGGTAGTGCTGCAGCCACGGCAGCGCCTCCGCCAGCACAGTGGCGCGCTGCTCGTTGGTCAGATTCGGCATCATCTCGCGCACCCCCTAGCTGGTGTAGGCCGAGTTGATCTCAACATAGGCGTGCGAGAGATCCGTCGTGCGCACCGTCGCGCGGCCCTCACCGCCGGTGCCCAGATCCACCACCACCGCGATGTCCGACCCGCTCAGATCCACGTCCCGCGCGCCGGGCACTGCACCGGAGTACTCGCAGACGGTGTGACTGTTGAAGGTCACCGAGATGCTATCCGCGTCCATCTCCGCGTCCGCCATGCCCACGGCGGCGAGCACGCGGCCCCAGTTCGGGTCGGAGCCGAACATCGCCGTTTTGACCAGGCTGTCGCGGCCGATGGTGCGCGCAGCGTTGAGTGCTTGTTCGTCGTCCGCGGCGCCTTCGACGGTGATGCTCACACGCTTGGTCACGCCCTCGGCGTCGGACTGCATCATCGCCGCCAGCTGCGCGCAGGCCTCGTGTACCGCGGCGTCCAGCTCGTCCTGGTCCGGTCTCACCCCACTTGCGCCGTTGGCCATCGCGATGACGGTGTCGTTGGTGGAGGTGGATCCGTCGATGTCCAGGGTGTTAAAGGTAGTTGCGGTGGCGCGCTCTAACGCGGTCTGCAGCGCCTGGGCCTCCACCTTCGCGTCGGTGGTCAGGCACACCAGCATCGTCGCCAGCGACGGCGCCATCATGCCGGCACCTTTACCCATGCCTCCGACAGTCCAGCCGTCGCCCTTGACCAAGACTTCTTTTGCGATGGTGTCGGTGGTGCGGATGGCATCAGCGGCGTCTGCCCCGTGGTCGCCGAGCTGAGTGACGACGCCTGCGATGCCGCGTTCCACCTTCTCCATCGGCAACAGATCGCCAATGATGCCGGTGGAGCAGACAGCCACCTGGTGTGGCTCAGCGCCGACACCATCGGCCGTGAGTTGCTGCATAGTTTGCGCGTCATGCAGCCCTTGCTCCCCGGTGCAGGCGTTGGCGTTGCCGGAGTTGAACACCACTGCTTTCAGTTCGCCTGCGGCCACGGCCGCGCGGCTGACTTTCACGGGCGCGGCGAAGACCTTGTTGCGTGTGAATACGGCTGCGGCGGCGAACTCGGGGCCTTCGTTGACCACGACGGCCATGTCCGGGTTGCCGGATGCTTTCAGGCCCGCGCTTGTGGCGGCGGCGGAAAAACCTTGAGGTGCGGTGACTCCAAGAGCACTCATGATGGAGGGGTCCTTTCGGGAAAAGGGGAAGCTGGTTTGGGGGTCTAGCCGGCGGTTACGGAGCCACCGCGGCTCGCGACAGACCCGCCCCCTCGTCGAAGCCAAGCGCAAGATTCATGCACTGCACCGCGGCTCCCCCGGTGCCCTTGGTCAGGTTGTCAATGACGCTGGTGACAACAAGCTTGCTGGCTGCCTGGTCCACCTCAACCTGGACGTGGCACATGTTGGAACCCACCACGTGCTGCGTTTGCGGCTGCTGGCCGGCAGGCAGCAGGAGCACGAACGGTTCCTCGGCGTAGGCGTTTTCGTAGGCGGCGCGCACCGCCTCCACGTCCGTGCCCTGTGCCAGCGGCGCGGTGACGGTGGTGAGGATGCCGCGCGGCAGCGGCGCGAGCACGGGGGTGAAACTGACCGCGACCTGGCCGCCCGCGACTTCCTCGAGGTTTTGCGCGATTTCGGGAGTGTGCCTGTGTGCACCTGCGACGCTGTAGGCCTTCAGCGAGCCCATCGTCTCAGCACCGAGCATGTCCACCTTGGCCTTTTTGCCGGCCCCGGAAACGCCGGTGACGGCCACAACCGTCAGGTCCGGCTCGACCAGTCCGGCCTGCACCGCCGGCCATGCGGCGAGCGTGGCACCCGTGGGAAAGCACCCAGGGACAGAGATGCGCGTTGCCTTTGCGACGTCCTCACGGTGCCCCGGCAACTCCGGCAGCCCGTAGGGCCACGAGCCTGCGTGTTCCGAGCCGTAATAGGCGCGCCACGCCCTAGCGTCGCGCAAGCGGAAGTCGGCCGCGCAGTCGATGACCATCACATCGTCGCCCAGTGCAGCGCCGATGGCCGCGGAATGGCCGTGCGGGAGCCCCAAAAAGACCACGTCGTGGCCGGAAAGCACGTCGACGGTCGTCTCTTCAATGATCCGGTCTGCCAGCTCCGGCAGATGCGGCATGAGCTCGCCGACGCTTTGGCCGGCGTTGGACGCACCGGTGAGTGCGCCGATCTTTAGCTTCCCCGCGAGATACGCCGGGTGGCCCAGCAGCAGGCGGAGAATCTCACCGCCCGCATAGCCCGTGGCCCCCGCGACCGCTACTTTGACAACCTTGCTTCCTGACATGGCCGTCAGTGTAACAGTTATGCAGTCGCGTGGAAGTTATTCACGAAAAATTTATTTAGCCGCGCATTTCTGCGCCGAAGCGCTCCTTGGCCAACTCGGCCGCCTTCAGGCGCGCCTCGGAGGCCTCCTCCTCGGTCAACGTGCGATCCGGGGCGCGGAACGCCAGGCCGAATGCGAGCGACTTCTTGCCTTCGCCGAGGCTCTCGGAACGGTAGACATCGAAAAGCGTCACCGCTTCGACGAGCTCGCCAGCACCCTCCTGGACCGCGCGGCGCACGTCCTCGGCCGCCACAGCCTCGTCGACGACCAGGGCGATGTCCTGGTTGAGCAGCGGGAATGCGGACAGTCGCGGCGCGGGCAGGCGCTCTGCCAGCGGGATCGCGGTCAGATCTATCTCCATCGCGCACGTGCGCGCCGGCAGGTTCAGCTTCTCCAAGATCTGCGGGTGCAGCTCGCCGGCGTGGCCGACCACCTCGCCGTCGACTTGCAGCTCGGCGCAACGGCCCGGGTGCCACGGCAGGTACTCGGCCGCCTGGACGTCCAGCTCAACGCCGCAGACACGGGCAACGAGCTGGGCTGCCTCGATGGCGTCCGACCACTCGTAGGCGCGGCCGGTGCCCCACGGGCCTTCCAGCTCCGTGTTGCCCAGTGCCACGGTCGCGGCGTGGAGGTGCTGCTTCGGCAGCGACTCGACGAGCTCCGCGACGACCTCGTCCGCCGGGCGCTCGGACACGTCCGGCAGCGGCGAGACGTCCGCGCGCTTTTCCGAGGTCTGCGCCACGGAGTAGATCGCCACATCACCGCGACCGCGCGCGACGTTTCGGCCGGCGGCCTCCAGCATCGGCGGCAGCAGTGTGGTGCCCAGGATGCCGTAGTCCGCATCCAGCGGGTTCTGCACCTTGACGGTGTTGCGGCGCGGATCCTCGGCGTCCAGGCCCCAGGTATCGAAGGTGTCGTTGGCGATAAACGGCGTGGGAATAATCTCCGCGTAGCCGGAGTACGCCAGCGCGTGGGTCACCGCACGACGGCGGCGCTGCAGCGGGCTCAAACCGCGGCCTCCACGGGGCGTGGGCAGGATCGACGGGATGTCGTCCAGCCCCTCCAGGCGCACGACCTCTTCGACCAGCTCCACCGGCACGGTGATGTCGGTGCGCCAAGTCGGCGGGGTGACCTGGAGCTCATCGCCGTCGCCAGCGACCTCGCAGCCGACCTCCTGCAGGCGGCGGACCACCGTCTCGCGCGCGTAATCCACACCGATCAGCTCGGCTGGCCGCGCGGCGCGCATCGCAATCGCATCACGCTTCTCGACGTCACCTACCAGCGTCCTGCCCGCATGAATCGTGCCGCCAGCGATCTCCACCAGCAGCGCGCACGCAATGTCCAGGGCGTTTTCCACCAGCTGCGGGTCCACGCCGCGTTCAAATCGGCGCGAGGCTTCCGAGCTCAGCTTCAGCCGGCGCGCAGTGCGCGCCACGGTCAACGGATCCCAGGTTGCGGCCTCGAAGTGGACGTTGACCGTCTCGTCCGAGATCTCGGAAGTGGTCCCGCCCATGACGCCGGCCAGCGACTGAATGCCGTTGTCGTCGCTGATCACCACGTCTTCAGCGGTCAAGGTGCGCTCGACGTGGTCGAGCGTTTCAAACTTCTCCCCGTCGGCGGCGTTGTGCACACGCAGGCCACCGGCGATCTTGTCGGCGTCGAAGGCGTGCATCGGCTGGCCGGTGAGCAGCATGACGTAGTTGGTCACGTCCGTTGCGGCGTTGACCGAGCGCACGCCGGACAGCATGAGCTCGCGCTGCATCCAGAACGGTGCCGTCGCGTTCGCATCGATGCCTTCGACAGTGCGCACGCCGAAACGCTTGGCCTTGGTGGATTCCTCCACGATCACCGGGATGGTCTCGCCTGCCGGGGCTGGAACACCAGAGAGGTCGATGCCGGCGATCGCAGGATCCTGCGCCACGTCTGCGAACTCGAGGTCGAAGGCGGAGGCGATCTCGCGGGTCAAACCGCGGGCTGACAGTGCGTAACCGCGGTCCGGGGTGACGTTGACCTCGAAGACGGTGTCGTCCGAGCCCAGAATCTCGCGGGCGTCTTGGCCGGGGGTGGCGGAGCCGTCGTGAAGCGTAATGATGCCCTCGCTCTTTGCGGTGAGCCCGAGCTCGGCCGCGGAGGCCATCATGCCTGCGGAGATGTGGTCGTAGGTCTCACGCGCGGAGATCTCGAATCCGCCCGGCAGCACCGCGCCCGGAAGCGACACGACGACCAGGTCGCCCTGCTTGAAGTTGCGGGCGCCACAAATGATGCCCTGCGGCTCGCCGGTGCCATTGGCCTGGCCCACGTCCACCTGGCAGTAGCGGATCGGCTTCTTAAATCCGGTGAGCTCCTCAATTTCGGCGACGCGGCCGATGACCAGCGGGCCGGTGACCTCTGGAAGCGGTTCGTAGCCCTCTGTCTCGAAGCCGACGCGCACGAAG
The DNA here is from genome assembly GCF_001838175.1 of Corynebacterium sp. HMSC034A01. Classification (NCBI taxonomy): domain Bacteria; kingdom Bacillati; phylum Actinomycetota; class Actinomycetes; order Mycobacteriales; family Corynebacteriaceae; genus Corynebacterium; species Corynebacterium sp. HMSC034A01. The sequence continues at coordinate 63,173 of NZ_KV835958.1, read as the reverse complement.
CCCGCGTCGAGCTCCTCGTCGGTGGGGTTGAAGTCCTTGTTACCTGCGTTCTGCAGCAGGCGGACGATCCAGTTTTTGGAAATGAGCATTATCAGTGTCTCCTTTACGCCTGCACGCCGAACGGGATGGTGAAACGGACGTCGCCTTCGACCATGTCGCGCATGTCCGACAGACCATTGCGGAACTGCAGGGTGCGCTCCAAGCCCATGCCGAATGCGAAGCCGGAGTAAACCTCCGGGTCGATGCCTACGGCACGCAGCACGTTCGGGTTGACCATGCCGCAGCCGCCCCACTCGATCCAGCCGGCGCCGCCCTTCTTGTTGGGGAACCACACGTCCACCTCAGCGGACGGCTCGGTAAACGGGAAGTAGTTCGTGCGCATGCGCGTCTTCGTCTCCGGGCCGAACAGCACCTTGGCCAGGTGGTCGAGGGTGCCGCGCAGGTGCGCCATGGTCAGGCCCTTGTCCACGGCCAAGCCCTCCACCTGGTGGAACACCGGAGTGTGGGTGGCGTCTAGCTCGTCGGTGCGGAACACGCGCCCTGGGCACGCGATGTAGATGGGCACGTCGCGCTCAAGCATGGTGCGCACCTGCACCGGCGAAGTGTGGGTGCGCATGACCTGCTTGGAGCCTTCCTCGCCGATGTAGAAGGTGTCCTGCAGCGTGCGGGCCGGGTGGTCCGGGATGAAGTTCAGCGCGTCGAAATTGAAGTACTCCGCTTCCACCTCCGGGCCTTCCGCGACTTCCCAGCCCATGCCGATGAAGATGTCCGCGATGTGCTCGGACAGCGTGGTGATCGGGTGCATCGCACCCGCCTGCGTGCGGGAGGTGGGCAGGGTGACGTCCACCTTCTCCTCGCGCAGCTGCTTCTCGCGGTGCTCCGCTTCGCGCTGCACGCGCAGCTGGGCGTAGGCCTTTTCTGCGCGGCCGCGGGCCATGTTCACGAACCGACCGGCATCCTTGCGCTGATCCTTGGGCAGCGTTCCAAGTGCGCGGCGGGCCTGCGGAATCGGGGCCTTCTCCCCCAGGTGCGCACGGTGCGCCTCCTCCAGCGCAGCGAGGTCCTCGGCCGCCTCAAAAGCAGCGATCGCCTCGTCCGCCGCCTTGTTCAGGGCGTCCTCGGTCAGTTCAATCTCCGGAGTTGGGTTTGCGTTGTCGGCCACGCTCGTGTTCACCCGCACCTTTCCACAAGTGCGCTGCGCTGTTTATACAGACCGCAGCAGTGTCGGTTCAAAAGCGTCCACCACTTTACCTATCGGTCGACACAGCGACCGCGCGAGGGCGGGCGCTGCAAACCCTGTCAATAAAGCTAGTCCTCCGCGAGCGCCTTCGACGACTCCCACAGGCAGATACTCGCCGCTGTGGCCAGGTTCAACGACTCCGCACTGCCCTGAATAGGGATGGAAACGCGGTGGTCGGCGGCCGACAGGATGTCGTCGTCAAGCCCATGTGCCTCGTTGCCGAACAGCCAAGCCGTCGGCTGCGCGAGCGTCTCCCCCGGCTGTGCAAGGTTCACCTCGCCGTTCATGGTGGTGGCGAAGGTGGACAGCCCGGCGTCTTCGATCTGGCTGATCACACGGCGGACATCTCGGTCGCGTGCCACCGGGATGTGGAACAGCGAGCCCGCGGTGGAGCGCACCACTTTGGGGGCCTCCGGGTCCACGGTGTCGCCGGCGAAAATCACCGCGTCCGCGCCCACAGCATCGGCGTTGCGGATGATTGTGCCGGCGTTGCCGGGGTCGTTGGTTTCCACGCACACCGCCACCAGCTTCGGCCGGCCCTTCATAATCTTGGGCACCGTCCACAGCACCGGGTGGCACACCGCAAAAATGCCAGTAGAGGTTACTGCGTCCGCAAGCGAATCCGCAGCCTTGTCCGTGATCGCGTGCGTGTACACGTCCATGTAGCCGGCCGCCCGCACGATCTCCTCGAAACGCTCGGCCGCGGCCTCGGTGACGAAGAGGTCCGTCGCCGCCCCCGTGGCCACGGCAGCCTCAACAGCGTTCTCGCCTTCCGCCAAGAAGGCCTTAGCTTTACGACGAGCTTGCGCCCTCTTCAACTTCCCCGCATTAACCACACGCGGGGTGCGCTCTGTGAACGGCTGCTGGAAATCCAATGGCATAGCTACAGACTACGTTGCGGGCGCTACGCTATTTGCCGTGCCTACGTTTCCGGAGCTCGTGCGCGCCCGCCTTCTTTCGCCTGCGGCGCGCTCTTGGCGCATCGGTTTTGCGCTCGCAGCTCTTCTTTTCGCTCTCGGGCTGGTAGCTCTGCCGGGGGCACCGATCGCGGTCGAGTGGTCTCGGTTCTTGGTAGCGCTCTACGCCGCATTTCTCATTGTCGCCGCATTCTTCGCCCCGGTCACAGCAAGTGTGGGTTACGGCTTTCTGCTGCAATTCTCCGCGGCAGCACCCGAGTACCGCAGCGCGATCATCATCATCGGAATGTTCGCGATCGCCGCTGTCGTGGGGTTGCGCGTTCCCGCCCACTTAAGCCTGCCACTGTTGGCTTATCTTTGGTATCTCGCACAGACAGACTTTCCCTCCGGCGTTTACTTCCCCATCTCGTTTGAAACAGCAATTTTTCTGTTCGTGCTACTCCTTGTCGCGTGGGCAGTGGGTTGGATTTTGCGCGCCTTCCTCATAACCCGTGAGCGCCAAGCAGATCGGCTAAGAGCGGAACTTGAGCGCGAACGCGAACGAACGGTAAAGGCCTTGCACGGTTCAGTGGCGTCCTCGCTCACCTCGGTGGTGCTCCGAAGTGAAGCCCTAGCGATGTCGGGGGACGAGCAGACAGCCAAGGCGGCGAAACTCATCGCAGAGGACGCCCGACGTTCCATGCAAGAAGTCCGCCAGCTCATCCGTTTTATGCGTTCCGACGATCCCGCGGAGCTCAGCGGAGACAAAACCATGAGCACACCCACATTAAACGAATGCTTGCGGTCCTTTTCGGACACATTGCGCAGCCACGGCTACACGGTCACGGAAAGTGGCATGCATGGCGAGGGGCTGAACTCGATCGCACTTCATCACGCTGAAGGCGCATTCCGTGAGATCCAGACCAACGTAATCAAGTACGCGGATAAACACCGGCCGGTCATCGTCGCAGCAGTCGAAGACGACAATGACGTGCAGATCCTGGTGCAGAACTTTGGCGCCCCACAAGAGCAGGCAGTTGAGATGAGTACCGGCGTCGGCTTAGGGGAGGTCGCATCGCTTTTGCAAGAGGACGGTGCTTCACTCGACGCGGGCTATCACGGCGAGGCGTTCCGATATCACTTGACCGTGCCAAAGGAACGAAAGTAGATTGCCGCGAGAGTATGAAAGGTACTTTCGTACCAACTTCTCCCCTAAGCGTCCGAAATAATTGCGCATTGCTACCGTATGCACCCATAATTCGATGTAGCGATCTACAGCTTTAGTTCATGAAAGGACAAGCAAATGCGCAAGTTTGCTCGCCTCGTCGCCTCCGCCCTGGTCGCAACCGGGCTTCTCACCGTGGCCCCTGCAGCATCTGCAGAAGCGCAGACTGTGGCAACCCCTTACGCAGCTGGCGCAATCGGCGACACCTTCGAGTGTGGCGGCATGCTCGGTCGTCTGTGGTGCTAATAGCACCGAGATGACAACACCTGATCACCCAATCCGGGTTTTCCTCGTCGACGATGATCCGCTCGTCCGCGAGGTGCTGAAAAGCTACCTCGACAGCGCCAAAGGGATCACCGTCGTCGAAACCGCTTCGGACGGATCCGAAGCACTCGAGCGCATCCCCCAATTAGACGTGGATGTGGTGCTCTCCGATGTCTACATGCAGCACATGGGCGGCGCAGAGCTGCTGCGCAATCTCGACGCGCGTGGCGCCGCTCCGGCCTTTTTGGCGATTAGCTCTTTGGACAATGACTCCGCGATGCTCGACATCCTCGACCACGGCGGGCGCGGATACATTCTCAAGAGCCAGCCGCGCGAGGAAATCATCCTTTCGGTACGGCAGGCGGTCGCCGGTGGCACCGTGATCTCTCCTGCCGCGATGAACAAGCTGCTCCCCCACCTCTCCCAGCGGGACGCACAAGCTCCGCAAGCTACTAGCGGAGCGCGTTCAAAGGCCGCTATTAACGTGCCTGCGGGCGTTTCTGATACCGAGCAGAAAGTGCTTGAGCTGCTTTGCGACGGGCTGAGCAACGCCGACATTGCGAAGCACCTGAACTATTCTGAATCCACCGTGAAGAAGATGGTCTCGAAACTCCTCTCGGCCTACGGGGTCTCCTCCCGCCTCGACCTCGTGGTTACCGTCCTCAACGGCCGGGGGCAGCAGGCACAATAGCCACTCCTCCGGTTCTGAACGAAAGTATCGGTATCGGGCACGAAGGTACTGAGACCCCAGATTTTCCTTGTCACTCGACTGCAACGTCCTTACGTTGACCCCTGTAAGCAATCACCCCGACTGCTAGCGACGCTGGCGGTAGCTTCACAGGAAAGGACAACGTATGACCCGTAAGACCCGACGCATCACTACAGCGCTTCTCGGCGCTTTGATGGCCGGCGCTGCCATCGCTCCCGCGAACGCGATCACCCTCGAGGAGTCCGCTCCCGAGACCCCGGCGAACAACGACAGGCTCCCGATCGTCCACACCTACCGCGGCTCCGACCACCTGAAGGCCAACGTGCTCAACCCGCGCCCGGTGTGCAACTCCACCGAGGACTACCGCACCGTCGTGTACAAGGTGAAGGACAACTTCCTGCCAGTGGGCACCATCTCCACCACCAACCTTTCCGACGAGGCCATCCCGCTGCAGCAGGATCTCTCCCGCACCCAGACGGTGTCCGCGTCCGTGAACGGCTCCAAGACCGAGACGCTGGACCTCGGCGGCTCCGGCTCCAAGAAGGGCATCGAGGGCAACATCGGCTACTCCCTGGCCAAGTCGCTCGGTTGGGACGTCTCCGCTGAGCTGTCCTGGAACGTCGGCCAGAAGATCGGCCCGTACGACGTGCCGGCCGGCAACACCGGCGAAGCCACCTACGGCTTCCGCACCGTCACCATGACCGGCACCCAGCAGCGCTGCCTGCCTAACGGCACCTGGGCAACCCCGACCGCGTGGGTCGCAAACATGCCGGTGAAGAACGAGGTCCGCGTGAAGAACTTCGACACCCCGGCTGATTCCTGGGCCCCGAACAAGGATGCGCAGACCACCGAGGTCAAGGACGAGCCGAACGCAGAGTACGACAACGACGTTGACACCCTGAACAAGGGCGACAACATCGACGACGTGGAGAAGGTCGACGACAACAAGACCGCCGACGTTAGCAACAAGGACGTCAACCTCGCCGCCGAGAACGAGAAGGCGGCCAAGGAAGAAGCCGACAAGGCCGACGACAAGGCTGAGGACACCACGGAGGACAAGGCCGACGGCGCCATCGAGGTCGAGGCTGTGTCCGACAAGAAGGAAGAGTCCACCGACAAGTCCAACAAGGACGACGCCGAAAAGGCCGACCACGACCTGGACCTCGAGCCGTACTTCACCGTCTCCTCCGCGAAGGCGAAGGGCTTCGCCGGCTCCACCGCTCTGCGCGTGAAGAACGTCGGTAACGAGCGCTACTGGGGCGAGTTCCCGGCAGTGACCTTCCGCGTCGCAGTCCGCACCGAGGACGGCCCGGAGAACGTTGACCGCCTGATCACCACCACCACCCGCGAAGGCGGCTACGCCCGCGACCTGGGCTGGGACGAGGACGAGCAGGCACGCATCTTCGAGGTCACCCTGTCCAACCCGATCAATCCGGGTGAGGAAGCAGACCTCGTGTCCTTCTCCTTCGGCGACGGCGACACCAAGGAAGGCCGTCTGACCAACTACATCACCGTTACCCAGACTGGCCGTCTCGACGGCGACGACTCCGAGTACAACGACCAGGACGTCGACTCCCGCGACGTCACGCTCGACGACTTCGGCCGCGAGAACGAGGGCATCTTCTAGAACAGCCCCACCACAGCGATTAGCGCGCCCACCCCAGCGGTGGGCGCGCTCCCTTTTGCGTGTCGCACACGGAAAAGCTCCCGCCCTCCCCGACTGCTCGGGGATGGGCGGGAGCTTCGTCGTTAAGCGAAAGTGCTTTACGCAGCCTTCGGAGCGTTGACGTCCTCCGGCAGAGCGTTCTTCGCAACCTCGCACAGAGCAGAGAAGGCAGCGAAGTCGCTGACAGCCAGCTCGGCCAGGATCTTGCGGTCGACCTCGACCTCGGCCAGCTTCAGGCCGTGGATGAGGCGGTTGTAGGTGATGTCGTTCATGCGGGCAGCGGCGTTGATGCGCTGGATCCACAGCTTGCGGAACTCACCCTTGCGCTTGCGGCGGTCGCGGTACGCGTAGGTCTGGGAGTGGAGCCACTGCTCCTTTGCCTTGCGGTACAGGCGGGAGCGCTGGCCACGGTAGCCCTTCGCGGACTTGAGGATTGCGCGGCGCTTCTTCTTAGCATTGACTGAACGCTTCACACGTGCCATGAGTCAAACTTCCTTTTCTTTTTCTCGTAATCGGTTGATTGATCGGGCAGTGCTTAGGACATGCCGAGGAGGCGCTTTGCGCGCTTGACGTCAGCCTTGGCGACGTCGGTGGAGCCGGACAGCTTGCGGCGGCGCTTCGACGAGAGCTTCTCGTTCAGGTGGCGCTTACCAGCCTGCTCGCGGCGCAGCTTGCCCTTGCCGTTGACCTTGATGCGCTTTGCGGTGCCCTTGTGGGTCTTCTGCTTCATGGTGAAAGCCCTTCAGAGTGTCGATTGTTGGAACTACTTTTTGCCCTTGCGAGCCGGTCCGAAGACCATCGTCATGTTTCGGCCGTCCTGCTTCGGACGGGACTCGACAACGCCGAGCTCCCCGATGTCCTCAGCCAGACGCTCCAGCAGGCGGTAGCCCAGCTCGGGGCGGGCCTGCTCGCGGCCGCGGAACATGATGGTGACCTTGACCTTGTTGCCCTTCTCCAGGAAGCGCTCAACATTGCCCTTCTTGGTCTGGTAGTCGTGCTCATCAATCTTGGGGCGGAACTTCTGTTCCTTGACCACGGTCTGCTGCTGGTTCTTGCGGGCCTCGCGGGCCTTCTGATCCTGCTCGTACTTGAACTTGCCGTAGTCCATGATCTTGGCCACGGGCGGCTTGGCCTTCGGGGCTACCTCAACCAGGTCGAGGTCCGCCTCGTACGCCAGCTTGCGGGCGTCGTCCGTGCGGACGATGCCCACCTGCTCGCCGGACGGGCCGACGAGGCGAACTTCAGGGACGCGGATTCGTTCATTGATCCGAGCTTCAGCGCTGATGAGAACTCCTAGAGACTTAAAGAAACAATGCGTGCCGCACTTGAACCGCAATCGGACTCATCCCACGCGAAAAACCCGCTCACCCTGAGGGGTGGCGGGAGTTCGTCCATGGCACACGAAGACACAGTTGTGTCTTGCGCACCGTTTGACCCGTATCCAACTCATTTGCACGAGCGGCTTGGGGTGGGATTCACTCCTCTTGCGGCCCCCGCACCCGCATGACACGGGCGCGCTGGGCGGTGTAGGCAGCAATATACATGCTCATGCCTGCACAAACCAAATCGGCGCGCCGCAGGATGCGTTAGGCCTTCGCCAGAATGTCTTGCAGGAACTGTCCGGTGAAGGAACCGGGCACCTTTGCGACGTCCTCCGGCGTGCCCTGCGCGACCACCGTGCCGCCGCCGGAGCCGCCCTCGGGCCCCATGTCCACGATCCAGTCCGCGGACTTGATCACGTCGAGGTTGTGCTCGATGACCAGCACGGTGTTGCCCTTCTCCACCAGGCCGTTGAGCACCAGCATGAGCTTGCGGATGTCCTCGAAGTGCAGTCCCGTCGTCGGCTCGTCCAAGATGTAGATCGTGCGGCCGTTGGAGCGTTTCTGCAGCTCCGCCGCGAGCTTGACGCGCTGCGCCTCGCCGCCGGAGAGCGTGGTCGCGCTCTGGCCAAGGCGGAGGTAGCCCAGGCCGACGTCCACGAGCGTCTGCAGGTAGCGGTGGATCGAGGTGATCGGCTCAAAGAATTCCGCGGCCTCGGAGATCGGCATCTCCAGCACCTCGGCGATGTTCTTGCCCTTGTAGCGCACCTCGAGCGTTTCGCGGTTGTAGCGCGCACCTTCGCACACCTCGCACGGCACGTACACGTCCGGCAGGAAGTTCATCTCGATCTTGATGGTGCCGTCGCCGTGGCAGGCCTCGCAGCGCCCGCCCTTGACGTTGAAGGAGAAGCGCCCGGCTTTGTAGCCGCGCACCTTTGCCTCCTGGGTCTCGGCGAACAGGTTGCGAATCTTGTCGAACACGCCGGTGTACGTCGCCGGGTTCGAGCGCGGGGTGCGCCCGATCGGGCTCTGGTCCACCTGCACGAGCTTGTCCAGGTGCTCGAGCCCCTCGACCTTCTTCACCCGGCCGGGCACCTGGCGCGCGCCGTTGAGCTGGTTCTGCAGCGTCTTGGCCAGAATCTGGTTCACCAGCGTGGACTTGCCGGAGCCCGACACGCCGGTCACGGCCACCAGCACGCCGAGCGGGATGTCCACGCTGACGTTGTCCAGGTTGTTCTCGCGTGCGCCGATGATCTGCAGTTGCCTTTGCTTATCGACGTCCCTCCGGCGCTCCGGCACTTCGATCACCTTGCGGCCAGACAGGTAGTCGCCCGTGATGGAGTCCTTGGCCTTGAGGATGCCCTCCGGCTTGCCCTGGTAGACCACTTCCCCGCCGTACTCGCCGGCGCGCGGGCCGATGTCGATGAGCCAGTCGGCCTCGCGGATAGTGTCTTCGTCGTGCTCCACCACAACCAGGGTGTTGCCCAAATCGCGCAGCTTCTTCAGAGTGGCGATCAGGCGCTGGTTGTCGCGCTGGTGGAGGCCGATGGACGGCTCGTCCAGCACGTAGAGCACACCGGCCAGACCGGAGCCGATCTGGGTGGCCAGGCGGATGCGCTGCGCCTCGCCGCCGGACAGGGTGCCGGCGGAGCGGGCCAGGGTGAGGTAGTTCAGCCCCACGTCCAAAAGGAAGTGCAGGCGCGCCTGGATCTCGCGCAGCACCGCACCGGCGATCATCTCCTCGCGGTAGCCCAGCACCAGGTTGTCCAGGTACTCGGAGGCCTCCTCGATGGACAGCTGCGTCAGGCCCGCGATGGACTGCTCCCCGTGCGTGGTGGACGCCAGGCGCACAGCCAGGATCTCCGGCTTGAGGCGCGCACCGTCACACGTCGGGCACGGCACCTCGCGGGTGTAGGCCAGCAGGCGTTCCTTCTGTGTTTCGGACTCGGTCTGCTCCAGCTTGCGCTCCAGGTAGCCCACGATGCCCTCGTAGGCGGCGGTGTAGGAGCGCTGGCGCCCGTAGCGGTTCTTGTAGCGCACGTTGACCTTCGTGGACGAGCCGTGGATCAGGTGCTTTCGCTGCGTCTTGGTCAGCGAGCTCAGCGGCGCGTTGGCGTCGAACTTTTCTTCCTTCGCCAGCGCCTCGATGAGTTTGGTGAAGTACTTCTTGTTCGGGCTGGAATTCCACGGCTGGAACGCGTCCACCGCGGGGGCGTCCGGGTCCGGAATGACCAGGTCCACGTCGATCTCTTTGCGCACGCCAAGGCCGTCGCACGCCGGGCAGGCGCCGAACGGCGAGTTGAAGGAGAACGCGCGCGGCTCGTACTCCTCCACGTTGAGCTTGTGGCCGTTCGGGCAAGCCATCTTCTCGGAGAAGATCTGCACGCGTTCCGGGTCGTCGGCGTCCAGCTCCACAAAGTCGAAGCCGACCAGGCCGTCCGCAAGCTTGAGCGCCGTCTCCACGGAGTCCGTCAGGCGCTGCTTTTGGCTGGCCTTGACGGTGAGGCGGTCCACCACCACGTCGATGTTGTGCTTGATCTGTTTTTCCAGCTTCGGCGGGTCCGAAAGCTGGTAGGTCTCCCCGTCCACGTTCACGCGCGAGTAGCCCTGCGAGGACAGGTCTGCAAACAGGTCCTGGAACTCGCCCTTGCGCTTGCGCACAATAGGCGCGAGCACCTGGAACTTCGTGCGCTCTTCCAGCTCGAGCACGCGGTCCACAATCTGCTGCGGGGTCTGGCGCTCAATCACCGCGTCGCACACCGGGCAGTGCGGGGTGCCTGCGCGCGAGTACAACAGGCGCAGGTAGTCGTAGATCTCCGTGATGGTGCCCACGGTGGAGCGCGGGTTGCGGTTGGTGGACTTCTGGTCGATGGACACCGCCGGGCTCAACCCGTCGATGTAGTCCACGTCCGGCTTGTCCATCTGTCCCAGGAACATGCGGGCATACGAGGACAGCGATTCCACGTAGCGGCGCTGCCCTTCGGCGAAGATGGTGTCGAAGGCGAGCGAGGACTTGCCGGAGCCGGACAGGCCGGTAAACACCGCCATCTTGTCGCGGGGCAGCTCAATGTCCACGCCCTTGAGGTTGTGCTCGCGCGCGCCGCGCACTGTCAGCTTTTCGGCCACGTCACTCTCGCTTTCGTCGGTTAGTACTCCCAAGACGCTACCAACGCGCGAATGCGGGGAAACATTCCTGAGTAGCCTTAGCCGCATGCTTTCTCTACGTCACATCTCTGTTTCCGACATGGACAACAACTGCTACCTCCTCTGCAGCGAAGGGCAGGGGTTGCTTATCGACGCAGCTTCGCACGCCCCCGAACTCCTGGCCATGGCCGACGACGCCGGTGTGAAGATCACCGCGGTGCTGACCACGCACCGGCACTACGACCACACCCGGGCGCTGAAGGAAGTGCTCGAGGCCACCGGCGCGAAGCACTACGCGCCGTTTCTGGATGCCCCAGCGATCCCGGTGCCAGCCGATGTGGAGCTCAACGACGGCGACACGATCGAGTTCGCCGGCCACACGCTCCCCGTGACCATCCTGCGCGGGCACACCCCGGGCGGCGCTTGTGTTGCTGCGGAGATCGACGGCACCGTCAACCTGTTCGTCGGCGACTCGCTGTTTCCCGGGGGCTTGGGCAAAACCCAGTCCGAGGGCGACTTTGTCCGCCTGTTCAACGACGTGAAAGAAAAGGTCTTCGATGTGTACCCGGACGAGGCCGTCGTGTGGCCGGGCCACGGCAAACCCACCACGCTCGGCGAGGAGCGCCCACACTTGGACGACTGGTGGGATCGCCGCTGGTAAGCGGAAAGCCCGCCACCGCGGCGTCGCAAAATCGCTACACTCGGCAGGAGCACATTCAGCTACAAAAGTAAGGATTGGGTAAAAGTATGATCCGGAAAATCGCACGCCCGATGCTGGCTTCGGTCTACGTGATCGACGGTGTCGAGACCCTGTTGAACCCGGCTGGCCACAAGGACAGCGCGGACAGCGTTTTGAAGAAGCTGCGCGCGGTCACCCCGCGCGAGTACCGCGGTTTCCTGCCGAAGAGCCCGGAGACTGCCGCGCAGATCATCGGCGCTACCAAGGCTGGCGCCGGCGCATCTTTCGCCATTGGCAAGTTCCCCCGCCTGTCCGCCACGCTTCTGGCTGCCACCGCGCTGCCGACCGTTGTTGGCCGCCACGCGTTCTGGGAGGCAGAGGACGACGACGAGAAGGCACGCCGCCGCACCGGCGCCCTGACGGACCTCGGCCTCGCCGGCGGTGTCCTGCTGGCCACCGTGGACAACAACGGCAAGCCCGACCTGAAGTGGCGCGCTCAGCACGCTGCCCAGGCCGCGCAGAAGAACGTCAAGCAGGCGCTGCCCACCAAGTCTGAGACCGAGAAGGCTTGGGACAAGGCATCCGACTGGTTCTCCGACGCCACCGACCAGGTCACCGATTACGTCGACGACAACAAGGGCGACTGGAAGAAGAAGGCCAACAAGGCCAGCGACGCTGCGAACGACTGGCTGGGCGACGCTAAGAAGCAGGCGTCCAGCTTCCTGTCCGACGCGGGCGACTGGCTGGACGACGCTGCCGAGAAGGCCTCCGACAAGGCCGAGGACGCGTACGGCGACATCAAGCCGTCCAAGATCCAGCAGTTCAAGGCGAAGCGCAAGGTCAACAGCATCGTCGGCGATCTGCAGGGCCAGTTGGACGACCTGCAGCCGTCCGCCCTGGACAAGTTCAAGGCGAAGCGCAAGGTCAACAAGGCTTCCGCCAAGGCCCAGGACAAGGCGCAGAACGCGGTCGACTCCCTGCAGGACGCGTGGGACAAGCTGGACGCTGACCCGAACTGGATCACCAAGCTCAAGTGGAAGCGCAAGGCCAAGAAGGCTGAGAAGAAGGCCCAGAAGCTGGTGAAGAAGGCGCAGAAGAAGTTCGCGTAAGCACCGTAACACTCGGACTACTTGGCGGCCCTGAGGCTGGGAATAATCCCAGCCCCGGGGCCGTTTGTTGTGAGGATGCAGGAAACAGAACAGACGTACGTGGATCAGCTTTTCGCGCACCTGGACAGCGAGGTGGCGCGGGCGCAAGCGCGCCTCGAAGAGGTGCAGCGTGACGTGGACCCGGACAACCCGGATTCGGACGCGCTGGTGCGCCGCGAAACGGAGTATCACGGGCTCAACGCGAAGCTGGATGCGCTCAACGTGGCAGAGACCGGCTTAGTCTTCGGCCGCATCGACGTCGCCGACGACGACCCGGAGAACCCGGTGCCGGGGCGGCCGGATTTGGAGCGGCGCTACATCGGACGCATGGGCATCGACGACAGGGAGGACAACTACCGCACCCTCCTGCTGGACTGGCGCGCTCCCCTCGCCCGCCCATTCTACCTGGCAACCACGGCGCACCCGGAGGGCGTTGAAACGCGCCGCAACATCCGTATGCGCGGCCGCACTGTCACCGCTGTGGACGACGAGGTGCTCTCCGGCGACGGCGCGGAAACCTCCGACGCGGGAGTTGGATCCGAGGCGGCTCTGAGGCGCGCGATGAACGAGGCCCGCACCGGCCACATGCGCTCCATCGTGGAGACCATTCAGCGCGAGCAAGACGAGATCATCCGCGACGCCACCCGCGGTGTCATGGTGGTCCAGGGCGGCCCGGGCACCGGCAAGACGGCGGTGGCGCTGCACCGCATTGCGTACTTGCTCTACACGTGGCGCGAGCAGCTCACCCGCACCGGTGTGCTGGTGGTCGGCCCGAACGCGACGTTCCTCGAGTACATCTCACGCGTGCTGCCAGAGCTGGGCGAGACTGGCGTGGTGCTGGCCACCGCCGACCAGCTCGTGCCGGGCTTTGCCCCCACCGGCGAGGACTCGATCGCCGCGCGCGAAGTGAAGGGGTCGGAGGAGATGGTGGCCATCCTCAAGCGCGCGGTACAGGCCTACGAGACGGTGCCGGATGCGCCTGTGCGCCTCACCTTCGATTCAGTGCCGGTGGATGCCACCCCGCAGATGGTCAAGGCCGCCCGCACCAGGGCCCGTCGCTCGCGCCGCCCGCATAACCAGGCACGCGCCCACTTCGCGGAGCACCTCACCCAGCTGCTCGCGGAGGCGCTGGCGAAGCGCATCGGCGAGGACCCGCTCGGCGGGGCGAACCTGCTCTCGGATGCGGATGTGGACCAGCTTCACGACGACCTCGCGGACGATCCCCAGGTAGAGCAACTCATCGACACGCACTTCCCGGAGCTCGACCCCGTCGAGGTGCTGGGCGCGCTGCTGACCGACAAGGACGCCATCGCCGAGGTAGCGCACGACTACGACGACTACACCCGCGACGCCTTGTACCGCGCGCCCGGCTCCCCGTTCAGCTACGGGGACACCGCGCTTGTGGACGAGCTGGCCGTGCTCATCGGCACCGTCGACCCCGAGGAGCAGCGCCGCAAGGAAGAAGAGGAATGGCGCGAGCTCGTCGCCGAGGCAGAGGGCGCGCTCGACGTGCTGTCCTCGTCGGAATCCACGGACAACGACGACGACCAGTTCGAGGCAGAGATCCTCTCCGCGGCCGACGTCATTGACGCGGAGACGCTCGCGAGCCGCCAGCGGGAGACGGACACCCGCTCCACCGCGCAGCGCGCACGCGCCGACCAGACGTGGGCGTACGGGCACGTCATCGTCGACGAGGCCCAAGAGCTGTCGCCGATGGAGTGGCGCATGGTGTTCCGCCGCTGCCCGTCGCGATGGATGACGCTCGTGGGCGACACCGCCCAGACGTCCTCCCCCGCCGGCGTGGACGACTGGACCAACGCGCTGGAGCCCTTCGTGGGCAACCGCTTCCGCCTGCATGAGCTGACGGTGAACTACCGTACGCCGAAGGAGATCGCGGACTACGCTGCCGAGATCCTCGCTGAGATCGACCCGGAGGCCACCGTCCCGGAGGCGATCCGCGAATCCGGGGTGCCGGTGCAGTTCGTTGAGGACTTGAGCCTCGTCGAGAAGCGCGACGGCTTAACCGCCGTCATCGACGCGGACAATGTCGGCGAAATGAAGGGCCTCGAATTCGACAACGTCGTCGTGGTGGAGCCGAGCAAAATTAAAGAGGCCTCGCCACAGGGGTGGCAAGACCTCTACGTCGCCGTCACCCGCGCCACGCAGACGCTGACAGTGGTCGGCGAATAGCGCCTTAGTTGACCGTGTGAACGATCATGACGTCGCAGTCGGACTGACGCGCGACGTCTGCCGGCACGGAGCCCAGCAGGCGGCCGGTCAGCGAGTTGATGCCGCGGTTGCCCACGACGAGCAGGTCCGCGTTGTTGTCGTTGACAATGGCCATCAGTGCCTGCACCGGGGTGCCCGGGCGGGTTGCGGTCTGCACGTCCGGTGCGCCAGCGGCGCGGGCGTGCTCAGCTGCGCCCTCGAGGTTCTCCAGCGCCTTCTGGTCGCCCAGAATGGTCACGGAATCCTGACGCAGCGTCTTCGCGGCCTCTTCCTCGTTCTCGTAGTACGCGGTACCGATGACGAGGGTGGAACCGAACGCGGCTGCAATCTTCGCGGCGCGCTCAACGGCCAGCAGGGAGGACTTGGAACCGTCGGAGCCGACGACGATGGTCTTGTAGTTATCGGCCATGTGAAATCACCTTTCAAAAATGCGACGCGGTTAGCGTGGTCAGTGTACCCCTTGCGGGTTTAGTCGTGTCCCTCTGCCCGAGTATCCACGAGCATGACGTCCACCGGGGCCTTCTTGGCCACGTTGCCGGGGATGTTGCCGAAGATGCGGCCGGCCATCGAGCGCATGCCCTTGTTGCCCACCACAAGCAGGTCGACGCCGTACTCGTCGACGGCCTCCACCAGCACATTCGCGGGCTGGCCACCCTTGGACACCAGGTTGACCTTGCCGGCCTGCTCTTCCTTGGCAATCTCGTCCGCCTTGCGCAGAATCTCGCGCGCGTTGGTGGCGGTGACGATGTCCACGCGGGACAGCTCCGCGTTGGTGGAGTTCAGCATCGAGCCGGACGCGGTGTAGTGGGCGCAGATGATGGTCAGCTCGGCACCGTAGACGCGGGCGAGGCTGGCTGCGGCACGCACAGCGACCATGGAGGTGGCGGAGCCGTCGGTGCCGACAGCGATCGACTTGTAGGTGTGCAAGGCAGGTTCCTTTCGCTAATTGCCTGTGTCTTTAATACCACGCAGCTCCCGTTTGAGATCTGCAATCTCGTCCCTGAGTCTTCCGGCGAGCTCAAATTTGAGTTCGCCGGCGGCGTCGCGCATTTGGACCGTCAGGTCGTCGATAAGCTTTTGCACCTCGTCAGAGGCCATGTTGGACACATCCGCGCGCTCGGCGACGGCCGCATCGGAGCTCAAGCTTGTCGACGCATCCGCGTCCGCGTTGTCGTGCACCTGGTCCAAAATGTCCGCGATGGCCTTGCGCAGCGGCTGCGGATCGATGCCGTGCTCCTCGTTGTAGGCGATCTGCTTCTCGCGGCGGCGCTCGGTTTCGTCGATGGCCTCCTGCATGGATTCGGTGACCTGGTCGGCGTACATGATCACCTCGCCGGAGACGTTACGCGCGGCGCGGCCGATGGTCTGGATGAGCGACTTGGTGGAGCGCAGGAAGCCCTCCTTGTCCGCGTCCAGGATGGCAACCAGGGAGACCTCAGGCAGGTCCAGGCCCTCGCGCAGCAGGTTGATGCCCACGAGCACGTCGTACTCGCCCAGGCGCAGCTGGCGCAGAAGCTCCACGCGCTGCAGGGTGTCGATGTCCGAGTGCAGGTAGCGCACTTTAATGCCGTTATCCAGCAGGTAGTCCGTGAGGTCCTCGGCCATGCGCTTGGTCAGGGTGGTCACCAGCACGCGCTCGTTCTTGTCGGTGCGTTGGCGGATCTCGTCGATCAGGTCGTCGATCTGGCCCTTGGTGGGCTTGACGGTGACCTTCGGGTCCACCAGGCCGGTCGGGCGGATCACCTGCTCCACAAACTCGCCCTGGGCGGCCTCGAGCTCGTAGTCGCCGGGGGTGGCGGACATGTAGACGGTCTGGCCCAGGCGGGCCTCGAACTCGTCGAAGGTCAGCGGGCGGTTGTCTACCGCGGACGGCAGGCGGAATCCGAACTCCACCAGGTTGCGCTTTCGGGACATGTCGCCTTCGAACATGCCGCCGATCTGCGGCACGGTGACGTGGGACTCGTCGATGATGGTGAGGAAGTCTTCCGGGAAGTAGTCGATCAAGGTCGCCGGCGCGGAGCCGGCCGGGCGACCGTCCATATGGCGCGAGTAGTTCTCGATGCCGGAGCAGAACCCGACCTGCTGAATCATCTCCAGGTCGTATTCGGTGCGCATGCGCAGGCGCTGCGCCTCGAGCAGCTTGCCCTTGTTCTCCAGCTCCTCGAGCCTGTCGGCCAGCTCTTCCTTGATGGCCTCGATGGCCTTTTCCATGCGCTCGTCCGTGGCCACGTAGTGCGTGGCCGGGAAGATGCGCACCTCGTCTTCCTGGCTGATCACGTCGCCGGTGAGCGGGTGGATGTAGTACAGCGAGTCCACCTCGTCGCCGAAGAACTCCACGCGCACGGCCACCTCTTCGTAGGCCGGGATGATGTCCACCGTGTCGCCCTTGACGCGGAAAGTGCCGCGCTTGAAGTCGATGTCGTTTCGCTCGTACTGCACGTCCACCAAGAGGCGCAGGAATCGGTCGCGCTCCACTTCCTCGCCCACGCGCAGCACAATAGAGCGGTCCAGGTATGACTGCGGAGTGCCCAGGCCGTAGATGCAGGACACCGAGGACACCACGACCACGTCGCGCCGGCTCAGCAGCGCGGAGGTGGCGGAGTGGCGGAGGCGCTCCACATCGTCGTTGATGGACGAGTCCTTCTCAATGTAGGTGTCCGTCTGCGCGATGTAGGCCTCCGGTTGGTAGTAGTCGTAGTACGACACGAAGTACTCCACCGCGTTGTTGGGCAGCAGCTGGCGCAGTTCGTTGGCCAGCTGTGCCGCCAGCGTCTTGTTCGGCGCCATGACCAGCGTGGGCCGCTGCTGCTTTTCAATCAACCACGCGGCGGTGGCGGACTTGCCTGTGCCGGTCGCGCCCATGAGCACGACGTCGCGCTCGCCGCGGTTCAAGCGCTCATCCAGCTGCGCAATCGCGGAGGGCTGATCACCGGAGGGTTCAAACTCGGAGACGACCTCGAAGGGCTTCTCGCGGCGCTCAATCTCGCCGACGGGGCGAAACTCAGACTGCGCGAGGACAGGATGTTCAGCAGCAAAAGCCATGCCGAACAGTCTACGCGTCAGCACAAACCGCAGGCGGCACCTTAGGCGGCGTACCTGCGGGAGGTTTCCAGCCACTCCTGCAGCTCGCCCGCTTCCTCCCACATGGAGTACAGCGCGGAACCGCCCGGGCGCAGCACGGCTTGGGCTCGGCGACGAATCCACTGCCTGTCGTCCAACGTGAACGGATAGTCGATTGTGCCCTCGAGCCCATCCGGCAGATGGCCGTTGATGAGTGCGGCGAGTGCGATGACAGATTCTGCCTCCGCTGTGCCCAGGGAACCCAGCCCGCACTCGAACCGGAACTGATCCATGCAGAACGTGCCGTTGACCAGCGCAGTCACGGCATCATGTGCAGAGTCGTTGTCGAACGGCCCCGTGTTCCACGTTCCCATGCACCGCAAGGTAAATCAGCAAGGTAAATGAAACGTGTCACACCGGTAAATTTCACCGGTACAGTTCACTAACCTTTGATTTTCTCAGCAAGCGCATCCACCTGCGGCTCGAGGTCTTCCAACGGTCCGTTGTTGTCGATCACGACATCTGCCGCCGCGAGCCGCGCCTCATCGTCGATCTGCTGCGCCATGCGCGAACGGGCATCGGCCTCATCGAGCCCTCGCGTATCGACGAGCCTTCGGATCCTCTCCTCCTTGTCCACATCCACGACAACGGTGAGGTCCATGCCCTTATGCAACCCAAGATCCACCAGCAGCGGCATGTCGTAGATGACGGCCTGCTCCCCCGCTTCTTCCGCGGCGGCGAAGCGACGCTCGGACTCGGCCCGGATGGCGGGGTGTGTGATGGCGTTGAGTCGCTGCGTGTCTTCAGTGGTGGCGAACGCGCGCCGCGCGAGCTCCCCGCGGTTGAGCGCCCCGTCGTCTCCGATGAGGTCCGCGCCGAACTCTGCAGCAACCTCCTCCAGCACTGGTGAACCGGGTTCCATGATCTCGCGTGCGATTTGGTCGGCGTCGACCACGGCGAAGCCCGCGCTGCCAAGCATCCGCGCCACTGTGGATTTTCCGCTGCCGATACCGCCTGTCAGGCCCACTTTCTTCATGGGGCCGAAGATAGCAAACCGCCCCGCATACCTACGTGGTGTGCGGGGCGGTTCGTCGCTAAGCAAGATGCTTAAGAGTTTCTCCTAAGCACGAGCCTGCGAGTGCTTAGTTGCCGGCGAGCTTGTCGCGCAGAGCCGCAAGCTGCTCGTCGGAAGCCAGCGAGCCGATGTTCTCCTCAGCCTGGTCAGCTGCCGGAGCTGCAGCTGCAGACTCGGAGGAGTAGTTGGCCTGCTCGCCCTCCTGCTCCGCGGCCTCGGCGGCAGCGGCGCGGTGGCGCTCGATCTGAGCGGTGTGGGCCTGGTGGCGACGCTCTGCCTCGGCGTAGCGCGCCTCCCATGCCTGACGAGCCTCGTCGTAACCTTCCATCCACTCGTTGGTCTCCGGGTCGAAGCCCTCCGGGAAGATGTAGTTGCCCTGCTCGTCGTAGGAGTCGGCCATGCCGTAGCGGGACGGATCGAACTCCTCGACGTAGTCCTCGTCAGCCTGCTTGAGGGACAGGGAGATGCGGCGACGGTCCAGGTCGATGTCGATGACCTTGACCATGACCTCTTCGCCGACGTTGACAACCTGGTCCGGGACCTCCACGTGGCGCTGAGCCAGCTCGGAGATGTGGACGAGGCCCTCGATGCCCTCTTCGACGCGGACGAACGCGCCGAACGGGACGAGCTTGGTGACCTTGCCCGGGACGATCTGGCCCACAGCGTGGGTGCGGGCGAACACGCGCCACGGATCCTCCTGGGTCGCCTTCAGCGACAGGGAGACACGCTCGCGGTCCAGGTCGACGTCGAGCACCTCGACGGTGACCTCGTCGCCCACTGCAACAACCTCGGACGGGTGGTCGATGTGCTTCCAGGACAGCTCAGAGACGTGCACCAGGCCGTCGACGCCGCCGAGATCGACGAACGCACCGAAGTTGACGATGGAGGACACGACGCCCTTGCGGACCTGGCCCTTCTGCAGCTGGTGCAGGAAGTCGGAGCGGACCGCGGACTGGGTCTCCTCCAGGTAAGCGCGACGGGACAGGACCACGTTGTTGCGGTGCTTGTCCAGCTCGATGATCTTCGCCTCGAGCTCCTGGCCGATGTACGGATCCAGGTCGCGGACGCGACGCATCTCGACCAGGGATGCCGGCAGGAAGCCGCGCAGGCCGATGTCGAGGATGAGGCCGCCCTTGACGACCTCGATGACGGTGCCGGTAACCGGCTGGTCGTTGGCCTGCAGCTCCTCGATGGTGCCCCAAGCGCGCTCGTACTGAGCACGCTTCTTGGACAGCATCAGGCGGCCTTCCTTGTCCTCCTTGGTCAGGACAAGTGCGTCGATCTCATCGCCGACCTCGACCACGTCTTCCGGATCGACGTCGTGCTTGATGGAAAGCTCGCGGGTGAGGATGATGCCCTCGGTCTTGTAGCCGATGTCGAGCAGGACCTCGTCGTGGTCGACCTTGACCACGGTGCCGGTGACGATGTCGCCATCGTTGAAGTACTTGATGGTCGCGTCGACTGCGGCGAGGAATTCCTCAGGGCCACCGATGTCGTTGATGGCTACCTGGGGTGCGTTGGAAGTGCGCATAAGTTCTATGTGCTCCGAAAAATAGGAGATCGTGATTGGACAGAAGCGTCTCTCTCGGCCACGTAAACCCGCAGCTAGATGCCGTAAGCTCGCGTGCGCCGATCTCGCGCCGCGACGGCTACCTCACCCTCCTATTACGATGGGCACCGTGCTCGCGCGTAGACACGCCCGCACGAGTGTAGACACTTTGCCCAGCTAGAGCAAATGATTCGCAGGTGCTCTCCGACGTCCCTCCGGTTTGCCCCAACCACTAGCATAAGCGGAGTCTGATAGATACCACCGTTTTGGGAGCAATCGTTTATGTGGAAACGCAGCCTTGCAGTCGCTGCATCATTCGTCGGCATCGTCGTCGGTGCCGGATTCGCCTCCGGCATGGAGGCCCTGCAGTATTTCGTCGCCTACGGCGCAAACGGGTTCTACGGCGTGGCTTTGGCCAGTGTGACCATGCTCTTCGCCGCGACGGCGTTCATGACCTTCGGCTCGTACTTTTTGGCGCGCGAGCACAATGAGGTTTTTTACAACGTGACCTCTAAGCCCGCGGCGTTCATCATGGACTGGTCCGCGGTGGCGTGCATGTTCTCCGTGGGGTTCGTCATGTTCGCCGGCGCCGGGTCGAATCTGCAGCAGGCTTTTGAGTGGCCCATCTGGATCGGCGCCGTGGCCATGCTCGCGCTCATGCTCGTTGTCGGACGTTTCGACGTGGACAAAGTCTCCTCAGTCATCGGCTGGGCCACCCCGCTACTTGTGGTGTTCGTTCTCATCGGCAGCATCTACTCCTTCACCCAGGTGGACGTGAACTGGAGTGAGGTGGGCGACTATGCCCAGCAAGAGGTTTCCCGCGCTGACGGGACCCCGTTCTGGTGGTTGGGCGCGCTGAACCACACTGGATTGAACGCGCTGTGCGGCGTCTCGATGGCACTAGTGATGGCCGGCGACGAGTTCGACACCAAGAGCACCCGTTTGGGCGGAATCCTCGGCGGGGTGATCTACGCAGTCATGCTCGCGCTTCTGGTGGCCTCGCTGCTGATTCAGGTGGAGTCCGTCAACGGCACCGACATGCCGCTGCTCGCCGTGATCGACAATGTGGACCCGGTGCTCGGCTTCATCATGACGTGGGTGATCTTCCTCATGGTCTTCAACACATGCCTGGGCATGTTTTACGCGCTGGCAAAGCGCCTGACCAGCAAGAAGCCGGAGCGCTTCTACCCCACCTACGCCATCGCCTGCATCGTCGGTTTTGGACTCTCTTTCGCAGGCTTCCAGCCGTTGGTGAACAGCCTGTACCCGATCCTGGGCTACCTCGGCCTGTTTGTCATGGCAGTGATGACAGTGACCTACCTGCGCCACCGCGACGAACTGAAGGACGAGGGCGAACGCCGCGCCGACGCTGTCGAAGCTGAAGACGGCAAGGAAGTCGACGACCTCGCCAGCGACTCGAACCTCGACGAGGACGAGTTCAAGGACGCACTCCAAGAGGAAGTGGAAGCTTCCGAAGACGACAACAAGCGGCGATCACTCAACGATCTCCTTTAGCAAAACGGGGGTGCAAATCGGGGGCGAAACACTCGGTTACACAGAAGTGAACTGCACGTGACCGAGTTTCGTTTATTGCTGGCCAGCTGTCCAACTATCCGTGTGATCCAGTTAACGGAATGTTCGATTCTGGGGTTACCCTGTGGGTCCATTGAGCGTTTCCTTACCCGTCGGTAAGGTCGCGCTTGGCTTTCGGGGAACGACCCGGCCAGGGGTGAAATATAAGCCCCAGCCAGGTCATGGCCACCCCGGTGGCCCCTTCCCCCGAGGGGAGGTTCACAACTGAATACGCAATCGGAGCTGCTGGGGGAGGCTCCATGGGGGAACACGGCCATGGGCGGGGTGCCGTGCGCGAGGCGGGTAGGAACCGATTCCGTTCCTACCCGCCTTAGTGCTGCCGCAGGTCGTGGAGTGTTAGTGCGCGGCAGCGTCCCAGTTAGCGCCAGTGCCAGCGGAGACCTCCAGTGGCACCAGCAGCTCGATGGCATCGTCCATCTCGCGCTCCACAATCTCGCGGACCTCGTCCAGTTCGCCCGGGGCGATCTCCACAACCAGCTCGTCGTGGACCTGGAGCAGCACGCGGGATTGCTTGCCTTCCAGGGCGGCGTCCACACGCAGCATGGCCACCTTGATGATGTCCGCGGCCGTGCCCTGGATCGGCGCGTTCAACGCGGCGCGCTCGGCGTTCTCGCGCGCCACGCGGTTGTCGCTGGTCAGCTCAGGAAGGTACCGGCGGCGGCCGAACACGGTGGACGTGTAGCCGTCGCGACGCGCCTGCTCCACCACCTCATCCAGGTAGCGCTTCACGCCGCCGAAGCGCTCGAAGTAGCTGGCCATGATGTCCTTCGCCTCGCCCGCGGAGATGGATAGCTGGTTGGACAACCCGTAGGCACTCAAGCCGTAGACCAGGCCGTAAGACATCGCCTTGACGCGGCGGCGCAGTTCCGGGGTGACCTGGTCGATGGGCACGTCGAACACGCGCGAGCCGACAAAGTTGTGCAGGTCCTCCCCTGCCCTGTACGCCTCAATCAGGCCCTCGTCCTGGCTCAGGTGCGCCATCACGCGCATCTCAATCTGCGAGTAGTCGGCCGTAAGCAGGCACTCGTAGCCCTCGCCCACAACGAACGCGGAGCGGATGACGCGGCCGGCCTCGGTGCGCACCGGGATGTTCTGCAGGTTCGGCTCCGCGGAGCTTAAGCGGCCTGTCGACGCCACGGTCTGGTTGAACGTGGTGTGGATGCGCTCGTCCGGCTGCACCGTCTTAATCAGGCCCTCGATGGTGGACTTGAGCTTCTGGTGCTCGCGGTGCGCCAACAGGTGGTCCAAAAACGGATGCGGGTTCTTCTCCGCCAACGCCTCGATTTCGCCCGCGGCCGTGGAGTACCCGGTCTTGGTCTTCTTCGTCTTCGGCAGTTCAAGTTTGTCGAAGAGTACTGCGGACAGCTGCTTGGGGGAAGACAGGTTCAGCGAAGGCTCGTCCACAAGCGCCCGCGCCTCCTCCTCGATCTGCTCGACCTTGAGTGTGAGCTCCTTGCGCTGATTCTCCAGCACGTCCAGATCCACCGCGATGCCGGTGTGCTCCATCTCCGCGAGCACGGTGACCAGCGGCAGCTCCAGGTCCGCGTAGAGCTCGTAGGAGTCGATCTCACGCAGCTCCTTGGTCAGCTCCGCGGACAGTTCCAGGATCGCCGCGGCGGCGTCGACGTCGGCGGTGTCGCCGAGCAGGCTCATCTGGTCGGAGCCGACGTTAAGCTGTCGCTGCAGGTGGCGCTGGTAGATGTCCTCCAGCGCGTAGGTGCGCTGACCCGGGCGCAGCAGGTAGGCGGCGATCGCGGTGTCGTGCGCGATGCCGTTAAGCTCGATGCCCCGGCCGCGCAGCATGTGGTACGCCGCCTTCGCCTCGTGCATGAACTTCGGCGCGTCCGACTCCAACCACTGCCTGAGCGCGGCGTCCTCCTCGGCGCTCAAGTCAGCGGCGAGCTTGGATATGCCGCGCCTTTGCTTATCGACGATCGCCAGCGCCACCACATCCCCCTGCCCGGGAGTAGCGTTGCCCGAGACGTAGACGGCAAGGCCGTCGGTGTGACGCGGCTTAAGCCAGACGTCCAGCGGCTCGTCGTCGATAGTGACGTCTTCGAGTTCGACGGTTTCCGGCTCGGGGGCGGTGCCGTCGGTAGGCACGGCAGCGAGGACGCGCTCGCGCAGGTTCACGCCGAACTCGAGGTCGTCGAAGCGCGACGCCACCTGGGTGACGTCCGCGGGCTTGAGCTCCAGGTCGTTCGGGGCAACGGGCAGCTCGACGTCGGTGACCATCTGGGTCAGCTCGCGGTTGAGGCGGACCTGGTCGATGCGCTCGCGGAAGTTGTTGGCGGCGACACCCTTGAGCTCGTCGGCGCCTTCGATCAGCCCTTCCAGCGAGCCGTACTGCGAGATCCACTTCGTGGCGGTTTTCTCCCCCACCTTGGGTACGCTGGGCAGGTTGTCCGACGGGTCGCCGCGCAGCGCCGCGAAGTCCGGGTACTGCTCAGGCGTCAGGCCGTATTTGTTCTCCACTTCCTCGGGCGTGAAACGGGTCATGGTGGACACGCCGCGGGTGGGGTACATCAGCGTGGTGGTGCCGTCCACGAGCTGGATGTAGTCGCGGTCGCCACTGACCAGCACGATCTCGAAGTCGCCCTCGGCGCGGGCCTGGGTGACCAGCGTGGCGACGATGTCGTCCGCCTCGAAGTTCTCCTTGCTCAAGGTGGTGATGCCGAGATCGCCCAGAACGTCCTCGATGATCGGCACCTGGCCCTTGAATTCCGGCGGTGCCGCCTCGCGCTGCGCCTTGTACTCCGGGAAACGCTCCGTGCGGAACGTCTTGCGGCCCACGTCGAAGGCGACGGCGGCGTGCGTCGGCTTCTCGTCCGCCAGGATATTGGCGAACATGGATAGAAACCCGTAGACCGCATTCGTGTGCTGGCCGCCTGAGGTGGAGAAGTTTTCCGCGGGCAGCGCGTAGAAGGCGCGGAAGGCCATCGAGTGGCCGTCGATAAGCAACAGTCGCTTCGTGTTCTCGGGTGTATCGCTCACGGTTGGCCAGTCTAGCGGGCAGCCCGACATGGCCCGGCTCGCCCATTAGCGAGGTGATTTCGTGGCGGAGGCTGCGCTGGGATAAACTTTCGCCCGATGCCCCAGTAGCCCAATTGGCAGAGGCAACGGATTCAAAACCCGTCCAGTGTGAGTTCGAGTCTCACCTGGGGCACAATTTCGTAACACTCCGCGCAGCGAAACCGCTGGTGGCGGGGTGTTTTCTTATTTTCCGAGAACACCAAAGTTTTTGGTTGATCCGCGGTTTCCAGGTTTTTGTAGTCAAAATGCAGCCACGAAAGCTGACCGTTTCCAGAAACCGAAGTCACTAGTGCGTGGCTAATGGCCAGTTGGCCTGTCCACCAGCCGGCACTCGAGCTGTCTTCACCTGCACCTCGATCATTCGACGCCACTCCGGCTCAGTAAAAACCGCGAGGATGTCCGTCCGCTCCAAACCATCTCGCGTGAGGGCCGGCGCCCAACCACGACGTGCAAGCTCCGAGGCCACATGATGCTCGCCGATGGTTTTTGTCTGTTTTGTATCCACCACACCCCGAGACTACCTGGGAATTGAGCGACCAGATCGACAAGTTTCATCACCACTATGTAAACCACTCTTGACATCAGGAACTCTTCGCTTTACATTCTGTAAATGGAAGGAGACCACATGGGCGACCACACCAACACAGTTCGCAAATGGCGGCGCTGGCACGAGTTGTCGCAACAGGAGCTCGCTGACCGCGTCGGCGTTTCCCGGCAGACCATCGCGAACATCGAGCGGGGCAACTACTCGCCTTCCGTCTACTTAGCGCTCGACATCTGCCGTCAGTTTGAAAAGTCAGTTGAAGAAATCTTTGGCCAAACCAAGGAGGAATGATGTTCAAGAATTTCGGAGACTCAATCGTCAATTACGTCGACGGCACCGCCACCGACGAGTTCGAGGCCGCGACGTACCACAAGGCGAGCTCGGTCGGCTTCTACACCTCGCTGATCGGCATGGCGCTCGTCGGCGCGATCCTCGCGTGGGTTCTGCCTGGCCGCCAGGCCCTGTGGTCCGCCATCGTGCTCCTAATCCCGCTCATTAGTAGTGCGGCGAGCACACAGTGGATGCGCAACTACGTCGCCTCACCCGTCATCCGCCTGCGTGATACTCCCCGTGGCGTGCTCGTCATCTACTTCGCATTGTGCGCAGTCTGGCTGGCAGGACTCATCGTCACCGGCGGCTTCGACCCCTCTGGCGGCTTTGATAGCGCTGGAGCAACTGGCGCGATCGTCGGCGCCATCATCGGCGCAGTGGTGGCAGGAGTAGTCAGCCAGCGCATCAGCAAGAGGCGCCGTCAGCGCGACCAGGCCCGCCTCGACGCGGAGGCCGGGGACTAGCGCCCGCACCTCTCGCCGACCCCGCAGACCGTTTCTGGCCTGCGGGATTTTCACATACATAGGCAACCTATATAGTCTCCCTATGCACTCCAACGAGGACCTCGCCGTGCTCGCCGTTGAACTAATTGCGGCGGGCAGCCACTTCACTCGAGCCGCTTACCAGGCGTCCGGGATGGAACTTTCCAACGTGTCCATGCGCGCACTTGCGGCACTCGAGCGTGAACCGGGGCTCCGCATTGGAGAGCTCGCAGCACGGGAAGGCATCCGCCAACCCTCCATGAGCCAAGCCATGAAGCGACTTGTGGACGACGGCTACGCCGCCAGGCACACCGCCGACGACGATGCTCGCGCGACAGCGCTCACCATCACCGACGCTGGTCGCCAGGTGCTGCACGACTACCGAGCGGCCGTAGCCGAGGCGCTTGCCCCAGTCTTCGCGGGGTTGAAACCGGAGGACGTCGCAACGCTTCAGCGCGCGGCGGAGCTCCTGCCGGAGCTGACAACAGAATTGAGACAACGAGAAGGAGGACGCGCGTGACAGACACGCCACACGAAAGATCCGCATCCCATTCCATTCTGAAACAGCCGGTGGCGGTATGGGCCCTCGCCTTTGCTTGCGCCGTCTCGTTCATGGGCATCGGGCTGGTGGATCCCATCCTGCCCGCGATCAGCCGCGAACTGGACGCCTCCCCGACGCAAACGATGCTGCTGTTTACCAGCTACCTCCTGATCACGGCGCTGGCGATGTTCTTCAGCGCGTTCATCTCATCACGTATCGGCGTCAAGACCACACTCTTGATCGGTTTGGCACTGATCGTCGCCTTCTCTGCCTTGTCTGGCGCCGCAGGCTCCGTCGACGCAATCATCGGCTTCCGCGCCGGCTGGGGGCTAGGAAATGCACTGTTTATCTCTACGGCGCTGGCTGCCATCGTCGGCACGGCGGCGGGGCACGCGGGCCAGGCAGTGATCCTGTACGAGGCCGCGATCGGCGTCGGTATGGCCATCGGCCCCCTCGCCGGTGGTGTGCTGGGTGAGATCAGTTGGCGCGCACCCTTCTACGGCACTGCAGTGCTCATGGCGGCCGGCTTTATCGCGATTGCGACGCTGCTGGCCAAGGCGCAGCGCAAACCGGAGCCTGTCGCGTTGACGGCGGGGCTCGCAGCAGCCAAGGACCCAGCTCTGCTCACTCTCGGCTTGGTGGCGTTTTTCTACAACTTCGGGTTTTTCACCCTGCTCGCCTACTCGCCCTACCCCATCGAGGAAGCTGCCGCGCTGAGCGGGCGCAACTTCGGCGCGACTGAGCTGGGCTACGTATTCTTCGGCTGGGGCCTGGCGCTGGCCGTCTCTTCAGTGTTCATCGCGCCTCGCCTGACCCGCGCCTTCGGCCTGATTCCGGTGGTGGTGACCGTGCTCCTCGGCTTCAGTGCAGTTCTCACCGGCCTCGGCTTCGGCGCTCACCGGTTAGGCGTCGTAGTGGTCCTGGTCATTCTCGCGGGCTTCTTCAGTGGCGTTTTCAACACCGTGCTCACTGAAGCCGTCATGGAGGCGACGGAGATGCCGCGCAACGTGGCATCGTCGAGCTATTCGGGCATGCGCTTCCTCGGCGGCGCTGTGGCGCCGGCTGTATCCGGCCCGCTGGCCGCGTCGATGGGCGCTGGCGTGCCGTACTGGTTCGGTGCAGGTTCTCTCGTGTTGTCGCTGTTGATCCTCTTCGCAGGTCGAAAGACTCTGCATCGCATTCTCTAACGGATTGGTTAAGATACGCCCCATGCGCAAGTCTCTCATCGCCGGCGTGACCGCCGGAGCACTCGTCCTTGCAGGCCTGAACGCGCCGTCCGCCACCTCGCAGACGAAGCCGGAAGGCACCGGCATCAACGCTGAAGACGCCGAGGTTTTCCGCAAGACCGCGGACGCGTTTGAAAAACTTTCGGCTGAGGGCACCTCATCCAGCAGCGAGGAGAGTTCCTCGAGCAAGACCGACAATAAGAAGAAGGGCCCGCGGAAGCCGGGCGACCCGTCGCCGGACCTGGAGTGGCTGGACCAGGACCCGGAGAACGATCCGCTCTACATCGACCCGGAAAAGAACCCGCTCAAAGAGGTCTCCTCTTCCGACATGTTCCTGGAGTGGACCGACGGCATGGAGGAAGGCGACGGCAAGGACTTTGTCCAGGCATGGGCGCGAAACTCGTCTGTCCCGGACACCGCCAACCCGGTCGAGCTGTGGAAGCAGGAGGCACAGGGCTCCGCGATGATGTCGTCCGGTTTCTTCACCGGCGATTTCGCGCAGTCCTCCGCGGGTTCCAGCCAGGCCACCTCCGTGCTCATCCCCGTGTTCTTGGGCATGCTGGTCATCGGCTCGCTGATTGAGCTGGTCATGCGCGGCATTCGCATGGCGCAGCAATAACCGAAAACATTTGCCTATCGACGGCCCCAGGGGTGACCCCGGGGCCGTCGATACGCATTTGCACCCCGGTGTAATATACGATTCCTTGTAAATATTCATCGTGTATTGGAGCCGGTATGCAACACACCACCTCCCTGCGCGTCGCCGCGTGCCTGAGCGCGACAATGCTGCTCGCGGGTTGCGTGACCAACGAGGAGGGCGGCACCCCCGACGGCTGGGAACCGATCGTCCCGGACGCTGTGCCTGAGATCGCGGCGATGGTGCCGCCGGAGGTCGCAGCGGACGGCGTGCTCAACGTGGGCACGAACCCGCCGTTCGCCCCCTTCCAGTTCAAAGACTCCCACGGCGAGCTCATCGGCGTGGAACTCGACCTCGCCCGCGCCGCGGCAGGCGTGATGGGCATGGACTTCCAGGCCGAAGACATGGACTTCGCCATGATCCTGCCCGCCGTGTCCGCCGGCAGCCTGGATGCGGGCGCGTCCGGCTTCACGGACAACGCGGAACGCCGCCAGTCCTACGACTTTGTCAATTTCCTCTACGCGGGCGTGCAGTGGGCAGCCCAGCCAGGCGCTGACGTGGACCCCGAGAACGCCTGCGGACTGACGGTGTCGGTGCAGCGCACCACCGTCTCCGACACCGACGACGTGCGCCCGAAGTCCGAGGCCTGCGAGGCCGCCGGCAAAGACCCGATCACAGTGCTGGCCTTCGACACCGCCGACAACGCCGCACTCGCGGCGCTGGTGGGCCGCGCCGACGCATACAGCGCGGACTCGCCTGTCACCGCCTGGGCCGTGGAGCGCTCCGACGGCGTGCTGGAAATGGTAGGCGAGATGTTCGACGCAGCCCCCTACGGCTTCGCGGTGCCGAAGGGCTCGCCGCTGGCCGACGCGATGGCGGCGGCGATGCAGCACCTCATCGACACCGGCGACTACGAGCGGATTCTCAAGCAGTGGAACATCGAAACCGGCCTCTTGGACGAGGCCCTGAAAAATGAACAACCCCTGGGAGGACAGTGAGCATGAGCACCCCCTATTCCAAGTACGCGGCGAGCCAAAAAGAGCGCACCCGCCCCGAGCGCATCCAGGCCAAGCCGCTGCGCCACCCGGGCCGCTGGGCGCTGGCCGCCCTGCTCGTCGTCCTGGTGGTCTGGTTTGTCATCGGCGCCGCGCGTAACGAAGCCTACGGCTGGGATACGTACTTCACCTACCTACTGGACACCCGCATCGCCACCGCTGCGCTGCACACCATCGCCATCACCGTGCTGGCCATGCTCCTCGGCGTGATCGGCGGCGTGCTGCTCGCCGTGATGCGCATGAGCCCGAACCCGGTGTTCAAAACCGTCGGCTGGATCTTTCTCTGGATCTTCCGCGGCACCCCAGTCTACGTCCAACTGATGTTCTGGGGCCTGATCGGCGCGATCTACGACACGATCAACCTCGGCTTCACCGAGATCCCTCTGGACCCGTTCACCTCGTCAGCCTTCGCGCTCGCCGTGGTCGGCCTGGGCCTGAACGAGGCCGCCTACATGGCCGAGATCGTCCGCTCCGGCATCTCCGCCGTCCCGGAGGGCCAGGTGGAGGCCTCCAAGGCGCTGGGCATGAGCTGGGGCCAGACCATGCGCCGCACGGTGCTGCCGCAGGCCATGCGCATCATCATCCCGCCCACCGGCAACGAGTTCATCTCGCTGTTGAAGACGTCCTCGCTCGTGGTGGCCATCCCCTACTCGCTGGAGCTCTACGGCCGCTCCATGGACATCGCCGCGGCCCTGTTCGAGCCGGTGCCGATGCTCTTGGTCGCTGCCACCTGGTACCTGGTGATCACCTCGCTGCTCATGGTGGCGCAGCACTACCTGGAGCGCTACTTCGACCGGGGTGCCACCCGCCAGCTCACCGCCCGCCAGCTGGCCAGCCTGGCGGATGCCGAGGGCACCATCCCCAACAACGTTGAAATCGTGGAAGAACCGCAGAAGAAGGGGCAGCGCTAATGACCGTCAAGCAAAAGCCAATGATTCAGGCCGTGGACGTGTGGAAGTCCTTCGGCAACCTCGACGTGCTCAAGGGCATCGACATGGAGGTCTACCCCGGCGAGGTCGCCTGCCTGATCGGCCCGTCCGGCTCCGGCAAGTCCACCCTGCTGCGCTGCGTGAACCACCTGGAGAAGGTTAACGCCGGCCGCCTCTACGTCGACGGTGAGCTGATCGGCTACAACGAGCGCGACGGCGTGCTGCACGAGATGAGCGAGAAGGACGCCGCCAAGCAGCGCCGCGACATCGGCATGGTGTTCCAGAACTTCAACCTCTTCGGCCACCGCACCGTGCTGGACAACATCATCGAGGCCCCCGTGCACGTCAAGGGCCAGCCGGCGGACCAAGCCAAGGCCCGCGCGATGGAGCTGCTAGAGATGGTCGGCCTGGGCACCAAGGCGGACGCCTACCCCATCCAGCTCTCCGGCGGCCAGCAGCAGCGCGTGGCCATCGCACGTGCGGTGGCCATGGACCCGAAGCTCATGCTTTTCGACGAACCCACGTCCGCCCTCGACCCCGAACTCGTCGGCGAAGTGCTGCGCGTGATGCGCGAGTTGGCGCAGCAGGGCATGACCATGCTGGTGGTCACCCACGAGCTGGCGTTCGCCCGTGAGGTGGCCGACAAGGTTGCCTTTATGGACGGCGGCCAGATTATCGAGTACGGCACCCCGGAGCAGGTGCTGGACAACCCGCAGCACGAGCGCACCAAGGCGTTCGTGTCCACCCTGTTCTAGCGCTAGGCCAGAAGTCCGCGCACGAGCGCGGTCACCCCGCCGGCGAAGGCCAGGCCGAGCGCGATACGGTGGGCGATCGCTGGAGGCACGTGCGGCGCCAGGCGCTTGCCCGCCGCGATCCCAATTGCCAGGGCGGCCAGGGTGGCGACCCACAATTCAGGCTCGATGCCGGTGACATCGGCGGCGCCTGCGAACACCTTCACCGTGAACGACAGCGTGCCGCCAACCAAAAAGATTGGCTGCAGGGTGGCGGCGTAGACCCGCTGCGGCCAGCGCGCCGCCTCCGCGTACACCGTGATCGCAGGCCCGGCCACCCCGGCCAGGGTGTTCATGAACCCGCCGATCACACCGGACGCGGCCGCGGGCACCACCCCCTCGACGCGCGGCACATAGCGCTTGCCAAGGGTGACCACGGAAAGCGCGAGCAACAGTAGCGCTCCGACGAGCACAAGCAGCACATTGGTCGGCGCGTTCGCCACCACCCAGGTTCCCGGGACCACGCCAAAGACGAGCGCGGTCGCGATAGGGGCAAACTTTTTCCAGTCCACGTCTGCGCGCATGCCCCAGGTGTTTGTCGCCGCGTTGATGACGGCGAGGAGGTTGACCAGCAGGATGCCGTCGACAGGCCCGAGCAACAGCGACAGCACCGGTGCGGCGATAAGCCCCACGCCCATGCCGGAGATGCGCTGCATGGCGGCACCCAGCGCGACAGCCATGCCGACGCCCAAAGCAACGAGCACTAGCGGTACTTCTCCGCCATCGCTTCGCGCACGGAATCCGGCACCAAGCCGGTGACGTCGCCGCCGTACTTGGCCACTTCCTTGGTCAGCGAGGACGAGATGTAACCGTACTTCTCGTCCGTGAGCAGGAAGTAGGTGTCCACCCCGGTGAGGCGTCGGTTCATCTGCGCCATGGGCAGCTCGTACTCGTAGTCCAGCGAGGAGCGCAGCCCCTTGACCAGGGCGGTGATGTGGTGGGCGGAGGTGTAGTCCACCAGCAGCCCGCCCCAGCTGTCCACGCGCACGTTGGGCAGGTGCGCGATCACCTCGCGGATCAGCTCGACGCGCTCGTCGATGGAAAACAGCCCCGAGGTCTTCGTCGGGTTACCGGTAACCAGGATCACCACCTCGTCGAAGTGGCGCGAGGCGCGGGTGACAATGTCCAGATGGCCGTTCGTGATCGGATCGAACGAGCCCGGGCACACTGCGGTAGTCATCTACTCCTCCACCTCTGCTTCCGAGTACACGGCCATGTCCATGCGCGCGATGCCGTAGAGGCGCTTCTTCAACTTCTGGCCGGTCGGAGTGAACTCCTCCGGCCAGGCCGTCTCGGGGCTTTCGCGGTGGCGCTCGACGACGACCACGGCGCCGTCGTGAAGCGTTGGCTTCAGCGCCTCCACCATCTCCGCGACGGCCTCATCCGCGAGCTCGTACGGCGGGTCCGCGAGCACGATGTCGAAGTGGTTGCGCGGCGCGCGGGCGAGGTACGTCGACGCCTTCACCGGTTCGATGGTCACGTTGGGGTGGCCGACCACACCGGCGTTGTACTCGATGACGCGCACGGCCTCCGGGTTGTTTTCCACCAGCACCACCTCGGCTGCGCCACGCGAGGCCGCCTCCAACCCCAGGGCGCCGGAGCCGGCGAATAGGTCGAGCACGTTCATGTCCACAAACCCGAATCGGACCTGCAGGGAGGAAAACAGGCCCTCGCGCGCTCGGTCCGAGGTGGGACGTGTGCCCTCTGGCGGCACCTTGATCTTGCGGCCGCGGGCCTCGCCGGAAATGATGCGGTTCATGGCCACAACTCTAACGCCCTAGCTCTTGTCCAAGTACTCGAAGTCCTCCGGAATGAAGTCCGCGGTGGCGGCGCGGGCGAACTCGAGGTTGTCCGCCACCAGGCGCTCGGCGTCGTCGTAGGCCCGGCGCACCAGCTCGAAATCCTCCACCAGGTTCAGCAGCTTCAGCGTGCGGTGCATGCCGGACTGCTGGGTGCCCAGCACGTCGCCCTCGCGGCGGTTGAGCAGGTCAAGCTCCGCCAGCGCGAAGCCGTCCGTGGTGGACGCGACCTGGCTCACGCGCTCAAACGACGGGGTGCCCTCCTTCGCCAACGTGTGGAAGAGACACAGCGACTGGTTGCCGCCGCGGCCCACGCGGCCGCGCAGTTGGTGCAGCTGGGAGACGCCGAAGTGCTCAGACTCGCGGACCATCATCACCGTCGCGTTGGGCACGTCCACGCCGACCTCGATCACCGTAGTGGCCACCAGCACGTCCACCCCGCCGGCGGCGAAGTCTGCCATGACGGTGTCTTTCTCCTCGCCCTTCATCCGGCCGTGCAAGAACGCTACGTTGAGCCCCTCGAACTCGGTGGACGCGAGCTCGGCGAAGACCTCGAGCACGCCGCCCTCGCCGTCGATGCGCGGGCACACCACGTACGCCTGGTGGCCGGCGGCGACCTCCTCGCGGATCTTCTCCCAGGCGCGCGCCACCCAGCGCGGCTTGAACTGCGGCACCACCGCGGACTGGATGGGTTTTCGCCCGCCGGGCAGCTCACGCAGGGTGGACACGGTCAAATCGCCGAAGACGGTCATGGCGATGGTGCGCGGGATCGGCGTCGCCGTCATCACCAACAGGTGCGGGGTGGTCTCCCCCGCCTTGGCCCGCAGCGCGTCGCGCTGCTCCACGCCGAAGCGGTGCTGCTCATCCACCACCACTAGCCCCAGGCGGAAAAATTCCACGCCGTCCTGGATCAGCGCGTGGGTGCCCACCACGATGTCGGCTTCGCCGGTGACGATCTTCAGCAGCGCGTCCTGCTTCTGCGCCGCCGTCATGGACCCTGTCAGCGCCACTACGCGCGTGGGCAGCCCGGCGTTCATCAGCACCTTCGTCATGGAGCGGGCGTGCTGCAGCACCAGCACTTCGGTGGGCGCGAGGAATGCGCACTGCGCGCCGTTGTCCACGGCCTGGAGCATCGCGATCAGCGCCACGATGGTCTTGCCGGAACCGACCTCGCCCTGCAGCAGCCGGCTCATCGGCACGGTGCGCGCCATGTCGCGGGTGATTTCCGCGACCACCTCGTCCTGCCCGGAGGTCAGCGGGAACGGCAGGCGCTGCACCAGCAAATCCTGGTCGCGGCCCACGACTCGCGGCAGGGCTTCGGCACTCCGGGCCTCCGCGTCGGCGCGGCGCACGCCCATCGCCAGGGCCACGGACAGCGCCTCGTCGTATTTCAGACGCTCGAGTGCACGCGCAGGTCCCGGCGGGCCCGGCTCGTGGATCTGGTGCACCGCCGAGTTCAGGGGCAAAAATCCTATCGGGGTGAAACCGAGAGGCTCGTCGATAGGCGGAAGCTCCTTGAGCACCGCATGCACCGCGCCCATGATGGTCCAGGTGCTGACGTTTTTCACCGCCGGGTAAATGGGCAGCCACTCGCGCCCGCTCATGATCTGCTCGATGTCGCCGAAGTGGCCGAGCTGCCGCAGCGCGCCGGTGGCCTGCGTGGGGCCGTCCAGAAGCACGAAGTCCGGATGCGACAGCTGCGGCTGGTTGCGGAACACGTCGTACTTGCCGGTCAACATCACCCGCCGGCCCTCTTTGAGCACGCGCTGGGCGTAGTGGGAGCCGAAGAAGGCGGCCAAAAACACCTGGCGGCCGTCGTCCACGTACACCTTGTAGATGGGCCGCTTCGGCTGCTTTTTCGACGTGAACTGCTCGGTGCCCACCACGGTGCCGATGACGTTGAGCGTGTCGCCCGGTTTCACCCCGGCGAGATCGGCGCCGGTGCCGTAGTGCAGGTAGCGCCGCGGGTAGTGGCGCAGCAGTTCGCCGCAGGTGTGGATGTCGAGGTGCTTGCCTATCGCCTTGGCCTGTTTCAGAGGAATGACCAGGTTGAGCGGGCGCGTGTCCTCGAACCCCAGCATCTACTCCACCCCAATCTCCGCGCAGGCTTGCAGTCCGTCCGCAGGATAGACCATCACGTCGACATTAAGCTTGCCCGCGAGTTCCTCCAGCGCGTCCGCGCGCAGCTCGTTGGGGTCGAACAGGATGCTCACCTGCTCCCCGCCGTGCTCGAGCAGGCGGCGGCAGGCGCGCTCCACGGCCTCCATCGGCTCGTCCGCGATGAGCATGTGCTCGCCGCGTGAGGTGACCACCACGTCGCCCTTCGCAACGGCCCCGCCCAAGGTCAGCGCGCCCTTCTCGGCGCGGAACGCCAGCGCGGTGCGCATCTCGCCGGCGGCCTCGGACATGGTGAAGGCGGCGGTGGCCAGCGGCTGCGCCGGGTCGTGCACGGACAGCGCCGCGATGCCGGAGACCAGCCGCACCGTGGGCAGGATGGTGATGGACTGCTCCACCGCGCGCGCCGCGTTTTCCACCGCCGCGAGCTCGCTGTTGCTCAGCTGCCCGTTCGGCAGCACGATCACTTCGTTGCTGCCGGAGCGCGTGATTGCGTCGAGCATGTCCGCCGCCACGTTCGGCCCCGGCACCACGGTCACCGCCCCGGAGGCGGCGTACAGGCTGGTCACGGACCCCGGCGGGGTCACCGCGATGATCAGGCGCTCCGGCGCGCCGGCCGCCACCGCGCTCGTGAGCACCTCCAGGCGAAGATCGGACACCTCACCCGCGGCGAAGGCGGTCTCGATGACCTTGCCGGCGTCGCGGGAGTGGATGTGCACCGTGGCCTCGCCGTCGTTCAGCGGCGCGACAATCAGGCTGTCGCCCAGCCCCGCCAGCTCGCCTTTCAGCGCCTCCAGGTCCCCGCGGAAGCTGAACATTACCTCCAGCTCGCCCTGGGTGCCGTGCGTTTCGGGCACCTGCCTATCGACGTCCTCCGGTTCCCCCGCACCTTCCCCTTCAGCCGTCAGCGTGTTCAGCACCGCCACCAGACCCGCCCCGCCGGCGTCGACCACCCCGGCCTCGCGCAGCGCCGGCAGCTGGGTCTGGGTCAGCCGCAGCGCATCCTGGGCGGCGGCGGTGGCGGCGGACGCGACGTCCACAAGCGGCAGGTGCGCGTTGGGGCGCGCGGCGTCGGCGGCGGCACGCAGCACCGTGATGATGGTGCCCTCGACCGGCTCCGCGATGGCGCGGTCCACGAACCCGACGGCGTTGGTGAGCGCGACGGCGAGCATCTCCCCTTCCGTCGCACCGTAGCTGGCAGCCTGGGCGAGGCCGCGCAGGATCTGGGAGAGCACGACCCCGGAGTTGCCGCGTGCGCCGCGCACCGCGCCGACGGCCAGCGCCTCAGCGACCTCGGTCAGGCCCGCGCCCTCCGGCAGCTCCGAAGCGGCCTCGACCGCAGCGGCCATCGTATGCGCCATGTTGGAGCCGGTGTCCCCGTCCGGAAC
The DNA here is from genome assembly GCF_001838175.1 of Corynebacterium sp. HMSC034A01. Taxonomy (NCBI): domain Bacteria; kingdom Bacillati; phylum Actinomycetota; class Actinomycetes; order Mycobacteriales; family Corynebacteriaceae; genus Corynebacterium; species Corynebacterium sp. HMSC034A01. The sequence goes on along the minus strand of NZ_KV835958.1, from coordinate 26,507 downwards.
TGGGAACACGTTGAGCTCGTTGATCTCCGCGCGCTTGCGCTCCAGCTCGCCTAAGGCGCGGCGGGCCCATGCGAGCAGGCGTGCGCCGTTAGAAAGCGGAGATGCAGACATGCTGAGAGAGTTTACAGGTTCTGCTTAGAGTGCCCAGTTGACCGGCTGGGCACCCATCTTCTCCAGCTCCTGATTCGCACGCGAGAACGGCCGGGAGCCGAAGAAACCGCGGGAGGCGGACAGCGGCGAGGGGTGCGGCGACTCGATGCGCGGAGTGTCGCCCAAAAACTTCGCGGCCGTTTGCGCGTCACGGCCCCACAGGATGGCCACCAGCGGGGTGCCGCGGGCCACCAGCGCTTCAACCGCCGCCTGGGTCACGGCCTCCCAGCCCTTGCCGCGGTGCGACGCCGGCGCGCCCGGGCGCACGGTGAGCACCCTGTTCAGCAGCAAGATCCCCTGCTTCGACCAGGAGCTCAAGTCCCCGTCCTTGCGCGGCGGGACGCCCAAGTCGTCTTGCAGCTCCTTGTAGATGTTCACCAGCGAACGCGGCGCCGCGACACCGGGCTGGGTGGAAAACGCCAGGCCCATCGGATGCCCCGGCGTCGGGTACGGGTCCTGGCCCAAGATAAGCACGCGGACGTCCTCGAACGGGTCCGCAAACGCCCGCAGGATGTCGTTGCCGCGCGGCAGGTACTCGCCCTCGGCGCGCAGGAAGTCGCCCATCGCGTGGATCTGGTCCTCCACGTCTGCCAGCGGCGCTTGCCAGGATTCGTGCACGGGCAACATCAGAAACTCTCCCATCCTGTGTCGGTGGCGGGCGCGGAGCCGTCGATACGCACGCCTTGCTTCCTGGATACCGCACCGATGGAGCGGAAGCCCACCGGCGCAGAGCCTTCGATGGTGCCGATGAGCGTGTGGTCCTCGCCGCCGCCGAGCACCCACTCCCACGGGTCCACGCCGAGCAGCTCGCCCGCCTCCACGAGCAGCCGGTCGGGGGCGATCGCGTTGGACGCCAGGTCGACGCCCACGCCGGACGCCTCCGCGAGCTGGGTGAGGTCCCGGATCAACCCGTCCGAGTTGTCCGTCATGGCGCACGCACCCGCCGCGCGCGCCACCACGCCGCGGCCCGGGGTGAGCTCCGGCACCTGGTGCGCGGCGACCAGTGGCTCGAGCTGTTCGGGCACGTCCACATCCGCCTGCAGCAGCGCCAGGCCAGCCGCGGAGTAGCCGATGCGGCCGTGCGCGATCACGCGGTGGCCCGGTCGCGCCCCGTCCAGCGTCAATGGCGGGCGGTTGCCGCCGAGCGCCCCCATCGCCGTGACTGAAACCACCAAGTAGTCGCCGCCGGTGACATCGCCGCCGACGAGCTCGCAGGCGTAATCGGACGCCATCTCGCCCACGCCGCGCCCGAGCTCTTCCAGCGCCTTCGCCGGTGTGTCCGGGTGCGCGGAAACCGCCATCAGCGCCGCGATAGGGCGCGCGCCCATGGCCTCGATGTCCGCGAAGTTCTGCAGCGCCGCCTTGCGCCCCAGCAGGTACGGCGTGGTGGTCTCCGCGGTGAAGTGGCGGCCTTGGACCAGCATGTCGGTGCTGGCCACCACCCGCGAGTTCGGCGCCGCCGGGGCGAGCACCGCGGCGTCGTCGCCGTTGAGCGCGGACGGCGCCTGAGCGCGGATCAGCGCAATGACTTCGCGCTCGCCGAGCTCGCCCAGCGTCGGCCCGCCGGTGGGAAAGCCTGTCTCGATCACGTCTTAGCGCACCCTTTCACTAGACTCAGCCGCCATGGGTTCCACGGCGCATGATGCTCAATTTAACCGCACCACCATCTACATCAGTCTTGGGCTGGCGGTGGCGCTGGTGCTCGGCGTGCTCGTCGGCGCGCGCGTGTTCTTCAACCGGGTGGCGTTGCAGCCGGTGGCGATGACGCAAGTCCCCGCGCCCGAGGCGTCTTCCGCGGAGTGCACTTCGCTTATCGACGCCCTCCCGGCCACCCTCGCCGACCTCAAACGCGCCGAACTGGCCGAGCCCGCCCCCGAAGGCGCCGCCGCCTGGCAGGCCTCCTCCACCGAACGCATCACCCTGCGCTGCGGCGTGGACGCGCCCGCGCAGTATACCCCGTATTCGCAGCCCGAGGACCTCGACGGCGCGCGCTGGCTGCGTGTCAACGACGCCACCCCGGGCTCCACCCTGGCCACCTGGTTCACCGTGGACCGCTCCCCCGTCCTCGCCGTCACCGCCGATGTGGAGCAGCTTCGCGACGGCGCCGCCCCCGTTGCCGGCATCGACACCTCCGCGTTGACCGGTCCGGCCCCCGAGCAGCACCCTGCCCCGCTCGCAGACCTCGCCGGCGCCGGCGACGTAGCGAAGTGCGACAGCCTGCTCGCCGCGGCGCCCGACTCCATCGCCGACGGCTACACCCGCGTGGACGCGCTGAGCGAGCAAACCGTCGCGTGGTCCGCCGCAGGTCAGGACGCGATCGTGCTGCGCTGCGGAGTCGCCGACCCGGAGAACTACGGCCCGGGCGCGCGCCTGGACCAGATCAACGGCGTGCCCTGGTTCGAGGACGTGAAGCTGGCCAACGGCACCACCGCCTCCACCTGGTACGCGATGGGCCGCGACGTCCAGGTGGCGGCGTCGCTGCCGCAGGCGGAGAGCAACGAGGCGATCACGAACCTGACGAACCTCATCGCCGAGCACACCGGCGAGGCTTAGCCGAGCCCCGCCGACCTGCCCCCTCTGTTCGCCCCCGTCCGCACCCTTTCCGCACCCTTTCCGCGGATCCAGCTACTAAGACCCAGCTATTCGCTTCTCAGAGCCGATTAGCTGGACCCTGATAGCTGGATTTGGCTCCTAGGCGGCGGTTTGGGCCATGTCCGGGGGGCGGGCTGGGCTGCGCGGGACGGGCGATGGGGCGCGCCGAGTGCACCTACCGCAGTGCGGTGCGCACCAAGGTGCCCAGCAGCTCCGGGTAATCCACGCCCGTGGCGGCCCACACCTGCGGGTACATGGAGATGGCGGTGAAGCCGGGCATGGTGTTGACCTCGTTGAGCACAGGGCCGTTGTCGGTGACGAAGAAATCCACGCGCGCCAGCGACTTGCAGTCCAGTGCCCGAAAGCAGGTCACCGCCAACTCCTGCAGCTGGGCGATCAGTTCGTCCGAGTACGGCGCCGGGATCGTCGCGGTGACGCCCTCTTCGAGGTACTTGGTCTCAAAGCCGTAGAAGCCCTCCGCGGAGTCCTCGGTGCCGTTGAGCTTGGCGGGCACGGACGCGGCGATGGTGCCGTCGGGGCGCTCCAGCACACCGACTTCCACCTCGTCGCCGACCAGCTCGGCCTCGACGATGACTTTGCCGTCGGACTCCAAGGCCAGCGACACCGCCGCCGGCAGCGCCTCCCAGCTGGTCACCTTGGACACGCCGATGGAGGACCCGCCGTTCGCGGGCTTCACAAACACCGGCAGCCCCAGATGCGAACGCTCTGCCTCGGTGAGCTCGCGCGCGCCGTCCAGGATCACCTCGCGCGTGACCGGGATGCCAACCGCGGAGACGAGCTTTTTGGTGTACTCCTTGTCCATCCCGCACGCGGAGGCGAGCACGCCCGGGCCGACGTACGGCACACCTGCCAGCTCCAGCAAGCCTTGGACTGTGCCGTCCTCGCCGTACTTGCCGTGGAGCACCGGGAAGACGGCGTCGATGGTGGTGATGGGCTCGCCGGAGGTGACGTCGTAAAGCAATCCCTTGCGCTGCGGGTTCAAGGAGAGCGCCACTTCGCGCCCAGGCTTGACGACGGGAAGCTCCGCCCCTTCCGCCGGATTCGTCACACCCTCAACCCAGACACCTTCCTGCGTGATGCCGATGGGAAACACCTCGTAGTCTGCGGGCATGTGGGACATGACCGAGTCGGCGGAGATGCAGGAAATCGAGTGCTCGGTGGACATGCCACCGTACAAAACAGCTATGCGGATCACGGGGAGCTAGCCTACCGGGAGCTACTCCGCTTTCTTGCTGCGACCCATCAGCGCGGCGATCACGTCGGCGACTTTCATGCCTTCGTGGCACACCGAGTACACGCCCTGGGTGATCGGCATCTCCACGGAGTGCTCTTCGGCGAGCTGGAAGATGCTGCGCGAGGACACCACGCCCTCCGCGACCTGGCCCTTGGTGGCGGCGCGAGCTTCGTCCATGGTGGCGCCACCGCCGAGCGCGGCTCCGAAGGTGCGGTTGCGCGACAACGGCGAGGCGCAGGTGGCCACCAAATCGCCCATGCCCGCAAGACCGGCGAAGGTGCGCGCGTCCGCCCCGAGCGCTGCGCCCAGGCGGGTGATTTCCGCCAGGCCGCGGGTGATCAGCGTGGCCTGGGTGTTGTCGCCCAACCCTTGGCCGGCCGCCATGCCGCACGCGAGCGCGATGACGTTTTTGGTGGCGCCGCCGATCTCGCAGCCCACCACGTCGGTGTTGGTGTACGGGCGCAGGTAGGTGGTGGCGCAGGCAGCCTGAACCAGCTTGGCGCGGTTTTCGTCGGCGCAGGCGATCACGGTCGCGGCGGGCTGTTCCTCGGCGACCTCGCGCGAGAGGTTGGGGCCGGACAGCACCGCGATGCGCTCGCTTTCCACCCCGGTGACTTCCGCGATGATCTCGCTCATGCGCATGTGCGTGCCGGATTCCACGCCTTTGGAGATGGAGACCAAGGTGGCGTCGCCGGGCAAGTGCGGCGCCCAGTGGGTGAGGTTGTCGCGCATCGTCTGGCTGGGCACGCCGAAGACGGTGATCGCCGCGTTTTCCAGCGCTTCTGCGGCGTTGGAGGTGGCTTGGATGGCCGCGGGCAGCTCGATGCCGGGCAGGTACTCGGGGTTTTCCCGGGTGTCTTGGATCGTGCGGGCGAGCTCCTCGCGCCGCGCCCACAGGCTCACGGGGTTGCCCGCGTCCGCGAACACCTTGGCAAGGGTGGTCCCCCAGGAACCGGCACCCAGTACTGCCACGTTGACCATCAGTGCGTCCTCCCAGCGTTTTTCAACCGCTACAACGTACCACCCCGCCCGGACCCTGACCGGACCTAGCGCGCCCGCCGAGTCTGCGACACAATGGAACGTATGCCAAATGACGACCGCCAACTGCACGAGCAGGACAAGGACACGCGCGGCGAGATGTTCCTCACCGGGCGCCTGCAGGAAATCCCCAACCATCCGCAAAGCGAGTTCAAGCGCACCACGCTTGCCGCCGGCGCGGTGCTGTGGCGCGGCGACCTGAAAAACCCTGACTCGCTGGAGGTGGCGTGCATCCACCGCCCGCACTACGACGACTGGTCTTTGGCCAAGGGCAAGCTGGACCCGGACGAGTCCCTGGTGCAGACCGCGGTGCGCGAGATCAAGGAAGAAACCGGCTTCGACGTGCGCCTGGGCAAGCTTCTGGGCAAGACCGTCTACCCGGTGAAGAAGACCACAAAGGTGGTCTACTACTGGACAGGCGAGGTCATCGGCGGCGAGTTCGAACCTAACGACGAGGTGGACGAGATCCGCTGGCTGCCTATCGACGATGCCTGCGAGCTGATGACCTACGACTTAGACCGCCAGGTGCTGCGCAAGGCGCAGAAGCGCTTCGGCACCCCGGCGGACGCGCGCGTGCTGTATGTGCGCCACGCCCGCGCGCACGACCGCGAGAAGTGGTCGGGCGACGACAACTACCGCCCGCTGGACAAGAAGGGCCGCCGCCAGTCCGAGATGCTGGTCCCGCTGCTCAGCGCGTTTGCACCTGAGCGGATCTACTCCGCCGCGCCCGAGCGCTGCCAGACCACCGTCGCCCCGCTTGCGGACGAGCTGGGCATCGACGTCGCCGTAGACGAGCGCTTCGGCGACGAGGCGTGGCTGTCCGACATGGTCGGCGCGCAGCGCGCGTTCACGGAGGTGATCGAGCAGGGCGGCACCTCCGTGGTCTGCGCCCAGGGCGATGTCATCCCCGGCATGATCGCCTGGCTGTCTGCGCAGGGCACCCTTCCCATCGACAAGGAGATCCGCGCGAAGAAGGGCTCCGTGTGGGTGTTGAGCTTCCACGGCGGCCAGCTCACCGGAGCCGACTACGTCCCGTCCGCACTGCCCGTGCTGTAGCTGAAAAGAAAGGAACGGATTTTTCACATGACTTCCCCCACCCCCACCGCATTCCCGCCGGTGACGCAGGAACGCATCGCCTCCACCCTGGAAGGCATGGATCTGAAGTACTTCCGCGAAGACGGCGGCGAGGTCCGCACCGCGTTTCCCGGCCTGGTGGTCTTCTTCGAGGTCGAACGCGAGGGCTTTAAGGCCACGTCCAGGTGGATGGCGGTTGTGGATGCACCGGAGGACGTCGAGAAGCTTCGCGAGTTCGCGAATGTGACAAACCGCACCCTGCCGCTGGTGCGCGTGCACCCGGTGAAGCGCGAAGATGGCACCGCCATCGCGATCATGGAGGCGCCGTTCTTCTCCGGCGACGGCTTCGCGGACACCCAGCTGCGCGAGATGTGCGAGTACTTCTTCTCCGCCATCCACCACGTGGCCGGCGAACTGCGCGCGACCTTCCCGGGCCGCGAAGAATCCTTCAACGACGGCGCTAAGGAGGCGTAACACCAATGAGCAACGACACTTTGAAGCCCCTGTCCATCCAGCGCGTCAAGGACGTCTTTGCCAAGCAGGGCTGGCAGTACGACGAGGCGAGCGAGTTTGCCATCCGCACCGGCTTCGCCCGCATCGGCCTGGAAATCGCGCACATCGCGCCGAACATCAACGTGATCTCCTCGGTCGCGGTGGATTCCATCGGCGCGGACCGCTACGAGGACATCCGCAACTGGGCCGAGCAGTACAACTACACCAAGGCCTACCCCACCGTCACCGCGCTCAAGGACGAGGAGCGCGGCATCACCGCCCTGGGCGTGGCCTACAGCCTCCCCGGCCACTGGGAGTACACGGACAACCAGTTCGAGTCCCACATCCTCACCGGCATCCAGGGCGTGGTGGCCGCCTCGCGCGACTTCCTCACCGAGTTCGCGCCGGAGGTCACCCAGCGCCTCGACGAGGAAGCGGCGCAGGACTAGCGCTTAACGCACGGCCGGCTTGAACGCCGGCCGTTTCGCTTCGAAGGCCTCGATGGCGTCTTCGTCGCGCAGCGTCAGCCCGATGTCGTCGAGGCCTTCCATGAGGCGCCAGCGGGTGTAGTCGTCCACCTCGAAGACGAACGTGTTGTCGCCGACGGTGACCGTGCGGTCTTCCAGCGACACGGTGGCGGTCTCGCCCGGGTGCTGCTCCAGGTGCTTCCAGATCAGCTCGATGTCGCTTTCCGGCAGGTTCGCGGCCAACAGCCCGGCCTTGCCGGAGTTGCCGCGGAAGATGTCGGCGAAGCGCGGGCTGAACACGACGCGGAAGCCGTAGTCCATCAGCGCCCACACGGCGTGCTCGCGAGAGGAGCCGGTGCCGAAGTCGGGCCCGGCGAACAGCACGGAGCCGGACTTGTAGGCGTCCTGGTTGAGCACGAATCCGGGTTCACTTTCGCGCCAGTTGGAAAACAGGCCGTCTTCGAAGCCGGTGCGGGAGACGCGCTTGAGGTAGCGCGCAGGAATGATCTGGTCGGTGTCCACGTTCGAGCGCGTCAGCGGCACAGCGACACCGGTGTGGGTGGTGAATTTCTCCATCTGAGTGCTCCTTTACAGGTCTGCGGGGCTAGCAAGGTGGCCGGTGACAGCGGTCGCTGCGGCGACCAGCGGGGAGACAAGGTGGGTGCGCCCGCCGGGGCCCTGGCGGCCTTCGAAGTTGCGGTTGCTTGTCGACGCACTCCGCTCCCCCGGTTGCAGCTGATCCGGGTTCATGCCCAGGCACATCGAACACCCGGCAGTGCGCCACTCGGCGCCGAAGTCCGTGAAGATCTTATCCAGGCCTTCCTCTTCCGCCTGCTGTTTGACCAGCGTGGAGCTGGGCACCACCAACATGCGGGTGTGCTCTGCGATGGTGCGGCCCTTGACCACCTCGGCGGCGGCGCGCAGGTCCTCGATGCGGGCGTTGGTGCACGAGCCGAGGAACACGGTGTCGATGGCGATGTCGCGCAGCGGCGTGCCCGGGGTCAGGTCCATGTAGTTTAGTGCCTTGGCGGCGGCCTGCTTGGAGGTTTCGTCGGTGAAGTCCTCCGGGTCCGGCACGTTTTCGCCCAGCGGCAGCCCCTGGCCGGGGTTGGTACCCCAGGTGACAAACGGGGTAAGCGACGCGCCGTCGATCTCCACCACGGAGTCGAACGTCGCGCCCTCGTCGGTGGGCAGCGTCTTCCAGTACTCCACTGCCGCGTCCCAGTCGGCGCCCGTTGGCGCGTACCCGCGGCCTTCGACGTAATCGAAGGTCTTCTGGTCGGGCGCGACCATGCCGGCGCGCGCGCCTGCCTCGATGGACATGTTGCAGATGGTCATGCGCGCTTCCATGGACATTTTCTCGATGGCCTCGCCGCGGTACTCGATGATGTGGCCCTGGCCGCCGCCGGTGCCGATCTTTGCGATGATCGCCAAGATCAGGTCCTTCGCGGTGACGCCTTCCTGCAGCTCGCCGGTGACCTCGATGGCCATGGTCTTAAAGGGTTTCAGTGGCAGGGTCTGGGTGGCCATGACGTGCTCCACCTCGGAGGTGCCGATGCCCATGGCAATCGATCCGAACGCGCCGTGGGTGGAGGTGTGCGAGTCACCGCAGACGATAGTCATGCCCGGCTGGGTGATGCCCAGCTGCGGGCCGACGGTGTGCACAATGCCCTGCTTGACATCGCCCATCGGGTGCAGCGTCACGCCGAACTCCTCGCAGTTCTCGCGCAGCGTGGCAACCTGGGTCCGCGAGGTCGGCTCCGCGATCTCGAGGAGCTGGCCGGAGACGATCCCCTCGGTGGGCACGTTGTGGTCCTCGGTAGCCAGGTGCAGCTCCGGGTGGCGCATGGTGCGCCCGGCCAAGCGCAGCCCCTCGAACGCCTGCGGCGAGGTGACCTCGTGCAGGAGTTGGAAATCGATGAAGATGAGGTCGGGCTCGCCGTTTTCGCCCTGCTTGACCACGTGGTCGCGCCACACCTTCTCTGCCAACGTTAACGGTCTATCCGCCATAGCAAACTCCTTCGCGTTTCCTCCCCGCCTTCCCACATAATGAGATGGTAGGATTCGAACTGTGAGACAGTATAACGAAGGATCAGGCATCAAAGTGCTCGACCGCGCAGTAGCAATCGTGGCCGCGGTGGCCAGCGGCGACAAATCGCTCGCAGAGCTCAGCGACGCCACCGAGCTACCCCGGGCCACCGCACACCGCATCGCCACAGCCCTCGAGGTGCACCATGTGCTCGCCCGCAACGAACGCGGCGAATGGTCGCTCGGACCCGCACTGCCCAGCTACACCGGCGGGCCGTCGCCGAAGCTGCTCGCGGCCGCGGCCCCGGTGCTGCGCGACCTCGTCGAGACCACCGGCGAGTCCGCCCAGCTCTACCAGCTCACCGGGACCACGCGCACCTGCATCGCCGCCGAGGAACCTGAAAGCGGCCTGCACAACGTGGTCCCGGTCGGCTCCCACCTGACCTTATCCGCCGGCTCCGCCGCCCGCGTCTTCGCCGCCTATTCGCTTATCGACACCACCGCCTTTCCAGCCGACGAGCTCGCCACCGTCACCGACACGGGGCTCGCGGAATCCGTCGCCGAGCGCGAAGTCGGGCTCGCCTCGGTCTCCGCGCCGGTGTTCGGGCCAGACCGCCGCGTCGCCGCCGTGCTGTCCGTCTCGGGCCCGGCCGAGCGGCTCGGACCGAGCCCCGCAGCCAAGTGGGGCGCCGCGCTCAAGGACGCCACCGCTCGGCTGAGCGCCGAGCTCTAGCCGAGCTCCGGCCTGGTGCTGGGGGCGCCAACGGGCCTCAGCGAACGTCGATGTCGTCCAAGCACCCCGCGGGCCACACCACGTTCTTCGCCAGCGGGATCTGCTGCGACGCGCTCTCCAGGATGTGCATGAAGTACCCAGCGGTGTTCGGGAGCGCGACGAGGTCTCCCGCCGCCACACCGCGGGGCAAGCGGATCTTCCGCCGCAGTTAGGCCCAGACCTTGGCGTTCCCGCCGCCGAGTTGGGGAAGGTAAACGAGGGGCGTGCCGCCCATGGCGGCGGGCAGGCCCAAGGATAATGGAAAGCATGAACGCCAGCTTATGCGTTTCGGGCCGGCGGGGCCGCCGCGGGGCGTTTCCCTTAACGCTCCATTGGAGGGTACGCTCGCCACGTGAGAAAGAGCGGGCAGATTCTTGTACGGGACATTCAACGCCTGCTGCGCGTTCCCCGGGCCTTCATCATCATCGTCGGCGTGCTCATCATCCCCGCGCTCTACGCGTGGTTCAACATCAACGCCTTCTGGGACCCCTACTCCCACACCCAGAACATCCGCATCGCGGTGGTCAACAACGACCGTGGCGCCTCCGCCGAACGCGTCGGCGAGGTCGACGTCGGCGAGCAGATCACCGAGCAGCTCAAGGGCAACGACGAGATCGGGTGGGTGTTCCTCCCCGAGGACGAGGCCCGCGACGGGCTCATGCGCGGCGACTACTACGCCATGTTCCTCATCCCTCCCGAGTTCAGCGAGGACCTGCTGAGCCTGGTCAGCGGCACCTACACGCAGCCGGTGCTGGAGTACTACGTCAACGAGAAGAGCAACGGCGTCGCCCCCTCGATCACCGACGCTGGCGCCTCCGCCGTCCACACGGCGGTGTCCGAGGCCTTCAAGAAGAAGGTCGGCGAGGCCGCGGCGACCGAGCTGCGCAACAAGGGGTTCGCGGCGCGCGATGACGCCGAGGAGGCCCGAGGCAAGGCCTCCGGGAGCTTCGGCCAGATCGCCGCCGACCTCGACGCCGCCCAGGGGCGGGTGGCCACGATGAAGCAGAGCATCAGCGGGGCACGCCCGGTCGTCGCCGAGCTGAACACCCTCGTCGGCTCCGTCGACGACACCCTCGTGTCCGTGGACTCCTCCCTCGGCGAGGCCGAGGGGATCATCGCCGAGCTGCAGAAGTCCTCCGCCGGTTTCAGCGCCGACACGTCGACCGCGCTCGCCGAGTCCACCAACGCGCTCAGCCTCGGCGCCGCCTCCGCCAGCGCCTCCATCGCGGAGGCGACGGGCCAGCTCGGCACCGCCCAGGGGCGGGTGCGCTCCGCCGTCGGAGAGGTCGACGGCGTGGTCAAGCAGGGCGAATCCGCCGCCGCGCAGCTGCACGCCATGTCGGCCGGGGCGGCCCTATCGCCCGAGGTCCGCGCTCAGCTCGACGCCGCGGCCAGCGCGCTGGAGGAGCGTACCGCCGCCTCCCGCGCCGTCCTCGACGGCCTGAACAACGTGGACCGCAGCGCCGGCGCCGCGCTGGCGTCGATAGGCGAGCTCGGCGACTCCCTCGAGGCCGCAACCGCCAACTCCAACGCCGCAGCGCGCGACGCGAGCACGCAGCTCGGCGAGTCCGTGCCCGCGATCAACGCCTCGCTCGCGCAGGCCTCCGGCAGCGTCGCCTCCGTACGCGGCGCGCTGAGCAGCCAGCGTGCCCTGCGCGAGGAAACGACCTCCCTGCTCGCCGGGGTGGACAACCAGCTCGCGGCCAGCCTCGGCATCCTCGACGAGGTCTCGGGCAACCTCGGCACGCTTGCCGACGGCGCCCGCTCCGCCCAGTCCGACATCAACGCCCTCCTGGCCACCTCCGACTCGAAGGCCCTCAACACTGTCACGAACCTCAACTCCGCGAAGATCGGCGAGTACATCTCCTCGCCCGTCACCGTCGAGCAGCAGGACGTCTTCCCCACGGAGAACTACGGCAGCTCCATGGCCTCCTTCTTCACCAACCTGGCCCTGTGGATCGGCGCGTTCGTGCTAACGATCATCTTCCGCGTCGAGGTCGACACCGAGGGCTTCCGCCGCCTCACCGTCGGCCAGGCCTACCTCGGCCGCTTCCTCCTCTTCGCCACGCTCTCGGTGCTCCAGGCCGTCGTGGTGACGCTCGGCAACGTGGCCTACGGGGTGCAGATGCAGTCCGTCACGGCCTTTCTCGCCACCGCAATCGCCATCGGGGTCGCCTACACGGGGATCATCTACTCCATCGTCTCCGCGCTCGGCCACATTGGCCGCGGCATCGCCGTCTTCCTCGTCGTCATCCAGATCCCGGGCGCGTCGGGCCTCTACCCCATCGAGCTCATGCCCGACTTCTTCCGCCACATCTACCCCTTCCTCCCCTTCCGCTACGGCATCGACGCGATGCGCGAGACCATCGCCGGGTTCTACGGCCACCACTACCTCCGCTTCATGGCGGCGCTTCTCGCCATGTCCGCCGCGGCCTTCGCCCTGGGGTGGCTGTTCCGACTCACCTCCTCGCACGCCAACCTCCTGTTCAACCGCCAGCTCGCGCGCACGAACCTGATCACCAACGAGAAGGTGGAGGTCATGGGCTCGCCCTACCGCGCGTCCGACATCATGGCCGCCCTGTCGGACCGGGATGAGTTCCGCGGGGGCGTCGAGAAGCGGGCGCGGATGCTGCGGGAGAACTACCGCACCCTCATCTTCGGCGGGATCGTCGTGGGCGTTGTCGGCATCGCCATCATCACCCTGCTCACCATGCTCCTGCCCACCGACAAGACGATCATGCTGGCCATCGTCGTCGCCTGGTCGCTGCTGATCACCCTCTACCTCGGCGCAGTGGAGTACTTCACGCAGAGCCTCGTCGACGCCGAACAGGTCTCGCGCCTCGGCGAGGCCGAGCTGCGCGACGCCGTGATCCACCGCCACGACTCCGCCGGCACCAGCGTCACCATCGGGCCCGCGGACGCCGAAAGCGAGGACACCAAGTGAGAACCGTCTTCTCCATCGCCTACAACGATCTGCGCCGGCTCTACACCAACGTCATGGCGGGCATCGTCATGGTCGGCCTGATCGCCATCCCCTGCCTCTTCGCCTGGTTCAACGTGCTGGCCGCGTGGGACCCATTCGGCAACACCGAGCGCCTCGAGGTCGCGGTAGCCAACACCGACCGCGGCCACACGAGCGATCTCACCCCGCTGGCCGTCAACGTCGGCGACATGGTCCTCTCCCAGCTCTACCGCGACGACTCTATGGACTGGGTCATCACCGACGCCGACGACGCCATCGAGGGCGCGAAGTCCGGTGAGTACTACGCCGCCATCGTCTTGCCGCCCACGCTGAGCGACGACATGTTCACCTTCTACGCCGGAAACGCCGAACCCAGCCGCATCGACCTTTACGTCAACGAGAAGAAGAACCCCATCTCCCCGCTGCTCATCTCCAGCGGCACGCAGGGCGTCAGCACCCAGATCAGCGCGTCGTTTACTAGAGTCCTCGCCGAGGTGTCCTTCGGGTTGATCGAGACGACCTCGGACTTCTTCAACGAGGCGCAGACCAAGCAGGCACTCGACTCCATCGAGACGCGCACCGCCAGCGTCCGCGACCAGCTGCTCTCCAGCGCCAGCACCGTGGACGCGCTCGCCTCGCTCACCGAGTCGAGCGTGCCGCTCGTCGACAGCGCCGAGCGGATCTCCGGGGCGCTGGGCGACTCCCTCGGGCAGGTCCGCCCCGTCGACTTCGGGGTCACCGGGGCGAGCCTCGGCGGAGACGGCGCGGCGCTTGCGGCGGCGCTGGGGGCGACGTCGGTAAGCTTCGCCGCCGTGAGCGACCGTGTCGACCAGCTGCTGGCGGACTCCTCCGCCACCTCCCAGGCCACCGCCGCGAACCTGACGGACATCGCCGCGCGCATCGATGTCCAGGTGAAGCAGTACACGGCGCTGCGCGACACCATCAACGGGCATGTCGCCCCGGTGCTTCCCCCCGACGCCCAACCGGGGGTGCGCGCGGTGGTCGGCGACCTCAACGACGCTATCGCCCGCCAGACGGCCGTGCGCGACCGACTCAACGACGCCGCCGCGCGCCTCACCACCGGGCAGGGCGGCCGGGACGGGAAGAACGCGGACCGGCAGGAGATCGAGGACTCGATCGCCCGGGCCCGCGAGGCGATGGACTCGGCCAAGAATTCCTACGACACCGGGATCCGCCCGCGCCTCGAGGCGCTGTCGGGCTCGCTGGACAACGTCCGGGCGAACGTCGACAAGGCCCGCTCGGACATGGACGGCGTCTCCTCTGCCCTGGCCAACCGGCCCGGCTCGCTGCGCGACACCCTCGCAGCCTCCGGTGCGGACCTGCGCGACACGGCGGAATCCCTGCGCGCCAACGCGGCGAGGATGCAGGAGGCGCAGCAGTCGATCGCGCAGGCGCGCTCGAGCGGGGACCTGACGAAGCTGGCCGACCTCGTCTCCAGCCACCCGGAAGTGCTCGCCGACGCCCTCGTCGACCCAGTCAAGGTGGAGCGCAAGGAGGTCTTCCCCCGCGTCAGCTTCGGCGCCGGCATGGCCCCGCTCTACACGGTGCTCGCCCTGTGGGTGGGCGCCCTGTTGACGTCGGTGGCCGTGCGCACGGACGATCGCTCCATCGAACAGAACGTGGTCGATCCCGACCGCCTCACCGCGGGCCAGAAGTACTTTGGCCGCTACCTGACGTTCGTGACCACCGGCCTGGCCCAATCCACGCTCCTCATGGCGGGGCTCATCGTCTACGTGGGCATCGAGCCCGCGCACCCCTTCCTCCTCTTCGTGGCGGGGTGGGTCTCGAGCCTGGTCTTCCACCTGATCTGCTACACGCTGGTGCTCTCCTTGAGCAACGCCGGCAAGGCCGTGGGCGTGCTCATCCTGGTGCTCCAGGTCTCGGCGGCGGGCGGCGCCTACCCGCTGCAGCTGCTGCCGGGCTGGACGCAGGCGATCAGCCCCTGGCTGCCCGCGACCTACTCGATCCGCGCTATGCGCGCCGCGGTCTTCGGCACCTACGGCTGGGACTTCTGGCGAGACCTCGGCATCCTCGTCCTCTTCGCGCTGCCCTTCCTCTTCCTCGGCCTCTGGCTGCGCCACCGGCTGCACCACGCGATCAGCCGCATGGACGAGGCGGTCGCCCAGACCAAGGTGATGATGACGTAGGCCGCCCCCTACAGCTCGATGGTGCCGCGCACGCGCGCGGTGACCAGCCCGCCCACCCAGATGTCGCGGCCGTCGTCGATAAGCAGCTTATGCCTCGACGAACCCCTCGCCGATGCGCCACTGGCGCTGCTCGCCCAAGCTGACGGAAGCGTCCGGGTCCTCCACATCCGAGACGCGGTAGTAGAGCATGTCCACAAAGTCGCGGTGGATGCTGGCCACGCCGTAACCGTGCGCGTCGAAATCGATGTGGCTGACCCACGGGTTCGCGTCCCGGATCGCCTGCTCCACCAGCAGCGACGTGGAGTTGTCCTCCTTGTGGTACGTGCCGAAGGCGCTGGTGAGGATCTCGTCCACATTGGGTGCGGAGATCGAGGTGGTGACCATCTCGCAGCCGATCTCGCCGAAGCCGGACGGCGAAGCGATCGAGTTCGCCCACTCCGAGTGGATGTCGCCAGTGAGGAACAGCGCGTTCGACTCCTGCTCGTCCAACATGGTGAGCAGGCGGTCGCGCTCCGCGGCGTAGCCGTCCCACTGGTCCGAGTTCACCGCAATGCCCGTCGCGCGCTCCTTCATGTAGCCGGCCGCGATGTTGGCCTTCTCGTTGTCCGGGATGGTGACAAAACGCATCGGCGAGACCATCACCGAGTTGCCCAGCACATCCCAGCGCGCGGTGGACTCTTGCAGCTGCTGCGCCACCCAATCGAACTGCTGCTTGCCCAGCATTGTGCGGTCGTCGTTGGCGAAGTTCGCGCCGGTGGTCTCCGCGTCGCGGTAGGTGCGCAGGTCCATCATGGTCAGTTGCGCCAGGTCGCCGAACTTGAAGCTGCGGTAGAGCAGCTGCTCCTCGCCAGCAGACTGCGCGCGCACCGGCAGCCACTCAAAGTAGGCCTGCTTCGCGGCACTCAGACGCTCCGGCCACTCGCCCTCCACGCGGCCGTCGGTGTGGTTCTCCGCGCCCTCGAACCAGCTGTTGTTGGCGGTCTCGTGGTCGTCCCAGATGACGATCCACGGGCACGCCGCGTGCGCGGCCTGCAGGTTGAGGTCCGTGCGGTAGCGGCCGTGGCGCTGGCGGTAATCCTCCAGCGTGGTGATCTCCCACTCTGGGTGGTGCATGCGCGCGACACCGCTCTTACCGGCGTACTCGCCGGTCGGGTACTCGTAGATGTAGTCGCCGAGGAAGACCACGTGGTCGATCTCGCCTGCGCGGGTGCGCTGCGCCATGTCGCCGTATGCGGCGAAGAAGCCGGACTCCCAGTTCGCGCAGGAGGCGATGGCCAGGTTGAGGTTGTCCAGGCTCTCGTCTTCCTTCGGTGCTGTGAGGGTGCGGCCGACCGGGGAGGTCGCACCCTCGAACTCGCCACTCTTGACGATGAAGCGGTAGAAGTACTCCGTCGCCGGCTCCAGGCCGTCCGGGTCGACGTGGACGGTGTGGTCCGAATCCGCCAAGGTGGTCACGGAGCCTGTCTGCGGGTTGGTGAAGTCTTCCGAGGTGTCGATCTGCCACTCCAGCTCCACATCCTCACCGAGACCGGAGCCCGGCAGCGCCTCGCGCGACGGGGTCACTCGAGTCCATAGCACCACGCGGTCTGGCAACGGGTCGCCGGATGCGACGCCGTGGAGGAACGGCAGGTCCCACTCGCTTGCCGGGGCCGGTTCTTCCGGAGTGGACACCGTGCCGCGCCGCGCGGCGTAGGCGCCGCCGGTGCCGATGGCGGTTGCGGCGGCTGCCGCTGCGACAGTTTGCAGGAACACACGACGATTGACACGGAACTTTGAGCTCATGGAGCTAACTTTCAACCAGCAGTAAGCCCGGTGCAAGAACAGCAGACCAATGTCACCTGAAATTCATTTTCAATTCACCGAGGTGTCCGATCACTTGTAACCGCCTGTTAAAAGCGGGTGATTTAAGTGGGCAACCATGACTCTCCTGCGTACCCACCGTTCCCTGCGCCGCAGCGCTGTTGCCACCACCGTCGTTGTCTCCCTGTTCGCACCGGTGACCGTCGCCGTCGACGCCACCGCCCAGGACGACGCGGTCAACACCAAGATCAGCCGCATCGTGCTCGGCATCGGTTCCGACGCCACCGAGGCCAACCTGGCGTGGCAGTCCAAGACCAACGAGCTGCAGTACCTGGAGTACTGGCCGGCGGACAACCCGGGCGAGGTCACCAGCGTCGAATCACCGCACGGCCCTTACAACGCGGCAATCTTCTACCCTCACGAAGCGACGATGACGGGCCTGAAGCCGGACACGGAGTACGTCTACCGCGTAGGCGACGACGACCGCGGCTGGAGCGAGGAGCGCACCTTCACCACCGGCACCGATTCCGACACCTGGAACTTCCTGGCCATGGCCGACGCGCAGATCGGCGTCGACGCGAAGATCGCAGAACAGTCTGCGGCATGGAACAAGGCGGTCAACGTCGCCACCGGCGAGCACCCGGATTCCGCATTCCTCATGCACCTGGGAGACCAGGCTGAGGGCTGGGGCGCGCCGGTCAAGCAGCTCGAGGAGTTCACCGCTCCGGAGGCCCTGCAGAAGTACCGCCTGGCGGTACTGAAGGGCAACCACGAAACCTACGCGCCAGACCGCCATTTCCAGGACACCTACTTCCTGCCCAACGAAGACGGCGCCAGCGCCAACTACTTCTTCAACTACAACAACGTCCTGTTCATCGGCCTCGACGGCAACCGCTCCAGCGCTGCGGACATCGAGGCGCACGCGAAGTTTGTCAACGACGCAATCGCCTCCAACGGCGCCGACGCGGACTGGATAATGGTGGGCATCCACCAAGCCCCGTTCTCCCAGGGCACCCACTACACCGACTCCGACGTGGTGCGCCTGCGCGAGCAGCTCACGCCGAAGCTTTCCGAGGCCGGCGTGGACCTGGTGCTGAGCGGCCACGACCACATCTACACCCGCACCCACCTGATGAACGGCTTCGATCCGGTGATCCCGGAAGGCGCCGCCAAGTCCGGCGACGTGCTGATCCCGGAGGACGGCGAGGTGCTTTACCTGACCTCCACCACCGCCACCGGCGGCAAGTACTACGACTTCCAGGACGAGTCTGGCGAGACGCACCCGCACGTCCGCGAGGAGCGCGCCCGCGACCTCGCACACGATTCCACCGCCCGCTGGCGACAGGACTACAACCCGGACTACACCAGCATCGACGTCTCCCCGACCGAGCTGAAGCTGACCACCTACAACATCAACACCCCGTACGTGGTGGACCAGGTCACGCTGCAGAAGAGGGACGCGCAGAAGCCGGAAGAGACCACCAAGCCGTCGACCGAGCAGAAGCCGACCACCGAGGAGAAGCCGGCGCCTGAGGTCGTGACCACGACGCAGACCTCCGAGAAGCTGGTCACCACGACGAGTACCTCCGTCGGCACCGCCACGGTGACCGAGACGTCCGTGCAGACCGCGCCTGCAACCAAGACGGTGGAAAAGACCAAGGAAATGCCGACCACGGTGAAGGAAACCGTGACGAAGACCGAGACGGTTGAGGTGCCGACCACCATCACCAAAGGCGCTGAACCGGAGGTCACCACCAAGAACGCCGAGCCGCAGGAGCCGGCTGAGGATCAAAACACTGACAAGGACGCCGCGGGCAGTGTGTCCGGCAGCAGCACCGGCGGCATCATCCTCACCGTGTTGGCGATCCTGATCGCGGTCCTGGGCGCGATCTTCGCGGCACTGTCCTACGTCCACCCGCAGTGGATCCAGGACATCCGCAAGCAGTTCAACATCTAGCGCCAAACAATCAACCCGCCACCGCGATCACCCGGATCGCCGTGGCGGGTTCTGTGTCTTTCAGCAGCCGTTTCTAGCGCTCTGCCGCAGCGGCACTCACGCGGTCTGCCCAGCGTTCAATGCCGTGCTGCTTGGTGCGTTTCAGCGTGTCGTGGCCGAGCACCAGCCCCTCGTTCATGCGGCCAGCCGCGGCGAGGTGTTCCTGCCCCACGAGCGTGGCGTCCGGCTTCACATGCAGCGCATTCGTGTCGGCGTAGCGCAGTCCGATTCCGGCCTCCACCAAGTTGCCCACCAGCGTGCCTTCGACAATCCCGGGCGGCGCCTGCACCGCGTCGATGACGACGGTCGCGCCAACCTCCTCGGCCAAGTCGCGGAGGTCCTCTTCTCCGCGGGCGATGAGCTCGGTGCGGATCCGGCCTTCGTCGATAAGCTCGAGCATGATCTGCGCGGACTCCACCGGCGGGCCGAAGCCGACGCGCTCCAGCGTGGACACGAAGGCGTCGAAGTTCTTCCCGCCCAGGGTGTGGCGCCCGCCGTAGGAGGCGCGGTCGATCACCGCGTCGTAGGTGTCGCGGAAAGCCAGCGCCACCGCAAGGGCCGGCGTCCACGGGCGTTCCCCGCGCGCCGCCGCGACAGATGCGCGGAGCTCCGCCACCGGGTCACCGGTGAAGTCTTCGCCGCGCAACACCTTCCGGATGTCGTCTTCCCCGCCGTCGCCGTCAGCGATGCGGAGGATCTCCGTGGCACAGTCCGCGAGTATGTCTTCTAGCTCGTCGAGGCCTTCGCACTCGAGGATCTTCTGCGACGCCGCCTCAATAGACGGTTCAGCGGCCTCCTTTGCCTCGCCTTCGAGGTACGCCTTGACCTCCATGAAGCGGCCCGACCGGGTCACGGGATAGAAGACTTTCGCGTCGGCGTACTTGACCACGTCAATAAACGTCAGCGCCGCGCCGCGGACCAACGCAACATCGTCCGGGCTCACCGCGTCCAGGTTCGACGCCGGGTAGACGGGAGCAATCACCTTGAGGTCGCCGAGGTCCGCATGCGCGAGCGAGCCGGGCCAGTCATGCGCATGCCCGGTGACCATGAGCACCTCGTCGAAGTGCTCGCCGAGCACGTCTACCCCGCTGTCGGTGGGCTCGACCATCTCGATGTTTTCCACTCGGTGGGTGAAACTGCAGCGCGGCGGCAGATTCTTCTCGAGAGCGCGCCACGATTTGTCCAGGTGCTCGCCGACATGCTTTCGGCTGGGAAAATCGCCGGGAAGCTCATCGTTCGGGTCGAGCGGGCCGAGTTTCGTCTCCACGATCGACTTCGGTGCATTAAGGATGAACTCCTCCGGCACCGAATCCCGAAACGCCCCGGGCGCGGAGGACTCCTCCAGCGGCTTGGCGTCGAACACCGTCACGTCGATAGCCGCGCCACGCTCCCGCGCCCGTTCCATGAGCTCTTCTGACGCCCACAGGCCGCGCGGGCCGGCGCCAATAATCGCTACCTTCATCACCGAATTTTGCATGCGCTCCAGCTTATGCGCTGCGTGCCTCCAGCTGCTCCACCTGGCGCGCCAGCTCCTCGCCCAGCGGATTTCCCGGCAGCCGTTCCTGCACCAGGTCCGCCACGGAGCGGTACCACCACAGCTGGCGCTCCTTGCCGGAGTTGAAGCGGCCCCACAGCTCGTCGCCGAGCGTATCGAGGTCCGCATGGATGGACAGCAGGTTGTGCAGCTTGTCCGCGGCGGAGATGAGGACGCTGCCGTCGTCTGCCTCCCGCAGGTGCGCCAGATAGGCGTCCGAGCGGTCCTGCCAGCTGGAAAGCGAACTGTCCTTGGTCACCCCGCGCACCAGCTCCACCACCCGGTCGCCGAACTCCTCGGCCATGCGCTGCGGGCTGTACTCTTCGGGCACGTCCTCCAAAATGTCGTGGAACAGCGCCGCGATAAGCACGTCCTCGTCGTCGGTGACCTGGGAGACGAGGTGCATCACACCGACAACGTGGGAGACGTACGGGATGTCGGTGCCTTTGCGCACGTGGTCACGGTGCGCCCACGCTGCGGTGTTGATTGCTTTGATAAGTCGCGGGGACGCGACGGGAGCATTGGTCATGCCAGACCCCTTTCTGCCGGGAACGCTTCACACGATACGAGCGCGTCCGACATCGCCACCCCACAATTCGAACGCGCGTTCTACTCGACGTCCAGCGTCCCACGCACCCGCACCCGCGCGCGGCCACCAACCCAGATGTCCTCCCCGTCGTCGGTGATCTCCACCCGTCCGTCGCGCCCGAGCGCCGTGCCCTGCGAAACCGTGTACTCTGCCGGCACATCTCCCCTCCCGCGCAGCCACTGCGCCATCGCACCGTTCGCGCTGCCAGTCACGGGGTCCTCGAACGTCGGCGTGAAAGCGCGCAGCTCATAGGCCGGATCCGACCCACCCGTCAGCGCCGCAAACGCCACCTTCAGGTCGCTATCCGCCGGCTTCTCCAACACCCGCAGCGCGTCCAGGTCATCTAGCAGCGCCAGCTTCCAGCCGGGGCCGTTGTCGCCGAAGGCGGCGTCGACAAGCAATTGCTTCTCGACGCCAAAGGTGTCGCACACCTCATCCTTTTCCTCTGCCGAGAGCCGGTCGTCGCGCTTGAGCGGCGGAGTGGCGAACGCAAGCGAGTCGCCTTCGATGCGGACCTCGACGTTGCCCACGCCGCACTCCTGAATCACGCGGCCCTGGTTGCGCGGCGTGTTGCCGAGCTCCAGCCACGCGCGCGCCGTGCCGAGCGTGGGGTGGCCGGCGAAAGCGTACTCCTCCACCGGAGTGAAAATGCGCACCCGGTAGTCAGCTTCGAGATTCGTCGGCTCGAGCAGGAATGTCGTCTCCGAGAAGTTGGTCCACGACGCAATCTGCTGCATCTGCTCGTCGCTGAGATTATCCGCGCCGCAGATGACGGCGAGCGGGTTGCCGGTGAACGCGCCGGTGGCGAAGACGTCGATTTCAAAGAAGTCCAGGGAAGTCACCCCGCCAAGGCTACCAACGCAAAAACTCCCGACCCGGAGTCCGGATCGGGAGCTTTTGCTTTGTACCCCGTACGGGATTTGAACCCGTGTTACCGCCGTGAGAGGGCGACGTCCTAGGCCGCTAGACGAACGGGGCGCGCTCGCTTGTTTGCGACTTGTTAAAGATAAAGGACGCTACCGCAAACTTACAAATCGCCTGGTCAGAGGCCGGAAACACCAAGCGCCGGGCCCAGCGTTTCCCAGCTTGCAACCAGCTCTCGGCGAAACAGCCCGTAGTTGTGGGTGCCTTCCTCGAACTCGTACCAGTCCGGGTTCAGCCCCTTGCGCCGTGCTTCGGAGAGGAAGTGCAGGGTGCAGGTGTAGGCCAGCTGCTCATCCGGCACGAGCAGCGGCTCCGGCGAGTCCTCCACTGGCACGTCCCACTTTGACGGCAATCCGCGCGAGGCGGTCAGGAACAGTGTCTTGCCCTTGAGGTCCTCGACGTTGCGCACCGGCGAGTGCGCCGCCCAGGCGCGGTCCCACGCCCGTCCCCACATTTTCGACGGGTCGCCCTTGTACTGCTTGACGGTGCCGTACGCGAAGGCCTGCCCTACTAGTCCTGTGGTCGACGGGCAGGACGAGTACGTGCCGGCGGCGACGAAGCGGTCCTCCATCGCCGCGATGTGCAGCGCCGGCCCGCCGGACATGGATAGCCCCGCGATTGCGTCGCGGCCGGTGCCGTGGAAATGCTCGTCGATGAGCGGAGGCAGCTCCTTGGTCAAGTAGGTGGTCCACTTGTACACACCGAGCTTGGGGTCCTTATCCGCCCAGTCGGCCTGCTGCGAGCCGACGGAGCCGCGCGGGGTGACCACGTTGATCTGCTTGTCCGCGAAGAACTCGGAGGCGCCGCCGTCTTTCCACCACGGAGTTTTCTCGCCGCCGCCCGCGCCGCCGAGCAGGTAGTACGTCGGCCGCGGCGTCGTGTTTTCCGGTCCACCGGCGGGCAGGATCAGCTCGTTTTCGACCTCTCGGCCCATGGACGGCGAGTACACAGTAAGGACCCACACGTTGTCTTGCACGTGCTCGAGTTTCCGGAACTGCGCGGGCGGCGCGTCCGAATCCGGGAACGTTCGGTCAATCACGGTGCTGGAGCCGAGCGCTTCGGCGGCCACGGAGCTGCCGCCGAATAGGTAGCGGCCGAACAGGAGGTCGCCCAACGCGCCGCTCATCATCGCACCAAGCAGGATGATCGGCACCGCAATCGGCGGGGTTCCTGGCCGCAGCTGCCCAAACCCGTCCGCGAGCGAGGATCCGAGCCCGCCGGAGCCGAAGATCGTGGCGATCGCAGAACTCAACGCAGGGGCATGTGCTGCCTATCTACGAGCCCAAGGTCTTCCCCACCTTCCACCGCCTGCGCGGGCTGGGCAACGAGCAGACTGACGGTGGCGACTGCGGCGCACAAAGATACGCCGCGACGAAAATGTTGTTTCACACCCGAAACTGTAGCCGAACACGTGTCAGCTACTCGATCTCGAGGACCCGCCGACGGGCTGCGGCGCCTCGTCAGGAAGCGGCGTCTTCGTCACTGGGGTCTCCCTAGCGAACGGTTGCACGTCAAGAGCCGGCCCGATTACACCCCAGCTTTTGCGCATGGACTTCTCAAACAGGCCCCAGCTGTGCGTGCCCTCTACCTGCGGGTACCACTGCACGTCCAAGCCTGCACGCTGCGCTCTATCCACGAAGTATTCCGAGCAGGCATATGATGCCGCCTCGATCGCCACGGGCGGGCCGATGCGTTCAGCGGAGGTCTTCGTGTCGTCGATGGCACCGGGCACTCCCTGCGCCGCGGAGACAAACAGCTTTGTGCCTTCGAGCGCCTCCAGGTGCAGCACGGGCGAGTGCGCCGCCCACGCCGGGTCGGAGGACATCCCCCACATCTTGCGGGGATCCGCCCCGTTGAGCTTCAGGGCCTGGCGCACGTACGTGTCACCGAGCACGCCGGAGGTGGCCGGACATCCGGAGTACGAGGCCGCGGCGGCGAACCGCTCCGGTTCCAGGGACGCGATGTTTAGGGCGGGCCCGCCCGACATGGAAATGCCTGCGATCGCGTCGATGCCGGTGCCGTGGAAATGCTCGTCGATAAGCGGAGGCAGCTCTTTGGTGAAGTACGTGAGCCACTTGTTGCGGCCAGTCGCCTTGTCCTCGCGGTACCAGTCGGCCTGCATCGAAGAGACCGAGCCGATCGGGGTGACCACATTGACCAGCTTGTCCTGGAAGAACTCCTGGTAGTCGGAGGAGTTGCGCCAGGACCAGCCGTTGGCGGCACCGTCCGCGCCCATCAGCAGATACAGCGTCGGCCGCGGGGCGTCGTTATCTGGCCCGCCGGGCAGGATCACCTCGTTTTTGACCTCCCTATCCATGGAGGGCGAGTACACGACGACCTCATAGACGTCGTTTTCTATGTGCGTCACCGATTTCAGGGTCGCGGGCTTCGCGTCCGGATCCGGGAAGGTGTCGGCGACGTTGCTGGAGCCATTGCTTAACGACGACCCGGTGCCACTCATCCCCTCATACAGCGGCGCACCGAATACTCCCCCGCCTAGCACCGCGAGAAACAGTGCCGGAACCGCGAGCAGCGGAATCGAAGAAGACAGGCTCGACGCCGCAGCTGGAACACTGAACGCATCGATGAGACTGGACCCACTTTGACGAATTTCACCGCTGAACAGCGACGACAACTTCCACACCATGCGATCACAGTACCGGAAGCGAAAAACCTCCGACCCAGAAACTGGATTGGAGGTTTTGCTTTGTACCCCGTACGGGATTTGAACCCGTGTTACCGCCGTGAGAGGGCGACGTCCTAGGCCGCTAGACGAACGGGGCATTAGGACACAGAACTAAAAAGCTCTGCAGCTGGCCTACCAGGACTCGAACCTAGAATGACGGTACCAGAAACCGTTGTGTTGCCAATTACACCATAGGCCATCGTTTTCCAGTCTGACCTGCGCTTTCCCTCTCGGTGTTGCGCCTGTCTGCTGAACAACGTGGATTACTATAACCATGGATAGCTAAAGCAACCAAATCCGCAGGCCACCGCACAAATCGCGGCGGCCTTTATTGCGCTATAACAACAGCGTTGTAACTACTCCGCGGCCTGGTATGGGGTTACCTCGCGTGCCGCGCGCAGACGCTTCAGCGTGGATTCGCGGCCGAGCAGCTCCATAGACTCGAACAGCGGCGGCGACACTGCAGCGCCGGTAGCGCCGACGCGCAGGGCACCGAACGCGACGCGGGGCTTCAACCCGAGGTCGTCGATAAGCGCCTTGTTCAACGCCGCCTCGATGTTGGGCGTGGTCCACTCCTCCACCGCTTCCAGCGCGGCGATACCGGCGTCTAGCGGCTCGATGGCGGTGTCCTTGAGGTTCTTCTTCGCGCTCTTCTCGTCCAGCTCCAGGTCCTCGTCGGCGGTGACCAGGAACTTCAGCAGGTTGTAACCCTCGGACAGCACCTTGATGCGTGTTTGCACCAGGTCCGCGGCAATAGCGAACTTGTCCGCCGGGTAGTCCTCCGGGAAGTCGGTGTGCTCGGTCAGGTACGCGCGCAGACGGTCGCGGAAGTCCTCCGGATCGAGCAGGCGGATGTGGTCGGCGTTGATGGCCTCGAGCTTCTTCTGGTCGAAGCGGGCCGGGTTGCCCAGCACGTCGTTGACATCGAAGGCCTTGACAAATTCGTCGACGCTGAAGATGTCCTGGTCCGCGGACAGCGACCAGCCCAAAAGCGCCAGGTAGTTGATCATGCCCTCCGGGATGATGCCGTTGTCGCGGTGGTTGAACAGGTTGGACTCCGGGTCGCGCTTGGACAGCTTCTTGTTGCCCTGGCCCATCACGAACGGCAGGTGGCCGAACTCCGGGGTGAACTCTGCGACGCCGACGCGCTTGAGCGCCTCGTACAGCGCCATCTGGCGCGGGGTGGACGACAACAGGTCCTCGCCGCGCAGGACGTGGGTGATGCCCATCAGCGCGTCGTCGACAGGATTGACCAGCGTGTACAGCGGCGCGCCGTTGGAGCGAGCGACCACGAAGTCCGGCTGCGTCTCGGACTTGAACGTCACCTCGCCACGCACAAGGTCGTTCCAGGTCCAGTCCTGGTCCGGCATGCGCAGGCGCCACACCGGCTTGCGGCCTTCCGCCTCGAACGCGTCGATCTGCTCCTGCGTCAGGTCGCGGTCGAAGTTGTCGTAGCCCAGCTGCGGGTCGCGGCCAGCAGCCTTGTGGCGCTCCTGGACCTCTTCGTTGGTGGAGTACGCCGGGTAGACCTCGCCGGCCTCAATGAGCTTGTTCAGCACGTCCGTGTAAATCTCGGAACGCTGGGACTGGCGGTACGGCTCGTGCGGGCCACCGACGTTGATGCCTTCGTCCCAGGTCAGGCCCAGCCACTCCAGCGACTCGATGATCGCCTGGTAGCTCTCCTCCGAGTCACGCGCGGCATCCGTGTCCTCGATGCGGAACACAAACGTGCCGCCGGAGTGGCGCGCCTGCGCCCAGTTGAACAGTGCCGTGCGCACCATGCCCACGTGCGGGGTTCCAGTTGGTGACGGGCAAAAACGTACGCGCATTGAAGAGTCAGTCATGTGCGCAATCGTAGCGCGCAGAGCCCCTCGCCTATCGACGTCCTCCGGTCCCCCGCCGAATCTCCCATTCTGCGGCCGCAGAATAACCAAAAACAATCGGATATTCCCGCAGAACCGGCAGAACATTACGCAGCCG